>SVCL01000069.1 GCA_015058405.1 Clostridium sp.
TACACCACCATTGATAGCGTAAAGTAAACATTTAGCAAGGTTAGCTCTAGCTCCGAAGAATTGCATTTCCTTACCTGTTTGAGTCGCAGATACACAGCAGCAGATTGAGTAGTCATCTCCCCATACTGGTTTCATAACGTCATCATTTTCGTATTGGATTGAGCTTGTATTAACTGAAATCTTAGCAGCATACTTCTTGAAGTTTTCTGGAAGTGCTGATGAATAGAATACAGTTAAGTTTGGTTCTGGTGAAGGTCCCATGTTTTCTAGTGTATGTAAGAAACGGTAATCGTTCTTTGTTACCATGTGACGTCCGTCAACACCTATACCAGCTAATCCTATAGTAACCCATGAAGGATCTCCTGAGAATAATTCGTTGTAAGAAGTTATTCTTGCGAATTTAACCATTCTACATTTTATTGTTAAGTGGTCTATTAATTGTTGAGCTTCTTCTTCAGTGATAACTCCATTTTCAAGGTCTCTTTGTATATATATATCAAGGAATGTAGAAACACGTCCTATTGACATAGCTGCACCATTTTGAGTTTTGATTGCTGCAAGATATCCAAAGTATAACCATTGAACTGCTTCCTTAGCGTTCTTAGCTGGTTCAGATATATCATATCCATAGCTTTCAGCCATTTTCTTCATTTCTTTAAGAGCTTTTACTTGTTCTGCGATTTCTTCTCTTAAACGGATAACATCATCTGTCATAGTTCCGTCACCACAGTTAGCATGATCTTTTTGTTTTGATTCTATAAGATAATCTATACCGTAAAGAGCAATTCTTCTGTAGTCACCTACTATACGTCCACGTCCATAAGTATCTGGAAGTCCTGTTATGATATGGCTGCTACGAGCTGCTCTCATTTCAGGTGTATAAGCATCGAATACTGCTTGGTTATGTGTTTTATGATATTCAGTGAATATCTTGTGTAATTGTGGATCTGGTGTATATCCATAGTTTTCGCAAGATTGTTCTGCCATTCTTATACCACCATATGGCATGAAAGCTCTCTTAAGAGGCTTGTCAGTTTGAAGACCAACGATTTGTTCAAGATCTTTTAAAGATTCATCGATGTATCCAGGGCCATAAGCTGTAAGTCCAGAAACAACTTCTGTTTCCATATCAAGAACTCCACCTTTAGCTCTTTCTTCCTTTTGTAATTCTTGTAATCTTCCCCATAGCTTGTTTGTAGCATCTGTTGGACCAGCAAGGAAAGATTCATCACCATCATATGGTTTATAGTTCTTTTGGATGAAGTCTCTAACATTAATTTCTTCTTTCCATAGTCTTCCTTCAAAGCCAGACCATTGTTCTTTTTGTAACATGTCTATTCCTCCTTGTACTTTATATATTTATATTATTAATTAAGTATAAGCTAATATAAGTTAAAATTTATCTTTTCTAAGTTACACCATATAAATATATGCAACCTTGAATTAATAAAATCAAATAATCTAAGTAATACGTTTTATGAAATGTTCTAAAGCTAATTAGCTTTACAGAAAACATATACATAGAATTAAAAATGTAACCTTTTCAAAATACAAAAATATAAAAATTCGTAATTAAAAGAGTCCGCGATGAGTAAAATTAATTTTAATGATCTATGAATAATTTAGGAAACATTTCATAAAACCGTATATTGCCATTTATGATATACATTCTCAATTAAGAGATTATATCATCTTCCATCGTTAGTCAATATTTATTATATACTATTTTTATATATTTTATTACATTTTTTTCTTAGATTCTTTATAACTATTTTATCTTACTAAAATCATATATGTCAATTAAAAACATTATAAAAACCCCTCATCAACTAAAATTACTAAAATTCCGAATATTTTCACATGTAAAAATATGCAGTTTGATGAATATTTTTATACTATTTTAAAATTTGCTTAATAATTAATTTTTTTATTTTTTTCTATACAATTTTGTTTCTAGTACTTTTTAAATAATATTAAAATCAGTAAATAATGTTCCGTTTTTTAAATATATTATTAAAATATATAAGCCAAGATTTTTATACATTTTAAATTAATAAAAATGCATAATTATCTTGGCTTAATTAAACTATTTTTTTATAATCTCATAGTACTTTTAGATAGATTCTTTGTTGATATTTAAAGAAAATATGTAAATTAATCGTGTATATTCAATTTATTTTTTAAATTAAAACAACTATTTATAAGAATTAAATAATTTAGAATCATCCGGAACATTTTCCAAGTATCTTATTTTTCCAAACTCATCCAGTTCAGCAACATCTATTCCCACTTGTGTATAAACAGTTCCATCCTTCTTATATCCGTTTAATACAAAGGACATATCTTCTGAAAAAAGATTAATTAAATTATCTCTTGACTCTTTGTCGACTATTGACTTATCAAAAAGATCAAAATATCTCTCTAATAACTCAGTATTATGTTTTCCTTCATCCCCTAATGATTTATTTTTAGACTTTTCATTTACTTGCATTATTACTCCTCGCTTTCAATTTTTATTATTATTAATATTTTCATTAATAATTTAAATTATAACTAACTACAAATGTTAAACTTAAATATAAACAAAAAACTCACAACATTAAAAATACAAATGTTGTGAGTTAAATTATAAATATGTTTTTTTACTAATTCCTATATACTTAATTTTCAACTTGGTACGTATCTTTTAAGTATTCATTTAAATTATAATTCCAAGCTTCTTTATATTCTTCATCTTGACGATGATCAACCAAAGATGTATTTTGTGATAAATACTTCCCTATATACTCAGTTATCTTTTTAGCTCCTGAAAAATTAACATGATCTCCGCCATCGTATGTTTCATTTGTCCAATCTATCTTCAATTCATCATTCTTTAAATTCAAATCTATAAATTGCAAATTATTTTCTTCTGCAAAATTCTTAACAGCATTATGTTTTGCATACTTCCAATTAACAGGTGTTGGATTAGAATAAAAAATTAATTGAATATTATTTTTATTACAAAGCTTAATTATCTCATTCAAATAATACTTTTGTAATCCACTTATTTCTTGAACTTCATCGGTTTCATCCAAACAAATTTCTTCAGTATATGGCTTGACATTATTATTAAATTTAAATCCTTTAAATTTGGTTCCTTTAACATCTTCTGAGTTTGTATCATCACTTTTTTTATTGAAAAACTTAAATTTTTTCCAATCATTATGATATTTATATATTTCAAAATACTCATTAAAAAAACTTTTAAAAACCTTATCTGTCTCACTATTAAATCCTAAAATACTATAAATAGTATTAGTTTCAAACATTACTACTTTTGGGCTTTGTTTTTTTAATGATTTTCTGAACAAATAATATGTATCCTGTAACCTTTGTGCAGATACTCCTAAATTGTATCCTGTAAATCCATACTTTCTCCAAATCTCCATGGGAGAAATTCCTGTATATGCTTCACTATCTCCAATAATAAAATAATCAATACTATTATCTTTCTCTAAATCAAGATCACTTTTTCTTGTTCTATCTATAAAAATATTTCCCGCAAAATTTATTATCAAAAAGAATATCATTAAAAATGCTATAGACTTGATAACTTTAATATACTTCATAAGTGCTGCCTCCTAGAATCCTGCATAGATTAAATCCGCTGGAACATACCCTTCTCCATAAGCTCCAAAAATAATTATTATAAGTATGGCTATATAATAGAAATTCCATCTAATAAAAATATTCATATTAGATATTTCTTCTCGAATTGAAATTCCTTTTTCTTTAAGAAGCCCAACAATAAACACAATAATAACTGCAATTAAAATTATCCAAAGATCCTTTACATCCATTCCTAATTCGGATATAGTTCCATTGCTTAAATCAGATAATGAGAACTTAGTAAAAATAGCATTTAACATTGATAAACCAGCCTTTATTCCGTTAGCCCTAAAGAACATCTCACCAGTAAAAATAATTACAAGCATTTTAACTGTTTGTAAAACTCTATATACTACTTTATTTTTATTTATCCTTAAATATGAAATAACCTTAGTATTATAAGGTTCTAATATTTTACCAAGTAAAATTAGTATAAAATAATACATACCATAAAATATATAACTCCATCTACTTCCATGCCAAATACCATTAGAAAGCCAAACTGCAAACAATGCTATAGCAGAAGTAACAATTTTACCAGCATTTTTCCCATACTTTTTCCTAGTTTTTTTACCAATTTTTTTTACCCATTTAGTTAAAGATAAAGGATAAAAAATATAATCTTTAAACCATGTTCCAAGAGTTATATGCCAACGTTGCCAAAACTCTGATGGTGTTTTAGAAAAGAAAGGTTGACGGAAATTTTCAGGAATTTTCACCCCAAACATTTCTCCAATACCAATTGTTATATCTATGGTCCCAGAAAAGTTCATATATAACTGAATGGTATAAAAAATTGCTCCCAATATGACTACTACTCCACCATATTCCTTATTACTATCAAATACATTCTTTATAAAAAGATTAAGCCTATCTGCTATAACAATGTTTTTAAAAACTCCCCATATAATCCTTTGAACTCCAAAAGTTACATTTTTATATTTTAGAGGCTCTCCAGCATATAAACTTTCCGCAATATCTGAATATCTACAAATAGGTCCTTCCATTATTATAGGAAAGAAGGACATAAATAAAGCTAATCTACCTAGATTAGTATCTGCCTCGATTTTTTCTTGATAAACATCTACTATGTACGATATAGCTTGTAATGTATAAAATGAAATACCAATAGGTGCTACTAACTTTAGTTCTTCAAATGAACTTGTTATAGATAGCACTTTAAAAAACAAATTAGTATTATTAATCAAAAAGTCAAAATATTTAAAGGTTCCCAATATAATCATATTAAACAATATACCAACCAATAAAATTATTCGCTTTTTCTTTATATATGATGTTTTTAACTTTGCAACATCATCTACAACCTTCTTACTTTTCAAATACTCCTTCTTAAAGTAAGATAGACAAATTCCAACGAAATAAATTGAAATTGTTGTCCAAAACAAATAAACAATAAGCCCTCCACTTATTAAGTAGAAGAATACACAATTAGATATTAATAAAATTAACCATCTATAGCTCTTAGCAGTAATCTTATATAATACTAAAATTACTGGTAAGATAATGCCTAGATAGCAAAAAGAAACATAATCCATTTTAATCTTCCTTTTGTAACCTTTGAATTAAATTAAAAATAGCTTCTGCTGAATTAAAGTTTGCAGGTATCAAATCCACAGGTTTAATTGAAACTTCAAATTCATCTTCTATATCTGAAACTAATGATAAAATATCTAATGAATCAAGAATTCCATTATCAATAAGTTTATCTTCTTTGCTGTAATCAACATCTGAATTAATATCTTCTAAAATTTCTAATAAATTTTCCATAAAACTCACTCACCTTTTTTAATTATTTGTATTTTGTATATAATTTAACTTAGAAGTTAAAAAACTATCTCTTACTAATCTAAAACCTTTTTCCTTAGAATATAAAATTACTTTTGGAAGATCACGACTTAAAAATAAAGCCATTGCCTCTGTTATTGAATAAGCTCCTACTTTCTTAAATATAAGCTTGTCCTGCAACTTAAGATTTTTCAAAGGATACTGTTTTACAAGTATATCGCTTACCGTACAAAGTGAACCACAAACATTCCACTCTTTTTCCTCTCCCTCATTTTCTTCATTCCAGTGAATAATATAAGGTTTCTTCATTGCCATTATTTGTCCATAATAATTAACTTGATGAATTCCTCCATCAACTATGCAGTAATTTTGATTTTTATTTTCCTTCATATCAACTACACTTGTAATATATGTTCCACAATAAGCCGCAATAAATCTTCCCATTTCTAATGTAATCTTTCCTTTGAATTTCATATTCTTAAGCTTGTCAGAAAGAACATTTAATGTTTCCTCTTCACAATCCTTATCTTCTTCAAAATAGCATACAGAAAGGCCTGGTCCATATTCTAACTTTTCCACAGTAAATCCATGTTCTCTTTCTAAACCTTCACAAAAATTATCTAACATATCTAATTCTTTAACTATTTTTTTTGCTGATTTCTTTTGTGTACCTGAATAAAACTGTATTCCTTCAATATGAATATACTCATATTCATTCCTATTAACTATAATCTCATTAATAATTGTTTCATCCATCCCAAATTGATTTCCTGCAGTTAATCTAAGTAAAACATTAATCTTTTTTTTAAGTTTTTTAGTACACTCTGCAATCAACTTTAATTGCAATAAAGACTCTACAGTATAAACAATTTTATTACCATAACTCAGAATTGCATATTCAATATCTTTAGGATTTTTAAAGACACCAGACATAATCACCTTATCCATGGATATTTCTGATTTTTCACAAATAGCAAATTCTCCTGGCGAACAGACTTCAAACCCATCAATATTACTTTCAATTTCTTTTATTATGAAAGGATTTGCCTTCATTGCATAACATAAATCGATATTGGAGCCTACTACAGATTTAATTCTATTAATGCCTCTAACTAGAATATCTGTATCAAAAACGTAAAAAGGTGTTTTATACTTTGATATAACATCCTTTAAAAAAATATCATTCATCTATTATTTCATCCTCTCATAGTCATAAGTTTTTTTCTATCTATCTTTCCATTCGCAGTAATAGGCAGTTCATCAATTAAATGGAACTCTCTAGGTATCATATAAGAAGGCATAGCCCCTCTCATCTTCTTTTGAATTTCTCTCTTCTCAATACTACCTACATAAAATGTAACTAACTTTTCTTTCTTTCTATCAAAAAGGCAGCATGCTCTATCAATACCCTTATATCCATTTAACGCTACTTCAATTTCCTCAAGTTCAATACGATGTCCCATATACTTTATTTGGAAATCCTTACGACCTGAGAAACAAAGATTATTGTTATCATCATAAAAAGCAAGATCTCCAGTTCTATATATTCGTTCCTCGTATTGTGAATTTAATGGATTTTGAACAAATGCTTTTCTAGTTTGTTCTTCATTGTTGTAATACCCTAAGGCAACTGTAGTACCAGAAACACATATTTCTCCTACCTTTCCCTTTTCAGTTATCTCCTCATTATTTTCTCCAAGTAAAAATACCTTTTCATTTGGAAATGCCTTACCTATAGGTAATACTTCATTATCATCTATATCTCCATCAATAACATAATATGTGCAATTACAAGTTATTTCAGTTGGACCATATAAATTAACAAAAGTTGCATCTGGCAAAGCTTGTTGCCATAACTTTAAATGCTTTATTGGCATTACTTCACCACTAAATAATATTTTATTAACAGTTGTAGGTACCTTATATGTTAATCCTTTTAACTGTGTTATTAAACATAATGCTGAAGTTGCCCATATCATTGTTGTTACTTTTTCATTACATAAATAATCAAGCAATGTAGTTACTATGGAAAAATAATGTTTAGGTATTATTACCATTGTTGCTCCTACTTTTAATGTTGAATATATATCTTTTACTGATACATCGAAGTCAAAAGGCGCTTGATTTCCAATTACATCTCTTTCAGTAATATCAAACTTTTCAGGAAAATAACTCATAAAATCCAAAACATTTTTATGACTAACCAAAACTCCTTTTGGTACTCCTGTAGAACCAGAAGTAAAATTACAATAAAGAGGATCTATATCTAAAGCCGACTCTCTTATTTTTTTTAACTTTTCTTCATTAATTTGGGTTCTTATAATTTCACTATACTCAATTAAGCATCCTGAAAAATCAATATTTTTTAAAATATCTACATATTCACTTTGTGTAATTATACATTTTGCCTGTGTAACTTCTAAGATTTGTTTAATACGTGTCTTTGTTTGTTCAGGACTGATAAAAACATAAAAACAGCCAGAATATACAATTCCCATAAATGCAGTTAATGCTTCAACACTTTTATTCATAAATACTATTATTGGTTTTCTAGAGACTTCATATTCCGCTAGTCCACTTCCTATATGCTTAGCATTATCCATTAATTCTATATACGAACAACTACTTTTATCATCTTTTACTGCAACCTTACTCGGACATCTTTTGGCTGAAGATTCAAGATATTCTAACACACTTTTCATTATTTCTTTCCTTTCTACTTATTGAATAAAATTATCATATTTATCTTTTAATGAAATTTTTTTATAACAACTACCTCAAAAAACTCATCCCTATTTTTACAATTAATTCATAATTATATAATACCAATAAAAACTTATATAATTCTTTACTAATTCTTAAGATTTGTAAAGAAAAGAACTCACATGTTTATTATAACAAAAAAGGAGCTATTATCCATAAAAAGAATAGCTCCTATGTTTTTATTTACTTTTAGGAATATAAATAATAAATAATACTTTATACTTTAATTTTTCATCTTGAATAAGAGAGATTTTACCTCCATGCTTCTCTACAATTTCTTTTACAATTGCAAGACCTAAACCAGTTCCTTGTTTATTGGATCTTGATTCATCTCCAATAACAAAAGGGGTAAAGATAGTTGAAGCAATTTCATCACTTATTCCACATCCATTATCTCCTATAGTAATTTTAATATTATCTTTTTCATCATATAATGAAAAGTATAAAGATGTACCATTAGGATTATATTTCACAGAATTCCCAATAATATTTTCTATCACTCTTTTCATATGTGAACAATCGAATTTACAATATATCTCTTCATCAGGAATATCAACTTCAAGTGAGTATCCTCCACATTCAAGTTCCTGATATTTATCCGCTAATATTTCCTTACAAAATTCACAAATATTATTGTATTCCATATCTAGTATAAACTCTGGATGCTCAAGTTTACTATATTCACTGAAAGTATCTATTAATTCTGAAAGTGTATCTGCTCTCTTTACAATAGTATCTAAATACTTTTCTAGCTGATCCTTTGGTACCATCCCATCTCGAATGGCTCTAGAATATCCTTTAATAACTGTAATTGGTGTTTTCAAATCATGTGAAATATCTGCTAGCATCTTCTTTTTAGCTTTGCTAACTTCCTCTCTTTCTAACTCACTTTCATCAAGCCTTTTAGCAAGAGCACTAAAATTATTAGCTATATCTAAAAATTCATTAGGCCCTGAATAATTGTGTAAATCTGTATTTTCATTATTCATATAACCAACAATTGCCGAGTTAAGTGGATCTAATAATTTTTTAATTCTTTTATTTAACCAGAACATTGAAAATATCATCATCAAAATATATGCAAAAATAAAAGATATCCAACTGTTTTCCCAAATTGAACTAAGCTTTTCATATTGTTTACCACTTATCATCTTCATTATAAACACTGCATATCGTACTTCTCCAGAATTAGTAAAAAACATTATTTTTCTAACTGCATAGTCCTCATCATATCTTCCCATATAAAGCTGTAAACTTCTTTCAGTGAATTTTTTACCTATTTCAAATAAGTTACCTTCTGTTACATATAAATTCCTATCAAATGATGCATATGCATCAGAATCTAAAAATTTAGCCTCATCAAATCGTAAAAGCAGCCATTTAGGTCCGGATAATGTTTGATATCTAGATAAAGAATAATAATATTCATCTTCTATGTCTGGTATATAATTTAATTCAGTTACAGAAAAAGTTGTTGATTTATTTTTCGAAGACGAATATATTTTTTCTCCACATTCATCAAATATAATCATCTCATAATCTTTTCTAAGATACTTTTGTAATGGTATCCTTGAATAATTTCCACTTTCTAAATTATTAATTTCATTTACCAAATCAGAATAATTTGGCTCATAGGTTAAATTAATAATGCATAATGTAGTTATAATATAAAATAAAGCAGCAAGTGCCAAAAATATTAATGTGAAAATAATTTGATTTTTTATAAGTAATGAAAAAAAACTTGTACCTTTATCCTTTTTATTAAACATTCTCAAACTTATAACCTAATCCTCTTACTGTTTTAATATACTTAGGATTTTTAGAATCATCTTCTAATTTATCTCTTAACTTTGATATATGTACCATGATTGTATTTTCATCACTTTTAAAGAATTCTCCTGAAATACTTTGATATATCTGAGCTTTAGTAAAAACCTTACCTGGAGATTTCATTAACTTAACAAGAATTTTAAATTCCATAGGAGATAAATCAATTCCTATACCATTCTTTTCAACCTTAAAAGAGTCAATATCTACAAAGATTTCTCCTAATGTAATTTCAGAACTTTCCTTTATCTTTATATTAGAATTATTACTTCCTAACTTATAAAAACGTCTTAAATTAGAATTTACCCTTGCAATAAATTCTATTGGACTAAAAGGTTTAGTTATATAGTCATCCGCCCCCATATTAAGTCCAAGAATCTTATCATATTCTTGATTTTTAGCTGATAAGATAATTATTGGAATATTATTTTCCTTTCTAATTTCCTTTATCAAATTATATCCATTCATATCAGGCATCATTATATCAATAACAGCTAAATCAATTTTATGATTTTTCATGATGTTAAGTGCTTCTATTCCATTGTTAGCTGAAACAACATTATTCCCCTCACTTGATAGATAAAGCCTTAATAATTCAACAATATCTTCATCATCTTCTGCAATTAATATATTATACCCCACTTTTATCATCCTTTCTTTTACCAATATAAATATAATATCATGAATTATTATTTATTTACAAAAACTTTATTCTTCATATCTTCTCCCTACCAACTCTTTTTTTGAAGCAATAATTTATACATAAAACTCATTATGCATAATAATATAAAAAGATACATAGGATATAATGCTATGCTAATATCTTCAGCCATAAATCCAAAAATAGGAGGCATAACTAAAGTTCCTATATAAGCACTTGCCATTTGAACTCCGCAAATCATTTGCGAATCATTTAATTTCATAGTAATAAATCCACTAATTACACGCCATATAGTAATTCCAACATAAAACATACTTGCAAAACTTGCAGCCTTTTCTATTGACATCCCCTTATTTAAAGTCAAATAACTACTAGCCCATAACCCTGTTGTTTGCTCTAATGCACAATAACAAAAAAATGTAATCATAACTTCCTTTGAACCTGGAATTCTTATAATTTCTGATAAAGTAAAAGATTTAGATGTTATACTACTCTCATTTTCTTCTTTTGATTCTCTTTTCCATAAAGGTAAACTGAATATTAAAATAATTGTTAATTTAATGATGCATCTACACTTCCAGCACCAAGATCATATGGAATTGCCCATAAACATAATACAAAAAAGAATGACTTAAAGAAAATCCCAATAAAGATATAGCTGTCATTGCAACGCTAATCACTGTTACTTTGCCTGTTCCTAACTTACGAGTAAATCTATCACTTTGTAGACTTGATATAATTGTTCCTAACGCAATAATCATAGAGATAATTCCTGCATTGGAAACTGGCACTCCTAATTCTCTATATATAGCGGGCCATGCTGAACCAAGTAACGAATCAGGCAATCCAAGACTGATAAAAGATAAATAAATAACTGCTAAAAGCAAATGAATAATATTATACTCCTCCTAATTTTTAAATTGATTTATGATTCTATCTTTCATATTTTCATATTATAATATATTTTCAGCTCAAAGTGACATATTAAACCAAAACAAAAGTAAAATCCAACAATGTATACTTAATTTTCAAATATACTTATTTTTATCCATATTTTGCATAAAACATGGTATACTTTTAATATAATCCATATTATATATAAAGAGGTGTTCTGATTGTGAATAATGTTATTGATTTATTAATTATTGGAGCAGGTCCTGCAGGACTTATGACTGCTAAAACTGCTGCTAATCTTGGTCTAAAAGTTACCATCGTCGAAAAAAATAAAGACTTTAAACAATTACGCAGAGCCTGTTCAGCTCAATTTATTTTAGATGATGGATATGAAAATGAATTTATTAAACTTACTAATGATAAAATATTATTTACTAAAAATAACTTTGAAGTTAATTATAAAGGAAAACTAGTTGAAGTAAAAAATAAATATTATACTTCTCCAAGCGGTCATAGAATACACTTTGCTCTACCAAATCAAAAAGCCTTTGCTCTAAAGTTTGATAAAAGAAAACTACTTTCTGACTTATATGAAGAATGTTTAGGCTTAGGAGTTGACGTTAGAATGTCCACGCTAGCATCTAAAGGTGTAGATAAAGGTGATTATGTAGAAGTAGAATTGAAAGATAACAGTAAACGTTATACATTGAAAGCTAAGAAAGTTGTAATTGCAGATGGGGTAAATTCAAGAATGGCAAACAGACTTGGATTTAATAAAGGAAGAACTCATTTTGCAACAGCTCTTACAGGCAAATATATATTAAAAAATATATCTGGTATTGAACCTAATAGCTGGAATTTATTTTATGGTAAAGCTTTCTTCTCTAATGCTCCAGTTATTATAGGCCCTAGCCTTTTAGGTGATGATACTTTTGAAGTAACAATTTCAGGTTCAACTTCATTAAGACCAGATGATATATTTGATAAAGTCATTAATAATAGTCCATTAAAAGAAAACTTTAAAAATGCTACATTAATTGATAAACAAGGTTGTGCAGTTAAGGCCTTTTCATCAATGAAAGTTCCTTATAAAAATAATGTTCTTGTAATTGGAGATAGTGCTGCCTTTGTTGAAGTTGAAGTTCAAGGTGCATTAATGTGTGGTTATCATGCTGCTATGGCTATAAATGATGAGCTTCAAGGTAAAAATGGTTTTGAAAATTATACAAATTGGTGGAAAAATGCTTTTGAATTTAATAGTGATGAGTATCTTTTAGTATCTCAAGGATATGCTCTAGTTCCAACATATACTGATGAAGAACTAGATTATCTATTTGCACTTGTAGAAAATCAAATTTTAGAAGGAACTTATAGTCAATACAAAACTCCTAAACTTATATGGGATGCAATATTAAAGCATACAGATAAAATTCAAAAAGAGAAACCTGATATATACTATAAAATAAAAAAGATGAATACTATGACATTAACAGATACATTTAAAAATTAAGGAGATATATATGGAAAATTTATCAGATTTAATTATAATTGGTGCTGGGCCTGCTGGCTTAATGACTGCAAAACAAGCTGCTAAGCTTGGATTAAAAGTAACTATTGTTGAACTTAAAAAAGATATTTCAAAAGTAAAAAGAGCTTGCTCTGCTCAATTTGTTACTGACGAAGGTTATGAAAATGAAACTGTGAAAATTGAAAATAATAAAATAGTATTTACCAAAAATGGTTTTGATGTGAATTATACCGGACCAACACTAAATATTATTGATAACTATCATCACTCCCCAGGAGGACACAAGTTACATTTTGCACATAAAGATCATAGACCATTTGCCATAAAATTTGATAAAGGTCATCTTCTTTCTGACTTATGGAAAGACTGTGAAAAATCAGGTGTAAATTTAATGTTAGAAACTATAGCTTATAACGGTGAAGATCTTGGTGACCATGTTAGAGTCGATATAAAAAAAGGTAAAAATAAATCTTCTCTTTTCGCAAAAAAACTTGTTATCGCTGAAGGTGCTAATGCTAAATTAACTGGAAAATTTGGTCTTAATAAAGGAAGAACTTATTATGGTACACCATTTGTATTTAGTTGTGTTATGGAAGGTACTACAGGATTTGCACCTCAAAGTTGGAATCAATTTTACGGAAGCAAATATCATCCATTTGCTGAGGTAATTATAGAGTCAACTTTAGAAGGTAATGATGCTGTAGAACTCACTATTACTGGCACTAAAGATTTAAAGCCTAAAGATCTTTTTAATAAATTTATTAACGAAAATCCTATGAAACACCATTTTACAAATGCACGTATTATAGAAGAAAGAGGTTGTTCTTTAAAATCCTTTGATTCATTAAAAAGACCATACAGTGGAAATGTACTTGTAATTGGGGATAGTGCTGCCCACATAGAAGTTATAGTTCAAGGTGCATTAATGTGTGGTTATCATGCAGCTTTAGCAATAAATGATGAACTTCAAGGCAAAAATGGTTTTGAAAAATACACTAAATGGTGGGATGAAGCATTTGACTTTAACCGTTCTGATCCTCTTGAATTCGTTAAATTATATGGAAGTCTTGGTATGATGCCTAAGTATTCAGATGAGGAATTAGACTACCTATTTTCTCTAGTTGAAAATCAAACAATTAAAGGAAACTTCGGTCAATTTGAAGTTCCTAAAAATGTTTGGAAAACAATATTAGTACATAAAGACCAAATCCAAAAGGATAGACCCGAATTATTTAATAAAATAAAAGGCATAATTGAATTACAAGACGCTGGCAAACTAGATTAATATAATTAAAACAAAAGCCCTATAGAAGCAAAACACTTCTATAGGGAATACTTTTATAATAAAATTACTTTTTAACTTAACTGTTTTTTGAAAAACTTAATCTGAAATGGTAATGAAATAATAAATGTTATTAAATCAGCAGCTGATTGTGAAACTTCCACTCCTATAACTCCAATGATTTCAGGTAATATTATTACTAAAGGTATAAAACATATTCCCTGTCTACAAGATGCAAGAAAAGTAGCTTGTGTACTAAAACCAAGACATTGGTACATCTGATTTACATAAGTTGAATACGCCATTAACGGCATTACAGTACATGCAAAATAAAGTGTCTGTGTCCCAATGCGTATAACTTCCATATCATCTTTTCTAAACCAATCAATTACAGATGAAGCATTAAATCCTATTATTAATGCAGCAATAGTGCATATTACAGTTCCAACTGTACATGAAAATATAAATGCTTCTTTAACACGTTTCTTATTTTTTGCACCATAATTATATCCTGCAACTGGTTGAAATCCTTGACCTATTCCTAAAATTACATTACGTACAAGCATATAAATTTTATTTGCAATTGTTATAGCTCCTACAGCTGCATCACCATATACAGCTGCTTTTATGTTAAGAAGTGCAGATGATACGCTTCCAAGCATTTGACGACATATGGTTGGAAAGCCTGTTTTTATTATAAGTAAATAATCTGATATATTCATACTAATATATTTCCAACCAAGTTTCACAATACTTTTATTACCAATAAAAATACTTAAAAGTATAACAAAACTTACAATCTGGCTTAATATTGTTGCAAGAGCTGCTCCACTTATCCCCATATTAAATCCAAATATAAATATTGGATCTAGAATCATGTTTAAAATACCACCAGCACATAGTCCCCACATAGCATATAAAGCATGACCTTCAGATCTAAGTATATTATTTAAAACAAATGATGAACACATTATTGGTGCACCTATTAATATATATTTCCCATAACTACAGGAATAATCTAACATTGTTTCTGTTGAACCAAGTACTCTCATAAATGGTTGTAAATTAATAAGTCCAAATATCATAAGACATAAACCAAAAATAATAGCTGTAATAAAAGAACTGTTACCATACTTATTAGCAGCATCATTATTTTTAGCTCCAAGATTTCTACTTATAAGGCTATTCGACCCCATTCCAAGTCCGAAACCTACAGCTTGTATTATTGACATAAGTGAAAATACCACTCCCACTGCAGCAGTAGCACTTGTTCCAATCTGAGCTACAAAATAAGTATCTGCAGTGTTATAAATAGTAGTTATAAGCTGACTTAAAACAGTAGGAACTGCAAGTGATGTTATTAGCTTCGGTATTGGATCTTCTATCATTTTTTTATATTGTGTTTCTTCATTATCTGTCATAATTAGTCCCTCCAAACTTCTACCAAAAATTATATCACTTATTAAAAATAAAAATCATCATTATCTAAAGTTGACTTAAATAGAATATTATTTTGCTTAATCTCTTCTAATAAACATGGAGTATAATTATTTACTTCTACGCATGCATTTAGCGCATTTTCCTCTCCTCTTAAAATATCAAATTCCTTTGTTACCTTTTCATTATGCATATGGCCAAACACATTATATGCACCTTTATTTTTCTTATACCATAAAAGCATTGGATAATGACAAAGATGCACCCACTTCTTATGATCCAAGATAATTTTTGATTCATCTATAGATTCAAAATACTTTCTAAATTCTTCTTTATCTAGGTACTTCAAATCATGATTTCCTATTATTAAATGTAACTTTCCTTTAAGTCTACCTACGGTTTTCTCCATATATTCTGATAAATTTTCCTCATCACATACTATAATATCTCCAAGAATATATACATCATCATCTTCTGACACTCTAGCATTATGTCTTCTTATAATTTCTTCATTCATTTCTTCTACATTATTAAAAATATGTCTGCTTCTCTTTATTGTAAGTTCATGGTAAAAATGATAATCTGATATATAAAAAATCTTTCTCATATTCCCCTCCAATAATATTTCCTATCTTTATCTAATCATCCCTTGAATTTGGTATATTTATTATACACCACTCCTTACAGGAAGAATTATTATAAACTCACTACCTACATCCACCTTACTTTCTAAATGTATCTCTCCTCCATGAAGATTTATAATTTGCTTTGTTATAGTAAGACCTAGTCCACTTCCACCTTTTTGTTCAGAATTTTTATCTATTCCTTGATTAAATCTATCAAAGATTATTTTTTGATTTTCTTCACTTATACCTGTCCCACTATCTTTTACACTTATTTTCACTTTATCATCTAAATCATATACTGTTACTTCAATCAACCCACCTTTAGGAGTAAATTTAGTAGCGTTACTAACTAGATTTATAACGCATCTTTCTATATCTAACTTATCACATTCAATTAATTTTTCTTCTACATCTGTATCAAATATAAATTCAATTCCATTTTCCTCTATATAATCTTTCATATCAAAAACTGTTTCTTCAACTAGATATACTATATCTACCTTTTCTTTCTCTAATATGTATCGATTATTTTCAATTTTTTCATAATCAATTAAATTATTTATTAAGTTTAATAATCTATTGCAATTTCTATTCATTACATCCATATAATACGAAAGCTTTTCATTAGATATGGTCTTATCACCTTTGATAAATGATTTTATTACCTGATTTATACTAGTTAATACATTTAAAGGTGTCCTAAGCTCATGAGAGAGATTAATAAAATAATTATTTTTACTTTTCTCTAGTTTTATGACTTTATTAAATAACTTCTCATTTCTCTCCAGCTGATTTCTTAATTCACCAGTTTTCTTATTTACTAGCTTATCTAACTTTTTAACCTTATTTCCATATATGTATATAAATAAAATTATCAGACTCCAATAAATAATTATTGCATAATGACTTCTCCAAAAAGGAGATTTAATAGTAAAGTTTATAGAATTAGCCTCACCTGTTATCCCATGTTGCGTCATTGTCTTTATTTCTAATGTATAATCTCCTGAAGATAAATTAGCAAAAGTAAGTAAGTTACTATTAGTTACATTCCATTCCTCTTCTGAACCCTTTAATCTATAATAGTATTTAGTTCCTTTAGTATTTTTATAATCATCTGTGAAAAAATTTACTTTTATATTATTTTCATTATATCTAAATTTCTTATTGGATATATCCTTTTTGCTTATACCATTTACTTCAAAACTATCAAATATTACATTAGGCTTAAATATAGACAACTCTATATTATCTACATCAATAATATTTAATCCATTTATACCTCCAAAGTATACATATCCATATTTATCTCCAAAACATGACCTGCCATTAAATTCATTAGATTGAAGTCCATCTACAACAGTAAAATTTTTAAATGTTTCATCCTTAATAGAAAACTTAGATATACCACCATTAGTACTCATCCATATATCATTATTCTTATCAATAATTATTCCATACACAGTATTGTTTACCAACCCGTCATTTTCTGTATAATGCTTAAATTTATCTGTATCAGGAGCTAATATATTAATACCATAACTAGTTCCTACTAATATATTTCCTTCTAAATCTTCAGTTATATATCTTATAGTATTATTACTTATACTTTCATCGTCATTTTCATCGTTTTTATATATTTTATATTCTTTAGTTTTAGGATTTATTTTTATTAATCCACCTTCTAAAAAACATCCAATATAATAGTTTCCATTTGAGTCTTCATGTATAGCTCTTATAAATTTATCTGACAAATCTATCTTATCGAAAATATTTGTAGCCTTATTAATTTCACCACTATGTATATTTAATATAGCTATCCCTCTATTAGTTCCTATCCATAAATATCCCTTAGAATCTATAAATAATGATCTTATCTTATTTGATGGCAATCCATCTTTATCTGTATAGTTTTTTATAATGAAGTCTTTATCATCAGTTTTTTCTAAAACAGATAATCCATCATTAGTTCCTATAAATATATAATTATTAAATCCTTTTATATCAAAAATTTCATTACTAATAAGATTACTATTTTCTTTATTAATATGCTTTGTACTCTCTTGACTTATAGCATCTACTCCATTTTCACTAGTACCTACCCATAAAATTTCATCATCATCTTTATATAAAGAATTAATTATATTTCCACTTAAACTATTTTTATCATAAGATTTAGATTTATAATAAAAAAAATTACTATTAGGGTTAAATACAGATATCCCACTATAAGCACCTATCCATATAAGTCCACTACGATCTTTTAATAAACAATGTGCTTTATCATCTAGTATACTATCTCTTTCATAGGATTCCTTTTTATAACTTGTAAACACTTCTTTTCTATAATCAAAATTACAAAGTCCATCCTCAGTAATAATCCAAAGCTTGCCTTTTGAATCTAACACAACATCCCTTACATTATTACTTATTATTGATGTTTCATTATCCATTTTTTTAAAATTAACTACACTATTATCCTTTGAATTTATCCTAAATAAACCATCTCCTAAAGTACATATCCACATATTTCCCTTAGCATCATCATATGTGCTATATACATCATCATTTCCTATAGTATCTTCATATTTATTTAATAAGTTCAAATCTTCATCAATTTCAACTAATCCCTTATCCGTACCAATCCATATATTTCCTTTAAGATCTTCTTTAACTGAATTTATATATTGACTAGGAAGTTCTCCTTCTTTATCTAAAATTCTTAAAAACTTATCATCTTTTTCATCATATAAATTAAGTCCATCTACAGTTGCAGCTATTATCTTATTATCTTTAGTGCTAAGAATTTCACATACACGACTATTTGATAAATTTCCATTTGTGTCTTTTGAATAATAATTTTTTATTTCATCAGTAATAGTGTTTATTCTACTTATACCGTCTGAAGTTGATACCCATATATCTCCGTTTTTATCTTCTGTAACATCTATAATATAATTATTAGATATTGTATTCTTATCATACTTATCATTTTTATAATGTTTAAATTCATATCCATTGTATCTATCTAATCCATCATTAGTAGCTATCCATATGTATCCTTTACTATCTTGATACATATTTTCTACTGTAGATTGAGATAGACCGTCTTCTATAGTTAGATTTTTAAATTTTATACTTTCACTTATACTTGCATAACTTATATCACCTTTTATAAACAAAAATATAAATACTAAAATTAAAATTATTATAATCTTTTTATTTTTCATCATAGTTTGCCTCATTTATCTTTGGTATTACTCAACTTATTTCTCTAAAAAATTCCTAACAAACCTTTATTATATATCAATTTAATATATCATTCCATGTAAAATCAAGGTAAAAAAGTGATGTATTTTTCCTATTTAAAAGTTATAATATTGACTTCATTTTTATCTTTAAAAGAAATATAATTTTTCACTATATCCTCATTTGCTGAAAAGAATAATATTTTTTTTACCGTCTGGACTCCATGTTACATTCTCTCCACATAAGTTAATATTTTTATATAAACATACTCTATCTACAAGATTATTACCATTAATTCTAGCAGCATATAAATTCCAATGTTTTGTTCCATCTGCTAAATTAAATCTTTACATTTTTCCATACTGATCATTAAGTTGTTCATCTAATAACTTATAATTTTCACTATTTGATTTATCTATTTCATTAGGATATTTCTTATAAAAATCTTCTCTGCTAAGTCCACACCATAATAAAACCTCATTTTCATTTATAAATCCAAAATTTTTAGTTAATCCTTGTACATCTCCAAAGCTTTCTTTGTTTATTACTTCTAGAGGATTTGAACTATAATCTAAAGATGAATTATCAGTATTTACAATTACAGGTTTATTAAATGAGTTTTCTGAATATGCAGTTATAACTTTTTCAGCTCCAAAACACATTGCTATTATACTTACTGGTATTATAATTTTTATTAACAAAAATATTACAGCCTCTATATTGTCATAAATTAATCAAGTTGTTGCCAAGTTGTAAAAAGTGGCACCTTTATATAAACTTTTGTTCCTTTATTTATTTCACTATCTATCCCTTTACCTTCATCTTCTAAAACTAAATTACAATTATATTCATCCTTAAATAGTCTTACTTTTATTTCAGATTTTACGTTACTATATTTTATTGAATTATCTATTATATTAATAATCATACTGTTAATATCATTTAAATTTGCGTATACATAAATATCATTTTCTAAAGATTCATTTATAGTGATTTCATATTTCTTAGCTTTTACACTTATCTTGTTACATATATCCTCTATACATGTTTTCATATCAACTTTTTCTTTTAACTCATTACTGCTTTTAGATTCCAGCTTGGACATATTTAAAATATTTATTACCATGCTAATTAAGTTCTTAGATTCATTTTTTATTTTTGATGCAGCTTTAATAACAATATCATTATCTAAATCCTCTTCATCTAATATGATTTGAGCATAACCATCTATTATAGTTAATGGTGTCTTAATTTCATGAGTTACATTATCATAAAATACTTTTCTATGACTTTCACTTTTTATTAAATCATCTCTATCTTTTTCTATTGTACATATTTGTTCTTTTATTTTTTTGCTCATTGTATTAAAGTTTTCAGTAAGTTCCCCTATCTCATCATTTGAACTTGGTGAAATATTTAAATCAAAATTCCCATTACTAATTTCTTTTGTCACCTTATTTAGTTTAATAATAGGAATTACAATTTTAGTTGCTAAGATAAGAGAAAAAATAAATAATATTAAAAATACAACTAGCATAAATAACTTAATTTTTAATATCATGCTGTTACCATTTTGAAATAAATCTGTATAATCTTTTGTATATCTTAAAATACCTACTAAATTATTTTTTATATATAATGGCTTTGAAAATATGGCCTTATATACTTCATTAGTATCTATAATTTTATATGCTGCTTGTCCATTAATTGCACTATTAAGATCACTATAATCATCATTAATAATAGTTCCATCTCTTAAATGCAAACTTGTATCTTATTGAAAACTTCATTTTCTTTCTCCTTATATATGCTAGTGATAATTACTGCATCTTATATCCTATTCTCTGCAAAAGCAAGTAATAATTCATATTCCTTAGGCTTTAACTTAATGTTTTCTCCTTCCTTAAATACTTCCATACTTTGTTTATTAATTTTCACACTCTCATTTATCTCAATAATATTATCCATCACTATTACTTTGCGTTCCTTTTAAACTTTCCATTCTTCTTAAACATACATTTATCCTTGCTATAACTTCTCTTATATCAAAAGGTTTTGTAATATAATCATCTGCTCCAATTTCTAGTCCACGTATCTTATCTACAATATCATTTCTAGCTGTTAACATTATTATTGGTATATCATTACCCTTTGAAATTTCTCTACACACATCATATCCACTAATATCCTCTTCGTCTTCAATTATTAGTATTGTCCTATTCATGATTTAGTCCCTCCTAAACATATATCTTTTATTTTAAATTAAAAATGTTTCCAACTTATAGCCTAATTATAATCTTCGCAAAATTTTTTAATAACTAAATATAATATCTTACAAATAACTTTGTATTAGACGTTAAAAAAGGGCCTGTATCAAAAGACTTAAATCAATGATGTTATATCAAAAAATATTACTTTTTTATTATTGAATTAACTTTTAAGCTAATTCACCATAACTAACATCACACTTATCTTTCTTTTTTTCTTCCTTTTCTTGTTTAATAACTAATTGATACGCTTTAACATCCTTAGCTATTACACCACTTAATGCAATTAAAGACACTAAGTTTGGAATGGCCATAAGTCCATTCATTACATCTGAAAAATTCCATACAATTTCTAATGTTGTAGTTGCTCCAATATATGAAACCAATGAAAATACTATACGATATATGATACAGTATTTAGGTTTCTTAACTAAATATTCAAAAGCTTTTTCACCATGATATTCCCATCCTATAATTGTTGAGAAAGCAAATAAAGCTATACCTATACTAACTAAAAATCCACCAAACTTACCTAAAACACTTGAAAAAGCTAGTATTGTAAGTGCTGATCCTGTAACAACTTCTCCAGTTACAGGATCTACATTTCCTAAAACCCCTGAACTTGCTATAGCAAGACCTGTAATGGTACAAACAACAATTGTGTCAAAGAAAGTACCTGTCATATTAATATATCCTTGACGAACAGGGTTATCTGTTGTTGCTGCAGCTGCTGTAATTGCTGCTGATCCAAGACCTGCTTCATTTGAAAATACACCTCTAGCAACACCCCATCTTAAAGATTGCATCATACTTACCATAATAGTACCACCAACACCACCTGCAACTGCTTCAGTGTTAAATGCCATCTTAAATATTGTAGCCACACCACTTGGTAAGTTACCTATATTTCCAAGTATTACTATCACTCCTGCTATTACATAGAATACTGCCATACTAGGTACAACTACTTGAGATACCTTAGAAATATTTTTTATACCACCAACAATTATTAAAAGTGCTAATACTGTTATTACTATACCTGTTACCCAAGCTGGAATACTAAATGTTTGAGTTAATGAAGCTGAAATTGAATTTGCTTGAGTTAGGTTTCCAATACCAAATGAGGCCAATACAGTAAATAATGCAAATAAGAATCCCATACAGTTTCCAAATGACTTATTTTTGAAAGCATGTTTCATGGTATACATTGGTCCACCAGACATTTCCCCATTTTCATTTACCTGACGATATTTAATTGCAAGCATACATTCTGCAAATTTAGAAGTAAGACCAAAGCATGCTGAAATCCACATCCATACAAGTGCTCCAGGGCCTCCAAGAACCATAGCTGTTGCAACACCAACTATATTACCTGTACCAATAGTTGCTGCAAGTGCTGTCATAAGTGCTGAGAATGGCGAAATATCCCCGCTTCCCCTTTTCTTAGTCCTTGCTTCTTTGCTTAAAACACTCTTTAGAGCGTATCCTAAATTTCTCCAAGTTAAAAATCTTAATCTTACCGTTAAAAAAATACCTGTCCCTACCAAAAGTACTAACATAACTGGTCCCCATACAAAATCATCGATTGCTGATAGAATACTTGAAAATAGCTCCATAATTATTCCCCCTTTTTAATTTAAAAATATTTATTTATAGCTTTTTTAATTTTTTGCATCTAAAAAATAATAATAAAAAAATCCATAACAACAGGAATAAGATACGACGCCCTTGTCCTGTAATCACGGATTACACTTCTAAAAATTTGTTTTTTTATAATTATATCATTATCACATCTTCATGTAAATAAATTCCATATACCATTTTACTTACTGAATAAATTTTGTTTATTTCACTTTTCTGAAGATAATATATTATTTAATTCAAGAAACTTAGTATTAAATATACCACTTCTAAAAATATCATTCTTCATAAGTTCTTTATGAAAAGGTATTGTAGTCTTTACCCCACTAATAATAAACTCATTAAGAGCACGCTGCATCCTTTTTATTGCCTCATCCCTATCTCTTCCCCATGATACCACCTTTGATATCATAGAATCATAGAATGGTGAAATATAATCTCCCTCATAACATGCACTATCTATTCTTATACCAATTCCTCCTCTATTTGCTATAAGTACTTTCTTAAACAAATAACCACCACCTTTCTGATTATTAGACACTAACTTAATTCAAATAGAGGTTGTCCAAATTCAACAAACTCTCCATTTCTTATCAATATCTTAGAAATATAACCTGCCTTTTCAGCTTCAATTTCATTGAAAAGCTTCATTACTTCTACAAGTCCTACAATAGTATCCTCTTTAACATTATCACCTATTTTTACAAAAGGTTCTGAAGCTTCATCCTTTTTAAGATAAAATGTTCCTGCAAGACTTGATTTTATATAGCAATCATTTTTATCAGCACATTTTTCCTCACTATTATTATTTTTATCATCTATTTTACTTTCCTCAGATTCTTTTATGCAGCCTTTAAAATTAGAGCCTGAAATATTCCCTTTACTTTTTTCAATTACAACTCTACTGCTATCCTGCTCAAATTCAAAATGTGAAATTTCATGACTTTCTACTATACTTATTATCTTTTCAAGATCCTCTATTCTTATCATTTACATCACCTGCCCATAAATAAATCTACTGCAAAAACTTATAGGTTAATAACTTACAAGTTCTACTGATTTTTTTAACTCATCTATTTCCTTAAGCCTTTCAATATACAACCTTTCAGCTTCTTTAATATCTATCTTTTCAAACCTAATATGATCCCCAGGCTTAAGTTGTACTAGTTTATGAATATCATAATCACATACATGTGCTATCTTTGGATATCCTCCTGCTGTAGCTCTATCTGCTAATAGTATAATAGGATTTCCATCAGGTGGAATTTGAATAGTTCCAAAAGAAACCTCTCCAGAAATCATCTCAATCTTTTCATTCATAGTAATTTCTTCACCTTTAAGTCTATATCCCATTCTGTCACTCTTAGAATCTACTAAAAATGGGCTGTTCCAGAACTTTTCTAAAGATTTTTCACTAAAGCCTTTATACTGCATATCTTCAAATACCCTTATTACCTGTTCTTTAGAATTATTCTTTTCATAATCAGCATAATTCTTAATGTACCAACGCGGAGCACAAAATTCTGCTTTATCATATACCCTGTCTAAACTAGTTGAAAGTTTTTTTATAAGTTTATTACCCATTAATGTCTTAGGCTTAATCTTTAAGATATCTCCCTTTTTTAAAGTTCTACCTTCTATTCCACCTAATTTTCCTCTTAAATATGTACTAACACTACCCATAACGGGTTTTATATCAAATCCTCCACATACTGCAATATAAGCTCTACATCCATTCAAATTTGTTCCAAATTCTAATGTTGAGTCTTTTTTTATATAAACTGGTCTCCCCATTGGCACTTTCTTTTTATTTATAACTGGTGAAATATTTGCTCCTGTTATAGAAATAAGTTCTCCTTTACTTAACTTCAAAGATGGACCAATCATTGTAACTTCAAGCACACCTTCATTTTCGTCATTACCTACAGCAATATTAGCAAGCTTCATATCATATATATCCATTGCTCCACTTACAACTATTCCATTTTTCTGATACCCATATCTTCCACTATCCTGAATTGTTGTTAAAAGTCCTGGATTTAAAACACTTATACTCATGCTAATTTCCCCTTTATCTTTAAATATTCCTCGCAGGAAATAGGATAAAACTTTATTATATCTCCACATTTTAAAAGCGTCTTTTCCTTGCTATCTGCATCAAAAAGATTAATAGGAGTTCTACCTATTATTTGCCAACCTCCAGGTGTTTCTATAGGATATACTCCTGTTTGCATTCCTGCAATTCCAACTGAACCCTTTGGCACAGCTGTCCTTGGAGTACTTTTTCTTGGAGTTGCAATTTTATCTGACATGCCTCCAAGATAAGGAAATCCTGGTGCAAATCCAATCATATAAACAAGATACTTTCCTTTTGAATGTATATCTATAACTTCATCAATATTTATGTTATTAACCTTTGCAACATATTCAATATCTGGACCATACTCATTTCCATAGCATACTGGAATTTCAACTATATGTTCTTCATATTCTGCTGAAAAGTCTAATGATTGTAGTATATTTCCTAGTTTTTCTTTTACCTTTTCAAATGGACTTAAAGAATTTACCTTTAAGGGATCATAAATTATAGACATGCCTGTAAAATAAGGTATATATTCTACAAGACTGTAAAATGGCTTGTTTTCAAGGTATTCACATAATATTCTTATCTTTTTATTAATATCAGGATTAATTTCACTTCCAAATTCGATATAAGCAGAAGTTTCACTTATCTGATAAATCTTAAATTTATCCATAACTTATCACCACCGTTTATTTATTAATAAATTCTTTTTACCCTTGGTCCAATTCCACATACAAATTCATAATTAAAGCTTCCTGCTATTTCTGCTAGCTCTTCAACTGTTATAAGATTATCTCCATCTTGACCTATTAATGTAACTTCATCCTCTATTTTCGCATCATCTATATTTGTAACATCTACCATCATCTGGTCCATACATACTCGTCCTATTATTGGAGCGTATTTTCCATGTATAAGTACTTGTCCTTTATTGGATAAGCCTCTTTTATATCCATCTGCATACCCTACTGATATAGTTGCAATCTTTGTAACATAAGTCTTTCCATAACTTACACCAGCACCTTCACATTATCATCAATTCTCTTTTTCACTTCATTTATATTATTTTCTATAGCATTCAAATCCAACTTTAAATAAGTTCTAAGATAATCTTCTAACACTTTATCAGCTTCTTTCATATACACTAGTCTAAGTTAAATCCATTTATCTAAAGAAAGTATTTCTATATTCTCATCTTCAAGGTTTTGTCTTATTTTTTTAGCAAATTCTAATGCTTTTATCCCGTCTCCATGAATACATATTGACTGTGCTTCAATCTTTATATCATTTCCATTTATAGATCTTACTTTCCCTTCTTTTATCATTCTAATTACTCTGTTTATAGCTTCATCTTCATTAGTAATGACTGCTCCATTACTCTTTCTATCTACCAAAGAACCATCATCATTGTATGCTCTATCTGCAAAAACTTCACTAGCATACCTTATACCTGTAAGTTTAGCTGCTTCAATCATCTTGCTTCCACTAAGTGCAAGAAGTATCAATTGTGAATTTACCTTCTTTATTCCTTCACATATTGCAAGAGAAAGTTCAAGATCCTTTCCTGCCATATTATAAAGTGCTCCATGAGGTTTTACATGACCCATCTTAATGTTATGAGCTTTACAAAATGCATCTAGTGCTCCAATCTGATACTGAATCATCGTTTTTGCTTCATTAGGAGTAATATTCATCTTTCTTCTACCAAACCCCATAAGATCAGGAAGCCCTGGATGTGCTCCAACTGATACTCCATTATCTTTTGCTATCTTCACAGTCTTATCCATAACTACTGGATCAGAAGCATGAAATCCACATGCAATATTAGCTGATGATATAAATGGGATAACTTCATTATCACAACCTATTTTATAATTTCCAAAACTCTCGCCTAAATCACAATTCAAATCTACCCTATACATACTAATCACCACCAATACAAGACCTTAATTGTACTTTAAATCAATATTCTTTACGTCAGTTATAAGCATGTGTCCTGGTGCATGAGTTATTACAATATCAGGTTTTACATTCATTACAACAGATTGTGGAGTTACACCACATGGCCAAAATACCGGAACTTCTCCCTTTTTAATATGAACACTATCTCCAAAGTCAGGCTTCATAATATCTTCTATCCCAATAAGTGAAGGATCTCCAATATGAATAGGTGCACCATGAACCTTAGGCATACTTCCACTTATTAAAACTGACTTTACAATTTCGTCATGTGGAAGTGGTCTCATACTAACAACCATTTTTCCATTAAATATTCCAGCCTCATTGCACTCTATATTTGTTATAAACATAGGTACATTACAATTTTCTTCAATATGTCTTATAGTTATATTTTCCTCTAATAATTCTGATTCAAAAGAGAAACTACAGCCTATTAAAAAACTTACAAAATCATCTCTCCATAAATCTTTAATATTTGTATATTCTCCTGTTAATACCCCTTTTTCATAAACTCTGTATTTAGGTATATCTGTAGTAATATCAATATCTCTTCCAAGAGTTTTTAACATCTTCTCCCCAACATCACTAACTTCAAGTAAAGGACATGATTTAGGATTTCTCTGAGTAAATAAAAGAAAATCATATGCTAAATCTTTAGGTAGTATAACAAGATTAGCTTGAGCAAAACCTGCACACATCCCAGCTGTAGGTGTAGTTATTTCTTCATTTCTTATTAATTTACGTACATCTATAGGACTCATCTTTGAATAATCCATTATTATACATCCCCTTTAGATTATCTTTTTCATCTTTTCATCTTCAAAAATCTCATTGCTTTCATTTTCAAAGAAACCTAATTCTAAAACTTTATCAAACCATGTTTCACATGTCTTTGTTAAACTTAATGCAGACTTTACTGTTTCTCTCATAAGTGTTACAATTGAAACTATCATTTCCATATTACATCCATCAATAGCAGGTATAAGATCTCCATACATATCAATCATTCCACTTCTTGATGCTGTAATTAAAGCCTCTTCTTCCATCTTAGGTGTATGCATTATATTTAAATCCTTCTTTAAATATGCAATAGCTGCTATAAGACCATATGCTCCCCAGTCTGAAACTGTAGCTGTTATTATATTATCAGCTGCTACACTAACAGCAATTCCTCCATTACATCCACATTTACATCTTCCTTTTCCTGCATAAGGAATATATTCTTCAAGTCTATCCTTTATAGTTGCCATACCAAGTTCATTTCCAAGATCCCCTATAGCAATATTAAGAATGCCTTTTTTCTTAATCTTTTTAAATAATATATCCATCTTAGCTTCAAGAGGTGTTATATCAAGACCTACAGCATTATGATAAACTCCTTTTGAATTTGCACCAGGACATTCTATACTTATTACAGCACTTGGAAGTCCTTTTTCTAAAATCTCATCTGCTTGCTTTTCAGCCTTTAATACATCCTTAGTGAATGGTATTGCAGCTAGTGACAATGGATATTCATCTAAACCTTCAATTGTGTCATGAAAATGAAGTCCAACAACATAAGCAAGATTCTTTACTGCTTCCATATTTTCTTCCTGACATATAATAACCGGTTTAACCTTAAATCCTTTCACAAGAGCACGAGCTAGAAGCATAGAACTTATTATTCCATCTGTCTCTGCTTTTTTGAATGGTCTTAGTACAAAGCCAGTCATTATATAAACAAGGTCACCTTCCTTTAATGTTTCAAATAATTTTTTAGCACTATTCATAGTTAAAGGTTCCTTAGTATATTCTCTTGCTGCATCATATAAAATCCTACATACGCCATATCCTCTAGGGTCAAGATTCATTAAACTATCTAAATTTTCACCTATATTAAATATGGTTAACTTTTCTTGATTCATAAAACTTCACCACCTTCATAATTTAGATGTAACATTAATTTAACAAGCACAACATGTTGCTTCTTCAGTTACCTCTGTTTCCTTTAAAAATTCTTCTAAAAGCGCATCTTGTAATTTCTTAACAAGTTCTGGCGCTTTTCCTCCAACTGGCTTTCCATCAATTTCATAAGCTTGCATACAGAACTGTCCTGAACTTGTAACTATAACTTCATCAGCATCCATAAGTTCATCTAATGTAAATGCATTTTCATTTACTGGAATCTCAAATTTTTTACACATTTTAATTAAGTGAGCTCTTGCAATACCAGGTAAAATTAAATTATCAGTTGGAGCAGTTTTTAAAATTCCATCCTTAATTATTGAAACATTACTATGAGCACATTCAGTAACCCTTGTTCCTCTATGAAATACTGCTTCATCACATCCCATTTCTTCAGTCTTTTGAGCAGCCATAACACTTGGAAGAAGATTTAAAGTTTTTATATTACAGTGTAAAAATCTAGTATCCTCTAAAGTTATTAGCTTTAACTTATGTGACATATCTTTAACTTCTAGTGGCTTTAAGATAATCCATAAATTTGCCTTTGAATCTTCTGGAAATGCATGATTACGCATTGCTGTTCCTCTTGTTACCTGCCAATATACAAATTGTTCTCCGCTATCAACTTTACTTACCATTTCTTTTAAAATTTCTTTAAGTTCATCCTTTGTATAAGGTATTTTTATCTTTAATAATCCTGCGCTGTTAAAAAAACGATCAATATGTTCATCAAGTGCAAATATCTTATGATTTCTGCTATATGTAGCATCGTAAACACCATCACCAAAATAACTTACTCTATCATTCATTGGTACCTTCATATTTTCAACTAAATCATATTCTCCATTGTAGTAACCTAAATTTTTCATAATAACATCCTCCTATATCCACTTTCTTAAATAAAAAACACGCATAGTGACCAATAGTTTTGACACCATTGTCACGTATACGTGTTTTTCAATTCGTTTTTATTTATGAATAAATCTTACACCCGTAATTCATTATTTGCAATATTTATTAAATTTTGCAAATAAATTATTTTTCATTATGTTTTTAACCTTAATTTTTTCTGTATAGTACTTTCATTACCGAATTTTTTTCTGTTTCACCATGTGAAAATATAAGTGAATGAATCATAATATTTAGGATGGTCTAAACTAACCTCCATCAAAGCACCTATTCCTTTTCCTAGCTTACATTCATCAACAATAATTGTATAATTTTTTATTACCCCATTATTCTCCATCTTATGAATCCTCTCAATGACTGCAGATACTGAAAGATGGATTTCTTTACTTATAGCTGAGGCTTTTATCCTACTGTTTTTCTTTAAACAATTTAGTATTTTAGTATCTATCTTATCCACATTGCATCTCGCCTTTCCATATTTAGGTTATTTTATTAAAATTATAAATATAAAATATCCTTCAAGTCCACTTTATATTTTTACTTTATTTAGTGTATTTTTATTTTTATAATTAAAATAAACCCACGAAAAACTAATTTGTTTTCGTGGGTTTTATGAAATAATAACTTTTCTAAAATAATCTCATCTGTATATCTTCACTTTTTACTTGAGATGAAACCATAACTTCAACTTCTTCTTCTCCTACAATATGATCAGATTTAATAACCTTTAGCCCATTCTTTAATTTACTACTTACTAAATTCAAAACGTAAATATTATCAAATCTATTTATAATCGAGTCGCCTCCTAAACCTGTTAAGCATATAAGCTGAGTTCTACTTTTCTTGGATATTTCAATTAATGGTTTTAATAAATGCTCTGCATTTGTTTGAGCAAATGGATTATCCATAATTAAAACCTTAGAAACTTCTTTTCTTATAAAAATATCTTTATCTTCTTTTCTCATATACGAAAGAAGGCTTGATAATATTACAAAGGCTGAAAGGAACCCTTCTCCCCCTGAATTTTTAGCAACTTCATCCCAGGTTATTTGTTTTTGCTTATTTTCTTCTATTTTATATAACTTAACAATAATATTTCCAATAGAAATTATCTCATCATACAATTTTATGATATTTATTGATTTTTCTATATACTCTTTTATACTTTCATTGCTTTCCAAAAGTTTCACACAATAATCTCTTATATTTTCTATATATTCTTTAATTCTTATAATATATAATTCTTTATTTTCTTCAATATTTACAACTGATATCTTAAGCATTTTAATAGATTTACCTGATATATTAATAGCTGAATTATCGTCTATCTTATCTATATTTTCATTAACTAAAGCCATATACTCATATAAATTATTTAAAATATTACTTTCTTCTTTATTTATTATTTCTATATCATGCATAAGTTTTTCAACAATCTTATTATATGAATCTAAAACAACTTCTAACTGCTTTAATAAATTAATAGGATCATCATATACTTTTAATAATCCTCCTATAGCATCTTTAAATAAAGAATCACTTTTAAATATATCCTCATTTGATACTTTAGTTATTAAATCATATACCTGCTTTTCTATTTCACTTATCTTTTTCTCTATAAGATTATAATCTCTTTTCATTTTCTTAACTTCATTTTCTAAAGTATCTAAATTTATATCTATTTGAATTTCATCTTCTACAATAAATTCATATTCCTCTAAAGAAGTTTTAGTTTTTTCTAATATTTCTTTTTCAGATTCATATTTGACCTTTTTCTCATTTAACTTATCCTTCTCTACATTTAATTTAGCTATCTCTTCCTTAAAGTTTTTATCATATATATTTTCTTTATCTTTAGGCACATCCGTATTTGCTATTTTCATTAAATCTTTTTTTAGTGAAGATACCTTTTCTTTTTTCACAGCTATATCTGTTTCTAGATTAGAAATTTCTTTTTCTATTTTCTTAATTTCCTGTTCTTTAGCCGTAATCTTCTTTTCTACTGCAGACTCTTTACTAAAATCATAAACTACATTCCTAAATTCTTCTTCTCTTAGTTCAAATTCTGTTTCTTTTTCGATAAGTTGTTTTTCTACTGAAGCATATTCTTCTGCTACATTTCTTTTTTCTTCTTCCAACTCTAAAATATCACCATAGATTTTCTTTGTTATAACATTATATTCCGCTACTAAATCTTCAAGATCTTTATCTATAAATACTCCATCTCTATAGCCTCCATAAATCTTAAGACTCTTATTACATTCTAATATTTTTCCCTTTAAGTTAACTATCTTCTCTTTTATAGCTTCTATTTGTTCTTCAATAAACTTCAATTCTTTTTTATCTTTTTCTATCTGCAATTCATATTTACTTTTAACTTTTAGAATTTCTTCATACTCTTCCTTACTACTACAATACTTGTCATATTCTATTAATAATTCTTCATAATCTTTTTTCTTATTACCTAAATTTCTTAAAGTTACAATTAATAAATCTTTTTTGCACTTATAATCTTCAATTTTATCATTACATTCACTAACTTGCTTTATTAATGAAATTATTTCTTTTCTACTAATACTAATTTGGTTTCTTATATTTTCTTGACTTAATAATGTTTCTTCATATAGTTCTTTGGTTAAAATTGAGTTTTTTATAAATACTTTCTTATCTATATATAAATCTAATGCTGCTTTTTTCTCTTCTATCTTTTCTTGTAGATTATCTTCTTCTTTTTTCTTTAATTCTAATAACTTACCTAATTCTTGTTCATTTAAAAGCTTATTATTAAAGGATATATAAAATTTAATTTCTTTACAATCAATTAATCTATCTGACCCATTACTAATATCTTTCTCTAAATCTTCTCTCTCTATAATCGGTATAGGAAATGAAGTAAAAAATTCAATACAAATATTTTTAAGAATATTTATTTCTCTTTTATCCATTATAAGTGAATATGGAATAAATGGATTCCTTCTAACAAACTCCTCATTTTCTTTTAAAAAATATTGATTTTTCTTAAGCCATTCCATCCCATAAACTATAGCAATATCATTATTTTTTAATACTTCTAAAAACTCTTTCGGAATTTCAATAATCTTACCAGTTTTAAGCCTATTTATTTCTTCTGAAATTAAATTTTTATCTTTATATAGTTCTTGAACCTCTGAATTTAAAAGATTTATTTTCTTATCATATTCTTTAATTATTTCTTCATTATTAAATACATTATCTTCACCTAAATTTACGTATCTAACTATATCTTTTCTTGAATCTAATTCATTATTAAAGGTATTCACCTTTTCTTCTATACTACCTAAATCACTCTCTAGCTTTACTATTATTTTATCTAAACTTTCCTTTTCTGAAGTCTTACTTTTTAAAAGTTGCTCTGTTTCTATAATTGACTTTTCTATATTTTTCTTTTCATCTTCTGCTTTTTTCTTATCTGAATCAATTTTTTCACTTAATACAATTATTTCTTTATCATCAAAATAGCCAACTATATTTCTATGAAATTTTTCTGAATAACTTCTATTGAATTTTTCTTCATAAACATCAAAAGAACTTACTTTTTCTTTTAAACTACCTTCTTTTAAAGCTAACTTATTAAGTTTACTTTGTGCATCCTCAACACCTTCTTTAAGCTTCTCGCTTTTATTTATATAATCTCTTTCTTCAGCCTCAGACTTATCATTTTCTAATTTTTTTCTTTCATAATCTTCTGTAACAAGTTTCCTTATAGAGTACCCAAGATTATTAATTTCTGGTTTTTTATCTTCTCCTTCATTTTTTAATGTCTTTATTTTTATTTCAAGTTCTTGAAGCTTTCTTGAATGTTTAGTATATCTACTGTATACATCAGCACAATTCAAAATATTTTTTTCTCTTTTTAAACTTAATAAATCTGAGTTATACTCTTCTTTTAAGGCAATTTTTCCATCTGCATTTTCATTCAGCCTATTAACTTCATCCAGTATTTGATGAACTTTCAATGAAACTCTTTCATATTCAACTTCTTTTATTTGTTCTGCATTTTTTAATAGATTTTCATTAATTTCAAATATACTCTGTTCTTTTATCTGAACAGCAGAAGATAAAGTTTTATAATAATTAGCTATTTTATTTTTATGAACCTCTTTATTACTTACTTGATTCTTAAATTCTAAGGCAGCTTGTTTTATTCCTTCTGCTTTACCATTAAAAATCTCTATTTTCTTTTTTCTATCAATATTACTTTTATTAATCTTATATTGATATATATATTTTTCTATTATATCCCTATAGTTATTAATTCTATTTTCATCTTTATTTAACTTTTCCTCTACTATAGGAAGAAACCACTTTTTTACTAATCCTTCTGTATTCTTAGCTTCTTTAAACAATTGGGATAACCCTGATTCAGTTAGATTAACTTTTTTAATTATAGTTTCCCATTCCTTATTATCTATACCATATTCCTTTAACTTATCAAAATACGCTCTAGAAGATGAAGAATTATTCATATCATAGTAGTTAAAATCATAATTACTATTCTTTTTTAATTCTTCAAATAACTTTTTACTATTTATAAAACTTTTTATTCTTTTTCCTCGACCTTCATCTTCAATTATAGGGATGCTTTTTATATCATATTCATTTCGTGTCTTATATTCATATACAAAGTTAATTATGTCTAGTTTACTTTTAGAATCTTCATCAGATGCATTATCTCTTTTTCTTACCATCATACCAGTAAGTAAATATCCTGCACCATCTTCAAGATTCCATTCAACTAATATATATGTAGGTGTCTTACTATTAAAATAACTATCAAACTTTCTTTCATTTAAATCTCTATATTTCCTTCTTACAAATGGAGCCATCATCATTTGTATAATAACTGTCTTTCCACCTCCATTTCTTAAATTTATCATTGTATTTTCTCCATTTAAATAAAAAATCTGATCATCTATCTTTGAAGTATTATTATTATAATTTAAATTAGAAATCCTAAGATAATTAAAATTACTCATCTACTTCCTCCTGTCCTAATGCTTTTAAAACTCTACTATAATTATTTTTATTTAATAAATTCCAATCCATAAAATAGTCTAATTTTTTAGTTGTTTTTATCATATCATCACTTTTTATATAATCTATTAACCCTTGATTTTCTAAAAAGATTAGCAGGTTATAAATAAATCCTTCTTTAGTAGTTTTTGATCTATTTTGCTTATCCGAGCTTTTTAAAGACTCAAATTTTTCTAATATATTACTGAAAGCTATTCCATTATCTTCATCATTTTCATCACTTCGTTTAACACCTTCATTTAGCTTCTCAGTAATAATATTCAAAAATTCTCCTACCTTAATAAAATCTCTTGATTTACTACTTAAGCCAGTAGAACCATAAAAGGTTACTATAAGCGTCATAATAACAAACTGAGATAAATAATAGTCCTTTTCATTTGCACCCGACTTACATAACTCCTTTTTCAGCTCTCCTTTAGAATATCCTAAAAAATCATTATCTTCTTTAGGAATAAAATATACTATACTTCCAAACTTTCTTACCTCACAATTTAATTCATCAGCCTCTAACTTTACTAATTCCTGCACATTTTCATTTTCAGAATAAATCTTATATAATTCTAATTCATCTTCTTTTAATTCCCTATTTCTCATTAAATAATAGATTATCCTATTTGCAAACTTTATTTCATCTATTGAATAGTTCAAGTTATATCCTCCTTTTAACTAATACCTCAAATAACAAATCTGAACATATTAAGTTTTTATAATCTCCGTTTTCATCTACAACATTTTTAATTTTTACATCTGGATTTTCTTCTATTTTATTTATTTTAATAAAATTAATATCCTTAAATCTTATATCATTATCTATTATGTCTAGCACAGATCTATTAAGTTGAAATTCTATTTCACCACTTTCTATAAAAGTTTTTCTTTCTTCTAATAACTCTTCTATATCTATATTTCTTACCCTTATCATCTCTACTATTACTTCTCTGAATATTTCTACAGTAGGTATAAATTTATCTCTTTCAATAATATCTTTATCTACTAAATTAATTAATTCTGATAATGATACTTCACCTTTCTCTACTGAACTTTCTAGTATAATACTTATAATATTATTACATTTTTTAATTCTATCTCTCTTTTTATTATTCTTTTGTTCTTCTTCATTTTCTTCATTTAATAATTCTATTTCTTCATCTTCATCTGAGGTTTCTTTTATTGCTGCTTGAAATGTAAATGCCTTATTTAAATTGTATCCTTTAATAGGATTTTTAAGAAATAATGGACTTAAAAATATATTTATATCCTCTAATAAAGATGGATTTTCAAGTATCTTATCGTATAATTCCTTCTTTATATCAAACCTCTCAATTAGAGCCATTTTGGATATATTCTCAAGTTCATTACCATAGATATTTTTTAAATCATAATGTGTTTTTAAAATTCTTTGTTCTTCATCTATTGTTTTACTTAAATACTCATTAATAATTCTTAAATTTCCAAGATTCTCTTCTTCCTTTTCATTTAAGTCACATATATTAATTTCTTTATCTTCAAATTCCTTTATTTTTAGTTCAATAGCTTCTCTATGTAATTCAAACTTTTTATTATTCTCTCTTAAAATTTCTAAGTTTCCTTCAGTAACCTTTTTATATTCTTCTACTGAATAAGTTAATGGAGATTCCTTAATTCTCCTTATGTCATCCTCCATCTTATGAATTCTATTTCTCATTCCTTTAAATATATTTTTAATATCATCTACCGCTTTATCATAAGAAGCTTTCTTTAAATGCATCTTAAAAATAATTTCTTGTATAGTCATTTTTAAACTTTCTTCTACTTCTAAAGTTGATAATATAAGCTCATAACCTTCATCACTTACATAATAGCTAACACGCCTTACATCTTCTACATATTCAATTCTATTTTTTACAAAGCATATATTTATCTCTTCATATTCACCACTTTTATAATTCATAGTTTTAAAATACATTGCTTTTCCTTCATTGCATAAAATAGTATTTACTATAAACTCCCCTAATTCCTTACTTTCATCATAAGTTATAGATTTTTTATAATAAACAGAATTTACTTCGTCTATAAATAAGCCTATATCATCTATAGTGCACAACTCTTCCTTAAGTGATTGTTCCATTATAAATATTAAAACTGAAAATATTAAATTATCCTGCTCATATCCTTCTATAAAACCATACTTATCCCAAGTCCTTTTAGATATGCTATTTCTAAATAGTAAAGAATAGGCACCTATTTTCTTCATACGTTCATGGTGTACATTTAAAAAATCTAACTTCATCATTCCTCCAATAAATCATAAATATTAATTATTTCTTGTGGTATATATAAATCTTTTGATAATATCTCTTCTACTTTTTTTCTGTACTTATTTGTAAACCCACTTAAAAACTCTTCTTTTATATTTCTATTCTGACCTTCCTTAGTTTTTGGAAGTTCAAATTCTGATGCTTTATTAAGCATTTTCTCATATCCTTTTATAAAAGGTCTTATATCATACTTATTCTTAAAATCCCTATACAAACTTTCATATATAATTATTCCCTCATAATCGAGATCCCCAAAATAATATAAAACATTATTTTTATTACAAAGATAATCTTCTACAGAAATTTCATAATCCTTAAATGCTTTAATTATTTTCTTACCGCCTCCATAAATTACACTATCAATTTTGACATCAAAAATATAATTTTTACCTGTTAACAAAAACTTCCTCATAGTATAATATGTATCCTTATTTTCTAAAATTAAAACATTTTGAGGAGAATTTTTATTTACTGAATAATAAGCTAATGGTTCTGAAGTATTATAAAAATTCAAATATTCTAAATCTAACTTCAAATTTTTTAGTATAGTTTTTCCTTCTTCTTTCTGGATAAACTTCTCTCTTCCCCATATTTGAAATGATCTTTCATTCATTGATACTGTTGTATTTAATAAACTACTTTTATTTTTAATAAATTCATTTAACTGAAAAATATATTTCCTATGTTCTTTATACTTATTTATATTTTTCTTATAATAAGACATATCTAAGTTACTACAAAATTTAAAATTTATCTCTTCTATTAAATCATAATTATCCTTAAATTCACTAACTATACTGTATCGTAAGTATAAAGCAGGATTCTTACCGTTACCACCACTACTTTTTATAGGAATTATCTCATTATTACTTATTAAATTAGTAATTAATTTATAGAGCTCTGAATATTCTTTAATCTTATATATACTTTTTATTTCTTCTAATGTAACTTTTTTTTTAGTTATTCTATCTGCTAATTTCATTCAAACACCTACATTAATTTAAAATTAACAATAATTATACCATTTTTTCAAAAAAATAAATACTCTTGATATTTATTTTCTCAAGAGTATTTTATAACCAACTATAATTACTATACTTTACTTTGCTACTATTCAAAAAGAGACTCAGAATATAGCATATAATATCCTTGTGGATATCGACATACCGGACAAGCCTTTGGTGCTTCTGTACCAGTATAAATATATCCACAATTTAAGCATATCCATTGTTCTTCTTTATCACTTTTAAATAAAGTTCCATTTTCCATCTTTTCAGCTAACTTACCAAATCTATCTCCATGAACTTTTTCTATAGTAGATATTTTTTCAAAACTTTCAGCTACAGCAGTAAACCCTTCTTCTTTTGCTATTTTAGCAAATTCTTTATATACGTCATCACTTTCTTGATATTCGTCATGTTGTGCTGCTTTTAAAGTTTGAACTAAATCATCATATACTTCTACAGGATATGCTACTGAGTCTAAAGATATATTATCACCAGTAAGTTCTTTTAAATGATCATAAAATACCTTTGCATGAGCTCTTTCTTGCTCAGCAGTATATAAAAAAGCTTTTTCTAAAACTTCTAATTTATTTTGCTTAGCTAAATAAGATGCAAAAGTATATCTATTTCTTGCTTGGCTTTCTCCTGCAAAGGCTCTCATTAAATTAGTCTTAGTTTTGCTATTATTTAAATTACCCATATGTTACACCCTTCTTTTATAAATATTTTTATTTCATTAATCAATAAATTTATTATTATCCATATTCTTGTTTTTTATTCATATATTTATATATAATAAAGGCCCATGAAACTCTTATTCGAACTTCATAGACCTTTATTTATCTAATTTCCTTAACCGTCTTACCATTATAGTATTCAAACGTAGAATTAGTTGTAGTTATATCATCAGTATAAATGTATCTAAATTCATCTTCCAGATACCCCATAATAACACTGCTCCTAAAATACCTATAATTATTAGTAATCTAGCTCCAATAATTAATGATTTCTTTTTCTTATCCATAATCAATCTCCAATACCAATTTGATTTTATTTATTAATATACTTGCCATAATAAATATATAAATTACATAATAAAGTTTTCTTTATGGATAAAACCCTATATTAAACAATTTACTATTTTTTCGATATTATCTATCTTTTTAATATTTAAAATAATCAAGCTTTGTAGGAATAATATAATAATCAGAAGCAACTATTGCATTTTGTGTAAGCAAGTCAAAACTAGGCTGACAATCTACAAATACAAAATCATACTTATCTTTAAGTTTCTCTAAACCTTTCTCAAGCATGAAAAGGCATTCAACTTTATTTTTACATACATCTCTTTTATCCCTACCCTTCAACTTACAAGCCATCTCTAGATTTATATCATATAAGCCTAAATGTGAAGATATTAAGGATAATGGATTATTAGCTGTATACTCCCTATTTATATTTAAATCATTAATAATATACTTTTCCAAGCTTGTACTCTTATTATTCAACTTATCATCAAACCAATTTTTTATTGTTTTTATATTACTATATTTTTCTGCCCACTCTTCTGCATGAATAAAAGAAAATGTTAAACTTCATTGAGGGTCTAAATCTAATAAAAGCACCTTTTTATCACATTCTAAATTTATCGTTATAATAAATTATATACCTAAAACATACAATTATAAACAAACTCACTTCATTTAATATGCAAAATGAAAGACTTTTAAGTAAGCTTCCTAAATGGATAGATATATAATACAACCCCAATTAAAGTAAGTATTAGTCTACTCATTATAAAATCTAAAGATAACCTAAAAACAGGTTCACCTAAACTATCAACTGGTAATACTTTTGGCATATACGTTATATAACCTTTTGCAAAAATGTCACAAAAAGGCATGCTACTAAAACCTATCAATGACAAAAGTAAAACAATAGGTATCCAAACATAAAGTAAAATCTGACTTTTACTCCCTAAGAACATACTCATTCCCAAAACAAACACAAAAGTGGGTAGTAATATCACTAGACTTGGCAATAAAAAGCTTTGAAAATTTGTATAATTAAATGTTGTCTTGTAAAACACTAAACTTATTAAAATACAGCATACCAAAATGATTAAATAAGAAATAAATATTGCTAAGTTTTTTGTAGCAATATATTTTTTCTGCGGCAAAGATATGCACGAAGTAATTTCTCTTACTCTTTGTTCATTCTTAGAAAAAATATCTGTGCATAAAAGCATCAATTCATATTTTAAAATTTTTTTATTCATTAATAATTGCCTCCTTATTTACACTTGTTATATTTAAAAAATCAGTAAAAGATAACTTTTTTTCTTTTTTATCATAATATTCTTTATAAATAGCCTTCATAAAATTATAGTAATTATCTTCACCAATTTGTTTATATATTTTATAAACTGTAAGTGGTCCTAAACCATAAATTCTACTACCTCTTAGAAATAATGAAACATTATATTTTGAAAGCATTGATAATTTGCTCATGTATTCAGGGTTTCTTTGATAAAAATTTCTATTTAGTTCATCCGCTTGTTCCTGCCATTTTCTAAGTAGTAGATTTTCAGCATAATCTTCCCCAAACTTTTCTGAAAAAAACGTAAATATATCAAGAGTGTCATTTCCTCTAGATTCAAATTCTTTATATGCGGCTAATGGATAGAAAAACTCCATTCAGTAAAACCATCCTCTTTAGAAATCTCTCTATTTTTATATCCTGAAGTTATAACTGTGAACTTTGAATCTACTTTAATTGTCCCTTCAACACTCATATTACTTTTTTCAATACAAACAACTGGAGCTACCTCACAGTTCTTCTTTAAACTAATATAATCCTTGTTTATCCCTACCGAAAAATCTCCATTTACACTAATTGATTTTGGTACACCTGAATAACTTATGCTAAGTTTAGCTTTAGTTTTTTTAGGAACAGTCAACATAAAAACATTTTTAGTCTTTGCACTATTTAAATTCTTTTTTCTATTTTTAAATCTATAACTATATTTGAAGTACATTTGACATTGGTATTTATAGCTGTATCTTTATCACCAGCAATAAGCATGGAAGCTAATTCATCAGGAGAAACTAATTTGAAGATTGGCTCATTTTTAAAAACCAAAAATATTCCCACAAAAGAAATCAAAAAACAAATTAATAACATCTTATATTTCTGACAATTTTTAAAGAAAGATTTAAATAGTCCTTTTTCATAGCATCTATTACACAACATCCCAAATAAAAATATTGATAAAGTTACTGTTAATCCAAATAACCTATTCCACCACATTCCTAAAATATTATTACTAACTCCAAAGTTTTCAAAAATTCCACTAGCACCTGTTTGAATCCACATATATTGATAATTTATAGTTCCTGCTAAAAAACTAAATAAACCTGCTAAAAGCATAATAATACAAGTTATATTAACTTTCCTAAATATAAGATAAAATCCTGAAGTCATAAGAACTGATAAAATAACTGAACCTGTAATTATTGCAAAATGAGAAAGTATTAAATAAGAGAAATTGTTTAGACTCCCTATTTTAAATAGATAATAAGGAATCATTGTTATTATTGAAATAGCTGTTGAAATAACACCAACCCATATTAAACCTATAATTTTAAGTGAATAATACAAATAGCCTGTATATCATCTATTATATGAGTTGAAAGTAATACTATCTTGTCATTTGCAATCTGTGAAAATATATTTCTAAACTTAATCCTTTCTTCAGGATCAAGTCCAACTGTAGGTTCATCTAAAATAATGAGTTTAGGATTTCCAAGCAATACTTGCGCTATACCAACACGCTGCCTTTGACCTCCTGAAAGAGTTTTAATTTTAGAATTTCTTTTTTCCTTTAAGTTAGTTTTTTCAATAACCTCTTCAATAATATCCTTAACTTCACCTTTAATTTCTTTTAATGCACACATGTAATCTAAAAACTCATAAACTGTTAGTTCATCATATAAACCAAAACTTTGTGGTAAGTATCCCAGCTGTTTTCTAAGCTCTTTTTCATATTTCTGAACTGGCTTACCATTAATAATTATTTCACCTTCTGTAGAGATTATTTTAGATACTAATAATTTCATAAAAGTACTTTTACCTGCACCATTAGGCCCTAAAAGTCCTATTAGACTCGGACTATTCATCTCTAGGTTAACGTTATTTAATGCTCTTTTTCCTTTTTTATATGTCATACTCACATTCTTCATGTTGATTTTCATAAATATCTCACACTTCCTTTTCAGTATATTTTTATTTCCTACTCATATACTAAAATTTAAAGCTTACATCTAGATGACTTTTAAGTGAGAGATTAGTCACTATCCTAAATAATTTATTAACTTACTTAAAATAAAAATGAACTAACAACTATGAATTTACTAGTTATTAGTCCATTTTTATTAATGTATATTTATTAAATTCTTTCTATTTATCAAAGAAACGCATTATTTCATCAGTATCTTTTCTCTTAGATTGAGCTGGTTCACCATCAGCATAACCATAAACTATAAGAGCTGCTACTGTTTCTTCTTCTGGTAGATTTATTATTTTAGCAATTGACTTTTCATTTATTACACCCATTATGCAAGTTCCAACTCCCTTAGCGTGTGCAGCCAAGCAGAAAGTTTGACAAGCTATACCAGCATCAAATACTTCCCATGTATTATTTTCTGAATTTTCGATGCCATACTGATCTAACTTTCCACTTTTACCTTTTACAAAGCTTAATACAGCTACACCAGTAGCATTTTTTAATGTATTTATATTATAAACAAATCCTTTAACACCGTCATTAGCGATTTCTTGAATAATCTCTTTATCATCAATTAATGTATATCTAGCTACTTGATAATTTACCCAAGATGGAGCCCATTTACTTATAGAAACTATTTCTTTCATTAATTCTCTATCAACTTTTTCATCTTTAAATTTACGTACGCTTCTTCTTTCTTTTATCATTGTTATAGCATCCATTTAATTCACCTCATGCTTAATATTTTTCACTAATTATATTTTTATTATTCTTCCCCGTAAACCTCTATTACTTCTTTTAAATATGGAATAGATGGCTGTGCTCCCTCTCTTTGAACTGCAATAGATGATACCCTGTTACCAAACTTCACAGCATTAATCAAATTATCCTTTGTAAGATTATCGCAGTCAATCTTTGAACTTAATCCACCTATAAAACTATCTCCTGCAGCTGTAGTATCTACTGCATTAACTTTATAAGCATCTACAAGTTCACAGAAATCTTCACCTATAACAGCTGCACCCCTAGAGCCTAAAGTTATAATTATATTTTTAACACCTCTTTCTAAGAAGACCTTACCAGCCTTATTAGCATCATCTAATGTGTCTATTTTTATTCCTGTAAGAACTTCTGCTTCTGTTTCATTGGGAACTATTATATCTGTAACCTTTAATAATTCATCATCTATTTCTTTAGCTGGTGCCGGATTTAATATTGTTATCTTTCCAAGTTCCTTAGCTTTCTTAAAAGCATTTATTGTAATTTCTTCATTTGTTTCAAATTGAGCTATTAATATATCACTTTCTTCAAGCTTTCTATAAGTTGTCTCAATTTCACTTTCTGTTAACTTCATATTAGAACCTGGAACTACAACAATTGAATTATCTCCTTCATCATTTATAGTTATTATAGCCATTCCAGTAGCTTCTATTTTATCTTCAAAAACAAAACTCGTGTCTATATTTTCATCTTCTAACTTTTCCTTAAGATATTTACCATTATCATCTTTACCTATCTTAGCTATCATACAAACTTCTGCACCACTTCTTTTTGCTGCAACAGCTTGATTTGCTCCTTTTCCACCAGGTATCTTTTCAAATGACTTTGCTAAAATTGTTTCCCCTTCTTTAGGTTGGTTTTTAACTCTAAGAACCATATCCATATTCATACTTCCAAGTACACATATCTTATTCATTTTTCAAATCCTCCATCAAGTTTTATTTAGTAGAGCAACTGACTATATAATAAAAAGTAAAAGCAGAATATTTCTTTCTTTTTCGTATCTCTTCATTTTACTTCCCCCTTAGTTTTCATGATAATGTAAAGTTTATACACTATTCTTTTTAAAATTTTTCTTTATATATCAAGGTTTCGAAAGTTTTTTTGAATAAAAAACAACGACCCCCTAATTTAATGTTAAAATTGAATCTACAACAAAACAAAATAACCATGAAAGGATGTCGTTATTATGGATTTAATTATAACTCATTTAATCTTATATATTCAATACTTACATAAAATTATTTATGATTTAATTTTATTTATTTCTAAAAATATACCTCTTGGACAAATGTCATTTGATGACTCAAATAGTCCGAAATATCAAAAACTTAAAGTAGACAAACTACCTAAAATAATCAAATTTGAGAAGGTAGATTATCAATTACTCTTAGCGTATTACAAGCATAAGTACAACAAAACTATTAAAGCTGTTCAGCGTCGAAATGGAAAGACTATATCTACTAAAATTGTCTGTCCTAAGTGTAGTGCACCTCATGACTATATTTACGATAACAATGGTGGTAATGGTCAATATCAATGTAAAGTTTGTGGTCTTACCTTCAAAGAAAAGAACTTTGCCACCACTCCTATAGTTTTTAAATGTCCTTACTGTGAGACTACATTAA
>SVCL01000070.1 GCA_015058405.1 Clostridium sp.
GGATGATCTAAAAATTAAAGATAAGAAATAATAAAATCCCTATAAAGATAATTGAGGTGTGATGTAAATCTCAATAACTTTATAGGGATATTTTATTACTATTTTTGAAGCAATAAAAGACGCCAAAACTTTTACGCTTACGATTTATTTACAAGTTGTAATAAATTTATATGAATAATTGATTGTCATATTTGCTTTAATAATCAATTATTCAAATATAGAACTATAAACTGAAATTATTATAAAGAAAATATATTAGATGCGAATTGAATTTGTATTTATAGAAACAAAGAAAAAATGGAAAGTTTTACAAAATTAAAAAGGTTAATATTAAGCTTAACCTTTTGTTTATGTGTATGAACTTGAAAAAGTTAGTATCATATTATTTTACTTTAGGTTTCCATATAGTTTCTAAGATTGCTACAATAACATCATTATTTATATAGATAGTATGTATAAATTTTGTTGTATTGTTTTCATAATCAGGAATGGCTTCTATAGCAGAAACAACATTTTGTTTAGTTGTAATTTCTTTTTTATAGTTAACTTGTATTCTTATTAATTCATAATCGTTTCTTATGTTATCAGGAATTGTGTCAAGAGCCCATGATATGTATTTTGAGTTATTCACATGACCATTTGTATCAAAGTCACTATGTGATATATTGAAGTTTTCTTTAAAGGAGATATTTTGGCAAGTTTTAAGTTTGTCCATATTTACAGCATCATTACCTATGCAATCAAAGTTATGGTAAAGATTGTGCAAATATTGATCGAGTTTTAAAAACTTTTTGTCTTTTAAATCTACTAGCATCCATAAGGCAGTTGCATTCATTATTAAATTATAATTTTCATCAAATATCTCATATTTCACATATAAAAAATATTTTTTTATGCTTATTGGGTATGTTTTTACTTTTATTTTATCTTTGTATATAGGATACTTTGATATAGAAATATCCCACTTTGATACTATCCATGTTTCTGAGTTAGCATATAGGTAATCTACTCCTATATTCTTAGTTTCTAATTGTTTAACAAAGATATCTTGTAAAAAATTTATTATTATAAAAAAGTGAACCTTTTTATCTTTTCCAACCTCATGATAATGTATTTCAAACGTTTTTTCTAACAAATTAACTTTCATGACGCATCCTCCTTAAAAAAAATACTATATATTGAATTATAGCATAAATTTTCAATAAGAAAAATGTAAGCTGGTGAAATATAAGAAAAATGAAATGTGAATATTATGCTAAATAAATTAGAAAATTATCTGAACTTATAATTGTGTAACAATGGTTACTGAAATTTTTTTTCTTTTTAATATAATAAAAAATGTAAAAAAATTGAGTTTTGTGGAGGTATAAAAATGGATAATAAAATGTTTTGTTTCCAATGTCAAGAAACAGCTGGATGCACAGGATGCACACAATTTGGTGTTTGTGGTAAATCACCAGATTTAGCTAGAATGCAAGACCTTTTAATATATACAACAAAAGGATTATCAGAAATTACTACTAGATTAAGAGCAGAAGGGAAATTAGTAGCAGCTGAAGTTAATCATTTTATAACAATTAGTTTATTTACAACTATAACAAATGCAAACTTTGATGATGATATATTCTATGCAAGAGTTAAAGAAACTTTAAGAATGAAGAATGAATTATTAGCAGAGTTAACAAATAAGGATAATTTATCAGAAGCTGCTTTATGGACAGCAACAACAACTGACGAAATGGATGAAAAGTCTACTAAAGTTGGTGTTTTAACTACTGAAAATGAAGATGTTAGAAGCTTAAGAGAACTTATTACATACGGACTAAAAGGTATGTCAGCTTACTTAAAGCATGCTAATGAATTAAACTATGATGATGAAGCTGTTAATGAATTTATGCAAGCTACTTTAGCTAAGCTTTTAGATGATTCATTAAGTATAGACGATCTTATAGCTTTAACATTAGAAACAGGTAAGGTTGGGGTAGATGGTATGGCTCTATTAGATAAAGCTAATACTGAATCTTACGGAAACCCAGAAGTTACTAAGGTTAATATAGGTGTAGGTAAGAATCCTGGTATCTTAGTTTCAGGACACGACTTAAGAGACTTAGAACAATTATTAGAACAAACAGAAGGTACAGGAGTAGACGTATATACTCACTCAGAAATGTTACCAGCTCACTACTATCCAAACTTAAAGAAGTACAAGCACTTAGTAGGTAACTACGGAAATGCATGGTGGAAGCAAAAAGAAGAATTCGAAAGCTTCAATGGAGCAATTCTTATGACAACTAACTGTATAGTACCTCCAACTAAGAAGGAAACATACAAAGAAAGAATGTTTACAACTGGTGCAGCAGGATTTGCAGGATGTAAGCACATTGAAAGAGATGAAAATGGACATAAAGACTTCTCAGAAATCATAGAAGTTGCTAAGAAGTGCAAAGCTCCAACAGAAATTGAAACAGGAGAAATTGTAGGTGGATTTGCTCATGCTCAAGTATTTGCTTTAGCTGATAAGGTAGTAGAAGCAGTTAAGACTGGAGCTATTAAGAAATTTTTCGTAATGGCAGGATGTGACGGTAGAGCTAAATCAAGAAACTACTACACAGATTTTGCAAAGGCTCTTCCAAAGGATACAGTTATCCTTACAGCAGGATGTGCTAAGTATAAGTACAACAAGTTAGATCTTGGAGATATCGGTGGAATTCCAAGAGTACTAGATGCAGGTCAATGTAATGACTCTTACTCACTAGCTTTAATAGCATTAAAATTAAAAGAAGTATTTGAACTTGAAGATATTAATGAATTACCAATAGCATTCAACATTGCATGGTATGAACAAAAAGCTGTTATAGTATTATTATCATTACTATACTTAGGAGTTAAGAACATTCACTTAGGACCAACACTTCCAGCATTCCTTTCGCCAAACGTAGCAAAAGTTTTAGTTGAAAACTTTGGTATTGGTGGAATCACTAATGTAGAAGATGATATGGAAATGTTCTTAAGATAATTAAGATATTTCTAAATAAAGGTTTGATGGGTTTAAGATTATCTTAAATCTATCAACTTTTTTACGTTATTAATTAAAAATATATTTATTATTATTAAGATTATATTGTTATAATTCTATAATTGTATTTTTAATAAAAAAGTACTAGATTAAGTAATAATAAATATAAAATACACATCTGAATAAAAATAGACTTAAATATAAAAATAGTGTAGAATTTACAGTAACTTATAAAATGAGGAGGCCTTGACATGGCATATTCCTTATTTTAGGGTTAGGTATTTTTAACTAGTCTAATAGAATTTATAACAGGATTTACTTTAGAAAAGATATTTAGTGATAAATGGTGGGACTATTCTAAAGATCCTTTTAATATTAGGGGATATATTTGTTTGAAATTTTCATTGTTATGGGGAGTGGCATGTATTATGGTTTTAGATGTAATTGAACCATTAATATATAATCTTATATGTATAATGCCTAGAGTTGTTGGATATGGATTGCTTACGATAAGTTTGATTATCTTTTTTATCGACTTTATTGTAACTGTATTAACTATCTTAAAATTTAAAAAGAGATTGTATTTAATGGATGAGTTGGCTTGTAAGCTAAGAGAAGTGTCAGATGAAATCGGGGAAAATTTATCTGACGGAGTACTTATAGCTATGGATAAACAAGAAACTGTAAGAGTAAACGTAGAAGATGTAAAAGAAAAATTTGTGTTAAGAGTAGATATAGAAAAGCGAAGAACAGAAATAGAAGAACTTAAAGATAAGTATAGAAGGTATTTTATAAATAAACAGTTTGGATATGAACGATTATTTAATGCTTTTACAAATTTACAAAAAGGAAAATGTAAAGAACGCATAGAAAAAATTAAAAATATATGTAATAAACATAATTAATTAGGGTTGTATCAAGGGGAATGATAGAGAACTAAAAATATTATGATATAAAAAAAGATAAGATAAATTAGCTTTGTATAGACTATTTGATTTTGAAGGATGAAGTACTAATTCCTATCAAAATGTTATACATCACTAATTATTTTATCTTTTTTTACTATAACATTATAAGTTTAATTGAAATAAAGCTCTCTTTTTCTATAAATAAATAATAGAAGGATTATAGAAGATAAGAATGAACGGAATAACTCAAATATATGAATTCCGTTAAATATAATGTTTATCGCTAAACTTACTATACATAAAATAGCATAAAGAATTACACCACTTTTCTTTTTATAAAGAATAAGTATAGATGAAATAACAAAAAATATACATGATATTAGTTCAGAGTATACCTGAGAATAAGGAATATTAGATACGTCTATAGTATTTTTTATTCTAATTAAGTCGATAGATTGAACTATAACAGTTATAGAACAAGCTAAAGTAAAAAGGGTAAGAATAGTTATACCTATTCCAAGCTCTTTATATTTTGGATATTTTAAAGAAAATTTCATGATTATCCTCCTGTGATTTTAATTATATATTATTATGAAAAATTTTTATTTCTATATTTTGATGGAGAAACCCCGGTAAAGTTTTTAAAGGTTTTTGAAAAATGGCTTTGGTCATAAAATCCTAAAGAAATAGATAAATCTAATATACTTATATCAGTAGTAGTGAGCAAAACCTTAGCCCTATCAATACGTATTTTTTTTGCATATTTCATAATAGATATTCCCATATGTTTTTTGAAACAACTAGATATATAACTAGGTGAAAGATTTAATTCGGTAGCTAATTTATCTAAAGATATTTCTGATTCTATATTAAGATGAAGGTGCTTTAAAATTTTATTTATAACGAAGTTATCTGTTACCTCAACATCATAAATCAGTAAATTTATATAAGTGTTAATCATCCCTAGCTCTAAATTTTGAAGCTCTATTAAAGTGTTTATGGCAGAAATTTGAGCGTAAAATTTATTATAAATAGGATGAAGGTATTTTTTTGATATACCATTTTTGATTATTTCTTTTGTATATACTGCATTCCATATAATTAGATCATTTCTTTTATTTTCTATAGAAATTTCGTTAGATGCTTCAAAAAAATGTTTTTCTTTAATTATTTCTATTATCTTTGGCTTATCCCTAAGTTTAATTAATTCAGAAATTTTATTACTAAATATGTTTATATCAGAAATAAAATTATCAAAATTACTATACAAAAAAATCACCTCTAAAAATAAGTTAAAGTAATTATATACATATTATATAAAATATATACAAATTATTAAAGCTAATTTTGCTATAATTTCTACATAAAGTAAAAGTGATTAAAAGGGAGTGGGATAATGAATAAATATGGAATATATCATATTACAGAAGCACCTTATGCATATGCAGTAGATGAGAATAGTTTAAATTTAAAAATAAGAACAGTAAAGGAAGATATAAAAAAGGTTATTGTATATTACAAAGATAAATATGTTAATAATGAAGGCTATAGAGAAAAAGAAATGACTTTAACATGCGAAAGTAAGTTGTATAGTTTTTATGAATGTGAAATACAAGTATATAGAAATAGATATGCATATTATTTCAAATTAATTGATAATGATAATGCAGAGGTTTACTTAAATGAAAGAGGACTACAAAAAAACTTGGATAATAAAGAGAAATATCCATTTTCATTTCCTTTTATACCTAAAGAAGATGTTTATGAAGATGTAAAGTGGATTCAAGATAGTGTTGTTTATCAAATATTTCCAGACAGGTTTTGTAATGGAGATAAAAGTATAAATTTAGAGGGGACTTTACCTTGGGGAGAAGGAGAGTTAACTCATAAAAATATATATGGTGGGGACTTACAAGGAATAATAGATAAGCTTGATTATCTTGAAGATTTAGGAATTGACCTTGTATATGTGACTCCGGTATTTAAGTCAAATACCCCTCATAAATATAATACAGAAGATTATTTTAATATAGATCCTCAATTCGGAACTGTAGAATTAGCTAAGAAGTTAGTGAAAAAATGTCATGAAAAAGGTATGAAGGTGGTATTTGATGCTGTTTTCAATCATTCCGGCGATAATTTTTTTGCATTTAAGGATATACTAGAAAAACAAGAAAAATCAAAATATATAGATTGGTACTTTATAGATAAATTCCCTGTATCTCTAAAAGAGGGAGGTTATTATACCTTTGCTGTTAATCAACGAAATATGCCAAAGTTTAATACAAATAATAGAGAAGTTAGAGAATATTTATATAAAGTTGGGGAGTATTGGATAAAAGAAGTTGGAATTGATGGATGGAGATTAGATGTTTGCGATGAGGTAAGTCATGAGTTTTGGAGAGGGTTTAGAAAAAGAATTAAAAGTATTAATAAGGATGCCATTATAGTTGGAGAAATAATGAACGAAGGAGCACCTTTCTTAAAGGGAGATCAATTAGATGGAATAATGAATTATACATTTAAAGATGCTGTTACTGATTTCTTTGGAAGCAAAACAATAGATAGTACTGAGTTCTCAGATTTACTAGCTAATAATAGAATGATATATATGAATTCTGTTGTTAGGCAACTTTGGAATCTTATTGATAGTCATGATACTAAGAGATTTTTAACAGAATGCAACGATAATATGGATTTTATGAAACTTGCAGTAGGTTTTCAATTCACTTACCTAGGTATCCCATACATTTATTATGGTGATGAGGTAGGAATGAATGGAGGAAGTGATCCTCAAAATAGAAAATGCATGGTTTGGGATAAAGAAGATCAAAATCTAGAACTATTTGATTATTATAAGAAGTTAATTAAAATGAGAAAGAAATATAAGGAACTTGTATATGGAAGATATACAGAAAAATATTGTAAAGATAATGTTATAGCCTTTACTAGGACATTTGAAGATAATAAAATTACAGTAGTTATAAATAATAATGAATGTGATAAAGAAATTCCTATGCAACTTAAAGGGATAGAATTATTAACTGATAAAAAGGTTGACTGCAAAGAAAAAATAAAGATGAAAGCAGCATCAATTATTATAGTAAAGGAAAATTAATTTTTAAATAAGAAAGGCTCACAAAATGAAGAATGGATATATAAAATGTAATAGTGCAAATATATATTATGAGGTATACGGAACGGGAGAAACAATATTATTTTTACATGGAAATGGTGAAGATTTAACATATTTTAAGCCGCAGATAGATTACTTTAAGGATAAGTATAAGTTAGTTTTAATTGATAGTAGAGGCCATGGAAAGTCTTCTTTTGGTAATGAAGGATTAACTTTAGACTTAATGTGTGATGATGTATTTCAAGTGTTGGATAAGCTTAATTTAAATAATGTTAATATACTAGGCTTTAGCGATGGAGGAAATATAGCATTAAAAATGGCTTTAAAAGATCAAAGTAAGATAAAAACATTAACTCTTATGGGAGCTAATTTAAAGCCGGGAGATATAGTTGATGAAGAACAAATACTAATTAAGTATGAATATAGAATTGAGAAAGAAGAAAAAAATAAAAAAATATTAGAACTTATGATTAATGAACCTAATATTGATTATAATGATTTAGAGAAGATTAAGGTGAAAACTTTAGTAGTTGCAGGAGAAAAGGATGCTATAAAGGAAGAGTGTACTAAAAGAATAGCGAATTCTATAGAAAACAGTAAGTTAGAAATACTAGAAGGGGCAGATCATTTTTTATCAAGTAAAATGCCAGAAGTTTTTAATAATATTTATTCAAAGTTTTTATGTGAGTCTAACTAATTTTTTAAGGAGTAGTTGTGTATAAGAAAGGCGATTTTCATATTCATTCAACTGAATCAGATGGAGAACTTAAACCTGGGGAAATAGTGTTATTAGCTAAAGATAGGCACTTAGATATAATATCAATAACAGATCATAATACTGTAAGTGGAAATGCCCAGGCTATTAAAGTAGGAAAGATATATATCAGAAGGTGGTAAACTTTCTACTAGTGCAGGAATTGAGTTTTTACATTATTATGGTGCAAAGGTAGTGCTAGCACATCCTATTGTATTAAAGAAAAATGTGTTTTTAAGGCTTATAGAATTTGATTTTGATGGAATAGAAGCTAAGTATTATAGAAATAAGGAAGATGAAACAGAGTACTATATAAATATAGCTAAAGAGAGGAAACTGTTTTATACTGCAGGATCTGATTTTCATTGTATAAATAAAGATGATTATAAACATGGAACATTAGGGCAAATATATCTTGAAGAAGATGAAATAGATATATTTTTAAAAAGGTTGTATAGGAAATAATAGTTTAGGGCGATGATTTTTAAGGTTGAAGAATTACTAGTTGGTTCTTTGACCTTTTTTGTTAAATAATTCAAAGGTTATAATTTATTCCTTAAAAATACCTATTAAAAAAAATATAGATGTAAAAAAATAATTGCTTTTGAATTGGAAGTTATTGTTGGAATTAAAATATACAAAAATGGGATACTATAACTAGATAATGGAAAGATTAAAATGTGGAATTGATACCACATTTGGTTTTATAAGAAATATTATGTGGGGATATATACCTTTAAAACTATATATATCAAGGGCTTTTGCTGATTAATAAAAAAATATATAAAAAAATCAAATATATTCTTGACATGGGAAATGTGGAACTGATATTATAAGTACAGAAAGAAAATAAGTAAACCGTTACAATAAATAAAAGGAGGTCTAAAACATGAGTAAAGAACAAGTAGTAGCAAGAGAAATTCTTAAAAATGTTGGTGGGAAAGAAAACATAAAGTCTATGGAACACTGTGCTACAAGATTAAGACTTATAGTTGCAGACAAATCAAAGATAAATGAGAAGGCTATAGAAAATATAGACGGAGTAAAAGGTCAAAACTTTGCAGCAGCACAGTATCAAATAATATTAGGAACAGGTTTCGTAAATAAAGTATTTGCGGAAATGAATAAAGAAGGTGTAGATCCAGGTGATGCAAAAGCTGAAGCTTACAGCAATATGACATTACCACAAAAGATTTCTCGTACACTTGGAGATATCTTCGTACCAATATTACCTGTACTTGTTGCTACAGGATTATTCATGGGTGTTAGAGGTCTGTTAACTAGTTTAGGTGTAGAAATGAACTCAACATTCCTTACACTATCGGAAGTATTAACAGATACAGCGTTTGCATTTTTACCAGCTTTAGTTGCTTGGTCAACAATGAGAAAGTTTGGTGGAACACCAGTTATAGGTATAGTATTAGGTCTTATGTTAGTATCACCTAGTTTACCAAATGCTTATCAAGTAGCATCAGGAGATGCATCGCCAATATACATTGCTTTAATGGGATTAAATATTCCAATAGTAGGTTACCAAGGTTCAGTTTTACCAGCATTAATACTAGGTATTATAGCTTCAAAACTTGAAAAATCATTCAGAAAGTTTGTACCAGACGTAATCGACTTAATAGTAACACCATTTTTAACATTAGCTATTTCAATGCTTCTAGGATTATTATGTGTAGGACCAATAATGCATACACTTGAACAATATATCTTATCAGGATGTGCAGCATTTATAAATATGCCATTTGGTATAGGAGCAGCTGTTATAGGTGGATTACACCAAGTAATTGTTGTATCAGGTATCCACCATGTATTTAATGCATTAGAAGTTGAATTAATATCTTCAACTGGAGTTAATCCATTCAATGCAATTATTACTGGTGCTATAGTAGCTCAAGGTGCAGCAGCATTTGCAGTAGCATTAAAAACAAAAGATCCAAAGAAACGTTCATTATATATTTCATCAGCAGTTCCAGCATTTTTAGGAATTACTGAAGCAGCTATATTCGGAGTTAACTTAAGATTTATAAAACCATTTATCTTCGCTTGTATAGGTGGAGCAGCAGCTGGTTTATTCTCAGGAATTATTAAGCTAGCTGGTACAGGAATGGGAGTTACAGCTCTTCCAGGAATATTATTATACTTAAATACTAATATAGTTGGATATTTTATAGCAATGGCAATAGCAATAGCTGTTTCATTCATACTAACTTATACATTATTTAAAACAGAAGAATAAAATATAAGTGGAGGGGAGTTCTAATAGAAATACTAGGACTCTCTCTTTCTCGTTATATGATATAATATCTTACGAAAAAAGAGGATGGGGTTCCCTTTTATTAGGAGGATTATATATGAAAGTTACAATACAAGATATTGCTAATATGGTTGGAGTATCTAAAAGCACGGTGTCTAGGTATTTAAATGGTGGATATGTAAGTGAAGATACAGCAAGTAGAATTAGTGAGGCAGTAGAAAAGACTGGGTATAGATTAAACTTTTTCGCAAAAAGGTTAAAGTCTAAAAATAGTGAAATAATAGGCGTAGTTATTTCAAGATTTGATTCATATACAGCTGGAAAAATATTAAAAAGCTTAAATAAGAAACTAGAGGAAAAAGGATATCAAATATTGATATTATCTAGCGAACTGGATAAAAAGAAAGAATTAGAATGTATAGAAAAGTTATATCAACAAGGTGTAGATGGTATTGTTGTAATGTCTTTTGAAATAACAAAGGATGATATTTCTGTTGCAAATAAATTAAATATCCCTATAGTATATACTGGTCAAAGTAATAATTTACTTAAGTGTGTAAAGTTAGATGATAGAAGAGCAGGTAGAATACTAGGAGATTATATAAAAGATCAAGGGCATAGAAATATAGTTTTTCTAGGAGTAAATGAGAAAGATAAAGCAGTTGGTATAGAAAGAAAAGAAGGATTCTATGAAGCCTTTAATAATATTGATTGTAATATTAGTTTTATAGAAACTGATTTCTCTTTTAATAAAGCTTATGAAGTAAGTAAAGAGGTAATTAAACAAAAACCTACAGCAGTAATAGGTGCTACGGATAATATAATATTAGGTTTTGTTAGGTATGCCTTTGAGAAAGGTTATAGTATACCAGAAGATTTCTCAGTCGCAGGTTTTGGTGGATATGATGTAGGATTAGCTGTTCATCCAACAATAACAACAGTTAATATAGATTATGAAGCTATAGGAAAAAAAGCAGCAGATGTTGTGGTAGCTTCTATAGAATTAGACGAAGTTATAGAAGATACAGAAATTAAATTAGAGTTAATTAAAAGACATAGTGTTAAAAAGGTAGATTAATATTATGTTTTTAATATAAATTTATAGCGAGGTTAAGAAATGAAAGGGTTTAAGTCTTTAGAAGAAGTAAATTTAGATGTAGAAAATATTTGTAAGAATAATAGTTGTAATGATAATTGGAAACTTAACTATCATTTTGAAACTCCAATTGGTTTAATTAATGATCCTAATGGTTTAAGTTATTATAATGGAGAATATCATATGTTCTTCCAATGGAATCCTTATGGATGTGAACATAAATTTAAGCATTGGGGATTAGTAAAAACTAAGGATTTTGTAAATTATACTGTTCCTAAATTAGTTCTTGCCCCAACAGATTGGTATGACAAAAATGGGTGTTATTCAGGAAGTGGTTTAGAAGTAGATGGAAAGCTAGAATTATTATATACAGGTAATGTGAAAGATGAAGAAGGCAATAGAGAATCTTATCAATGTAGAGCTGTATGTGATGAGGAAGGAAATATAACAAAGTTTGGGCCAGTAGTGTCAGATAAAGATAGACCAGAAGGTTACACTGCTCACTTTAGAGATCCAAAGGCCTTTAAGAAAGGTGATAAGTATTATTTCGTTATAGGAGTTCAAACTAATGATTTAATAGGTAGAGCCTTATTATATAGCTCGGATGATTTTAAAGAGTGGAAACTTGAAGGTGAAATAGATACAGAGTACAAGAATTTCGGATTTATGTGGGAATGTCCAGGTATATGCGAAGTAGATGGAACTGATGTGTTTATATTCTCGCCACAAGGATTAGAAAAAGAAGAATTCAAGAACCAAAATATATATCAATCAGGATATTTATTAGGTAAACTTGATTATGATACATTAAAGTTTAGCCATAATGAGTTTAAGGAACTTGATATGGGATTTGATTTTTATGCACCTCAAACATTTAATGATGAAAAAGGTAGAACTATAATGATAGGATGGATGGGAATGCCTGAAGAAGAGGAATATCATCCAACATCAAAGTATGATAGAATGCATTGCTTAACAATGGCAAGAGAATTAAGTGTTAAGGATGGAGTATTATATCAAAATCCAATTGAAGAGTATAAATCATTAAGAGGTGAAACTTTAGCTCAGTTAGAAGATGTTATGGGAAGCCAATGGGCAAGTCATAATATAGAAGAAAATAGTTATGAATTATTACTAGACATAAATAAAAATGAAGCTTCAGAACTTCAATTAAGATTTGCAGCTGGTGAAGAAGAGTATACATTATTCACATATGATTTTGTACAAAACATTGCTATACTAGATAGAACTAATATGAAAAATGGCGATAAGGGAGTAAGAAAGCTTAAGCTAGATGAAACTGAAGATGTAAAAATTCATATGTTTATGGATAATTCAGCAGTTGAAATTTACTTAAATGATGGTAAAGAAGTATTATCAGCAAGGTTATATCCTGAAGAAGGTAGCGCAGGATTACAGCTACTATCTAAGGGTGGTAATATAAAAATTAATAATATGAAAGTATTCAAATTAGAGGGAGTAAAATATAATGGATAAGGTATTTTGTATAGGTGAATTATTAATAGATTTTATAGGAAAGGACATTAATAAAGGAATAGTTAATGGTGCAAACTTTGAAAAGAAAGCTGGTGGAGCACCTGCAAACGTATCTGCTTCAGTAGTTAAATTAGGAGGAGAATCTGCATTTTTAGGTCAAGTAGGAAATGATTCTTTCGGAAGATTCTTAGTGGAAACATTAGAAGCTGTAAATATAGACACAAGCATGACTAAGATGGAAGGATGCACTACATTAGCTTTTGTTGCTATTGATGAAAATGGAGAAAGAGATTTCGAATTCAATAGAGGAAGCGATGGAGAATATGCATTTGAAAATATAGATTTAAGCAGAATAACTAAAAATGACGTTCTTCACTTTGGTTCAGCAACTGGCTTCTTAGAAGGTGAATTAAAGAAGACTTACTTCAAGTTATTAGAATATGCAAAGGAACAAGGAATGTTTATTTCATTTGACCCTAACTATAGAGACGCATTAATTACAGCTGATAAGTTAGAAGGATTTATAGAAGATTCTAAGTTCTTTGCTAAAGATGCTGATTTTGTTAAGTTAAGTGATGAAGAAGTTAAACTTATAACTAAGAAGGAAGACTTAAATGAAGGTGTAGAAGAACTTCATAAGTTAGGAGCTAAAGTAGTAGCTATTACTTTAGGAGCTGAAGGAACTTTAATAAGTAATGGTAAAGAAAGTGCTATAGTACCTTCAATAAAGATAAAGCAAGTTGATTCAACTGGAGCTGGAGATTCATTTGTTGGAGCAGTATTAAAGCAAGTTGCAGATTTAACTGATATGAAGAACATATCATTTGAAGAATGGAAAAACATAATAGCATATGCTAACAAGGTTGGAGCTATAACTTGTACAAATTATGGGGCTATAGATTCAATGCCTTATGCTAAGGATATAGAAAATCTATAAAATAAAAAAATCCTAGAAGTGTGATTTGATTCATGCTTCTAGGATTTTTTTTATACTTAATACACAGCCAAATATGATATTTTTTGTGTTTATATATTGAAATATAATTTTAATTGAAAAATATTATCAAAGTATATTGACTATTTTGGATATAGTGTAATCTAATTTTAATTGATAAATAAAATCAATTAAAAATAAATATGAATTTATAATGATTATCTATGTAGGAAAGAGGGGGAACATTTAAGAAGATACTTAAATGAAATATTTAATATATGAAAAAAAGAGTTTTATTCGGTGCAATTTGGAGTAATAATGTCTATGGTTATATTCAGAAATACTACCGTAGTTCAAAAGATGATAATATCTTTTTTGTGTGCGCTTATTAGTACATTTCTATTTATGAATATACTTAAAAAGATAAAATTAAAAAATGTTATTTTTATACCACTTGTTGGGATAATGGTAGGAAGTATAATAGGCTCTTTAACAGAGTTTGTTGCTTACAGATTTAATCTTACTCAAAGTGTACAAAATTTCTTTCAAGGGAAATTTAATATGGTTATGAAAGGTAATTATGAATTATTGTATTTAACAATTCCATTACTGATTATAGCTTTTCTATATGCTAATAAATTTACTAATACTTAGGAGAAATAAAAATGCAGCATAATAAAGATAAGAAAAAACTATATATACTTTTAGGTCTATCATTAATCTTTGTAAGTTTATTTTTATTCTATGGATTAAATGTTAATAACTATAGATATAATTTATCAAAGAGAATACCAAAAGTAATTGCAATAATATTAACAGGAGGAAGCATAGCAGTTTCTTCTATGTTATTTCAAACAATAACAAATAACAGAATTTTAACACCTAATTTGAATTAAACTTTGAAACTATAAATGAATTGAATCCAGATTTAATAATAATAGAAGGTAGACAAGCTGGACAGATGGATGAACTAAAAAAATAGCTCCAACTATACAACTTGGTAGCGTTGGAAATGACTATATTAATTCTGTTAAGTCAAAAGCTTCAGGAGAAAACATAAACGCATTACTTACAATGGTTAATGAAGGAAGTATGAATGTTTATGGATCAGGTTCAAGATTTAATGTAATATACAATGAATTAGGTTTTACACCAACAGATGCTAATATTGAAGTATCTAAACATGGGCAAAGTATAAATTCAGAGGCATGGTACGTAGGTGGTGCAGGTCTTAAGGCTGCGAATGTAATAGTAGAAGATGTTGAAAAGGCATTAAAGCTATAGATTTTTTATAGTAATTATAATATGATGATACCTTTAACTTAATTAATAGTAAGTTTAATTAAGTATAAAGTATCATCATTTTTTAAATATTAATAAAGCAATTGTATTGAAATGTAGTATTATTTTTAGTAAAATAGATAGCATGCTATGTTTATAGGTGGTGAAAAAATGTGTTACAATATAAAGCTTCCTGATGATCATATAGGATTATTAATTAAATATATTGCAAATTCTATAAAAAATGAAATTAATAATAGCCTTGCAAAATTCGATATTACAGCTGTTCAAGAATCAGTATTATTATTTTTATGGGAAAATCCTGATAGAGATATATTTCAAAAGGATATAGAAGAGTATTTAAAATTAAAAAATCCAACTGTTACAGGGATAGTTAAGAGATTAGAAGAAAAGGGAATGATAACAAGGACTCATAAAAAAGATGATGCTAGATGTAAATGTCATTTCTTAACCGATAAAGGTAAACATGTAGTAGAAGACACTATTGGATATGGTGTTAATTATATAGAAAAAAAACTTACCAAAGATTTAAGTTTTGAAGAAAAAGAAAATTTAATTTGTTTATTACAGAAGGTATTAAAAAGTATGGAAGAGTAATCTTCTTTATTTTAAATAAATACATAGCTTGCTATGTATACAAATGAAAAAATATTTAAAGAGGTGAACTATATGATAAAAAAACTATTTCCTTATATGAGGAAATATCAGAAGTACTTAGTTTTAGGTATTGCATGTGCAGCTTTAGAAGCGTTATTTGAACTTATAATACCTTTAGTTATGGCTCAGATAGTAGATATTGGGATAGCAAATTCTGATACTGCTTACACTTTAAAGATGGGAGCATTAATGGTAGGAATTGCTTTAGTTTCTTTATGTTTTGGTCTTGGACTTTCAAAATTTGCAGCAATTGCAGGGCAAGGATTAGGAGCTGAACTTAGAGAGGCTGAATTTAGAAAAATACAAACATATTCTTTTAAGAATATAGAAAAGTTTAGTACCGCATCATTAATTACTCGTTTAACTACAGATATTACAGCTATACAAAATGCTACAACAATGGGGATTAAGCTTTTAGTTAGAGCTCCTATGATGCTTATATGTGCTTGTATATTATCAGTAAGTATAAGTCCTAAACTTGCTATGATATTCTTAGTATCAATGCCAGTACTTGTAATATGTATTGGATTAATAATTAAGAATGTTAAACCAAAGTTTGTAGCAATGCAAATGAAAATTGATAAGATGAATATTATTGTACAAGAAAATTTAATTGGTGTTCGTGTTGTTAAATCTTTCGTTAGATCTAAGAAAGAAAAAGAAAAGTTTTCAAAGGGTAATGAAGATTTATTAAAGTCTTCTGAAGGTGCTTTTGGACTAGTTGTATTAAATATGCCAGCTATGCAAATTGTAGTATTTTCAAGTCTTATAGCAATACTATGGTTTGGTGGACATATGGTGAATGAAGGTACATTAACTGTTGGTAAGCTTACAAGTTTCTTTACTTACTCATTCCAAATATTATTAGCACTTATGCTTATTTCAATGGTAATGATGATGATATCACGTTCAGTAGCATCAGCGGCTCGTATTATTGAAGTTCTTGAAGAAGTTCCAGATATTCAAAACCCAGAAACACCTGTAATGGAAGTTGAAAATGGGGATATTGAATTTAGAAATGTTAACTTTAAATATGAAGATGATAGTGAAGAGTTAAATCTTGAAAACATAAATTTATCAATTAAATCAGGTGAAACTATAGGTATAATTGGTGGAACAGGTTCTGGTAAGAGTAGTTTAGTTCAACTTATTCCAAGATTATATGATGTAACTGAAGGTGAAGTATTAATTGGTGGTAAGAACGTTAAAGAATATGATATAGAAACTTTACGTAATGAAGTATCTATGGTTCTTCAAAAGAATGTTTTATTTACAGGAACTATTAAAGAAAACCTTAAGTGGGGTAATGAAAATGCAACTGATGCAGAAATAGAAGCAGCATGTGCAGCATCTTGTGCAAATGAGTTTATAGGTAGATTACCTGGAGAATATGATATGTTCTTAGATCAAGGTGGAGTAAATGTATCTGGAGGACAAAAGCAAAGACTTTGTATAGCAAGAGCAATACTTAAGAATCCTAAAATATTAATTTTAGATGATAGTACTAGTGCTGTTGATACTGCTACAGATGCAAAAATAAGACAAGCTTTTAATAGTGACTTAAAAGATACTACAAAGATTATAATAGCTCAAAGAGTTGTATCTGTATGCGAAGCAGATAAGATTATTGTTATGGATGATGGAAAAATATCAGCTATAGGAACACATGATGAATTAATGAAAACTAGCGATATTTATAAAGATGTATATGATTCTCAACAGAAAGGAGCTGGTTTTGGTGAATAATAAACAAAAGAAGAAAAAAGGCCCTAAGAATATGGGTAAAACTATAAGACGTTTAATGGGATATGTAGGAAAATATAAGTTTTTATTATGTTTAGTTATCATATTTCTAATAATAAGTTCTTTAGCCATGGTTTCAGGTTCTTACTTTTTAAAACCTATAATCAATGATTATATAATACCTGGCGATTTTTCAGGACTTATAAAGATGCTTGCGTTTTTAGGTTCAATATTCTTAATTGGTGCTTTAGCATCTTATGGTTACTCAAGAATTATGGTTCATGTTGCACAAAATTCTATAAGAGATATAAGAAAAGATTTATTTGAAAAGATGCAAACTTTACCTGTAAGTCATTTCGATTGGACTCCACATGGGGACTTAATGAGTCTTTATACAAATGATATAGATAATATTAGTGAAGCATTAAATAATAGTATTACTAATATAATATCTTCTTCAATTACTTTTATTGGTGCTGTAGTTATGATGTTTGTCTTAAGTCCTACACTTTCTTTAATAACACTGGGAACTTTATTAGTTATGGGAATATTAATGAAGGTAATAGGAAAGAAGAGTAAGTATTACTTTGGTGTTCAACAAAAGAACATAGGTAAGATTAATGGTTTTGTTGAAGAAATGATAGAAGGTCAAAAGGTAGTTAAGGTATTCTGTCATGAAGACAAAGCAATAGAAGAGTTTGAAAAACATAATGAAGAGTTAAGAGTAGCTTCTACAGGTGCTCAAACTTATGCTGGATTTATGATGCCTTTACTAGGAAACCTTTCTCATATAAATTATGCAATTACTTGTTGTGTTGGTGGTCTTATGACTATAGCTGGTATGTTTGATGTAGGATCTTTAGTATCTCATTTACAATATACTAAGCAAGTATCTCAACCAATAGCACAAATATCTCAACAAGTTAATGTTATTTTAGCAGCTTTAGCAGGTGCTGAAAGAATATTTGATGTTTTAGATAAAGAACCAGAGGTTGATGAAGGTAAGGTTGAGCTTACAAGAGCAGAGGTTAAAGAAGATGGAAGTATAGTTGCAACTGATAAATATACTGGACATTGGGCTTGGAAACTACAGAATGATAAAGAAGAAGTTAAAGAGCTTAAGGGAGAGGTTATTTTTAAAGATGTTGTATTTGGATATTATCCTGAAAAGACAATACTTAAGAAGATATCTTTATATGCAAAGCCAGGTCAAAAGATTGCTTTTGTTGGATCTACTGGTGCTGGTAAGACTACAATTACTAACTTAATTAATAGATTCTACGAAATTCAATCAGGTAGTATTACTTATGATGGAATAGATATAAGCGATATTAAGAAAGATGAGCTTAGAAAATCACTTGGTATAGTTCTTCAAGATACACATTTATTTACAGGAACTATTGCTGATAATATTAGATATGGTAAGTTAGAAGCTACTCAGGAAGAGGTTGTAGCTGCTGCAAAACTTGCAAATGCTCATGACTTCATAAAGCATCTTCCACATGGATATGATACTGTTCTTACAGCTGATGGTGAAGGGCTTTCTCAAGGGCAAAGACAATTATTAGCTATAGCTAGAGCTGCTATTGCTAATCCACCTGTACTTATACTAGATGAAGCTACAAGTTCTATTGATACTAGAACTGAAAAGCTTATTCAAGAAGGTATGGATAAGCTTATGGATGGTAGAACTGTATTTGTTATTGCTCATAGATTATCTACTATTAAGAATTCTGATGCTATCATGGTATTAGAACAAGGAGAAATCATTGAAAGAGGAAATCATGATGAACTTCTTGAAAAACAAGGTAGATACTACGAACTATACACAGGTAAAAAGGAATTAAGTTAATAACTTTTGATGTTATGATAACTAAAAGGTGTTTATATTTGTTGGCTCCATGCAGACAAGTTTGATTTCGCAAACAATTTCTAACTTTTAAAAACTTTATTGGGACAGGAACTTTGAACTCGCACGAGGCTCAAACAACAAAGTTCCTAAGCGTCCCATTAAAGTTTTTAAAATTTGAAATAGTAATTGCTTATCCAGATATGCTTTCATCAAAAAAATATCTCTTTTTTGTGTACATAAATCAAAAAATATATTACAAGAAGATATAGCTTATGAACAAATGAGTTTAAAAGAAAGCCTCTTGCTAAGCTTTCTTATTAAAATTTTTTTTGTTTTCTGCAAACCAGTTACACTTAAAGGAATTAATATCCAACTAATAATATATTCATATCTTCCTTGATTTTCTATTAATAAGTATGTGGCTATATAACCACATAATATCAAATAAAGTAAGTTTATATTCTTACTTTGTTTATGTGATTCTTTATCGAATAAACCAATATAAACACCTATTAATATAATTATATACATAGCTTGAAATGAAGGAGTACCAGCTTGAGCTGTTTTAAATATTATTTGATCATCAGACAAATCTTTTTGACTCCAAAGTGCTCCACAACAATCTCCAAATCCCCATTGGGAACCTATTTTTAATGCATAAAAAGGTATTAATTTAATTGGAGAATTAATTAGTCTATTCTTTATTTTTTCTTTACATTCGGCTTCGATAGTTTCATAGCTAACGTCTTCTTGAATAAGGGTTTCTATCAAAGTAGCATCCTCTTCATTCCACATCCCCAAATTATCCATATTTGTTCCCTTAAGTATACTAGTCGCATTAGGTTCTCTTCCTTTCCATAATGGATATTGAGTAATGTTTAGACTTTGTAAAAGGTTGCTACATAATATAAGTAAAATTATATAAGGAACTATCAAGCAAATAACAGATGTTATTTTCTCTAATATATTGTTTTTAAAATAAAAAATTATATATAACGTGTAAGCTATAAGAACAACTATAGCAATCATTCTAAATAAATTTCCTATAGCTAAAAGTAAAGCACTAACAATTAAAAAAATAAATTTTTTATCTTTATAGCTTAAAAAAATGTATATGCTTAATAGGTAAAATGGAATAGCTAAATTTTCACTACAGAATACACTTGTATATGTTATTAATGGAGGAAAGGTAGTAGCTATTAGTAGACAGTATAATGCTTTTTTACTTTGTTTAAATAATTTATTAGCTAAAAGATATATGATAAATACACTAAGTAGTCCTGAAATTAAATTAATACATTTCATTATTAATAAATTATGAATAGGAAAGAGATATTGGATTAGTGCCATATATAAAACATAAATAGTTAAATGGGGGAATCTTCCTATATACTCGATTCCTTTGAACATTGAGGTGTCATTATTTAAAAATTTAGTAGCTGAATCGTACATTACTTTAAAGTCAGATGTTGGGATACTATTTGCATTTAATAACCAGAGAAATCTTAATATAAATGCTATAAGAATAATTAAGTATACCTTGGATTTATTTGAAAAATTCGAGTTTATTAACTTATAACCTATAAAAATAGATATAAACAACATAAAGGAAAAAAGAATAGTTCCGATGTTAAATTCAAAAAAAGTTGCAAAGAAGATACATATAGATCCTAAAATAATTATTGGAAAAATAATTTTTAATATAGTATTCATTATTAAATTTAATTTTGTATTAAAGTTACGCAATTTAAACACCTTTTAACTAAAAAAAATTATAGTATTATTATACCATATATGTAATTTTAAGAAATAAAAGTTGAAGAAATAAGAAATAGCTTAATAATATGAATGAAAAATGTTTCTATAATATACTTGTTATAGTTTTTAGGCAACTTATTATGCACAATTTACGAAACTTTTTTACCAGGAAATTTACTTTGTGCTAATGTGCTATTTTGTATAATAGCTTGGATAGGGTTTACTTATCAGGATTTACAAGATTTAAAAACAGATCAAATAGTATTTTTGAAGGTAAAAAATAAAAATACATATTGGGTTTCTAAAATATTATTTATGTTTAGTGTTGGAAGTATTATGTCATTGTTTGGGGTTATTTTCCCAATATTATATGGCTCTTTAAGGAGTAAAGATTTATTTTTTAAAGATCTTACTATGAATAAGGTGATACTAGGTTTTTGTATACTTATTTTAGCAGCATTTATGGGAGCAATGTTAGGAATGATATTTCAAAAGAGAGTTGTTGGTGATCGTAATAGGGGCATATTACTATTAGTACTAATAGTAATAATGTCTATTATAAAGATACTTTTAATGAATGAATTTACATTTACTAAGTTTATTACATGGATATTGCCGCCTATAAATAATTTGACTGGTTCTTGCACTAATATAGAGAATTTTTCTTTAGGCATTCTTATAATTTCTATTTTATATAGTTTATTTTATATTTTAATAGAAGTTGTTATATATATTAAGCTCATGAAAAAAACGTTATTTTAATGAATATTTTGTACTCTTGATGTTATGTACACAGAAAAAAGCGAATTTATTATTTGATTTCATCCCAGCTAGTATGCCGAAATCAAACAACAAATTCGCTTTTTTAGTTACCATAACATCAAAATATATTATTTTATCTTACTTAATATATCTTCTTCTAGTGTGTCATTGCTTGCTATTGTTAAGGTAGAAGAGCTTGGATCTTCTGAATGTATTTCAATATCATCATTCTTGTTAAAGTCTTTGTAAGAATTAAAATTATAGTTAGAATTTATTTTATTATGAGTATTAAATGTTAATAACTCTTTATCGCCATTTAATGAATTATCTCCTGTTAAATAATATCTTTCACCATCAAGAAATAGATAGCCATTGAATTTATTTTCAGTATTTTTTGTATATGTACCACTTATTTTTATTGGATATGTTTTTAATATTTTTTTGTTTTTAGTATCAATAATAAAACCAGTATATGATTTGGATAAAAAACTTAAATTTGTACTTAAGCAAATTGCAATTATAATAGCTATTGGTACTAAAAATGATATGAATTTTTTTATAGACATAGTTATCACCTCTTATTACATTTATTGTATTATTGTAATAATTATAACAAATTATCAATAAAAATCTATATAATGTTGATAAAATAATAATTAATAATTATGAAAATGGTTATGAGAGAGGTTGGAGCAAAATTTGAAAAAAATATAAAAAAATGTATAATTATAAAATAAAGATAAAAATATTGTGGATAATGTTAAGAGTTGGGGAAGGTATATAAAATGAATATAGGTTTAATTGGGTATGGGAAAGTAGCCAAAGCCTTTATAAGGTTATTAAAAGAAAAGGCAATAGAATGTAATATAAAGTTTATCTTAAAAAGTGATGGTTGTGTTTTTGATGAAATGGGACTGGATTTAGATAGTGTTATTAATTTTGAAGATAATATAAAGGAACATGAAGCTTGGAAAGAGGGAATGACCTTTAGATATATTATAGATGAGGAAATTGATTATTTAGTTGAGCTTACTCCTACTAATATAGAAACAGGAGAACCAGCCTTATCTTATATACAGGAAGCATTAAGTAGAGGAATAAATGTAATTACAGGAAATAAGGGGCCTATAGCAAAGGATTATAAAAATTTAAAAGCTATAGCAGATATAAATAGGGTTTTCCTTGGAATAGGATGTACAACAGGAGCTGCACTTCCTAGTATAACAGGAGGAGTATATGATTGCGCAGGTAGTGAAATAAAGAGCGTAGAAGGAATATTAAATGGAACAAGTAATTATATATTAACATCTATGTCTAAGGGAGAAAAAACTTATAAAGAAGCTTTAGAAGAAGCTATAGAATTAGGTATAGCAGAAAAGGACTTTTCTTTGGATGTTGAAGGCTATGATACTGCTCTTAAGATGGTCATAATTTGTAATGCTCTTATGGGGACAGAAATTAAGTTGAAAGATGTCCAAATAAAAGGGATAGAAGATATAAGCATAGATGAAATAAAAGAAGTTAATAGTCAGGGGAAGAAGATTAAACTTATTGGAAAAACAATAAGTGAAGAAGAAGAAATTAGAATTAAGGTTGGACCAGAGGTTGTAGATGAAACCAGTGCTTTGTTTTCAGTAGATAATAAAAATAAAGGTGTGCATTATATAACAGATACTTTAGGAGATATGGTTTTTATTGGAGGAGAATCAAGTGTTAAGAATGCAGCTGCTTCAATACTTAGAGATATTTTGATTAATGAAAGGAAATAGATATGGATAAGAAATCTCTTAGAAGAGAAATGATACAAAAGAGAGATAGTGTAGAATTAAGTAGAAAGAATTTAATGGATTTAGTAATAAAAAAAAAGTTGATGAATCTACAAAAGTTTAAAGAAGCTAAAAATATTTTTATTTATATAGGATATGGCAGCGAAATAGATACATATAAATATATAAAAGAATTTTTAAATATGGGAAAAAATATATATGTTCCTAAGACTAATGTAAGAGAAAAAACTATGGAAGCTGTACAGATAAATTCATTAGATAACTTAGTGAAAGGTACATATGGAATTTTAGAACCAGATAGCTTTAAAAATAAAATAGATAAAGATAAGATTGATCTAGTTATTCTTCCTGGAGTGGTTTTTGATAAACAGGGAGGCAGGATAGGTTATGGTGGTGGATATTATGATAAATATCTAATGAATATGGATAAGAATATTTTTAAGGTGGCTTTATGTTATGAATTTCAGATAATTGATGAAGTTCCTACTGAACCACATGATATAAAGGCGGATTTAGTCTTAACTGAAAAATAGTTGGATAAATAAAGAATATATAGATAAATATAGTTTTGTGTATTATAATTACATTTAAGTAATAAGAAACCTCGTTTAGATTATGAGGTTTTATTTTTAGGAGGGCTAATACAAATGAAAATAGAAACTAAGTGTTTACATGAAGGATATAAACCTAAGAACGGAGAACCAAATGCATTACCAATATATCAAAGTACTACATATAGATATGATTCAACAGAACATATTGGAAAGTTATTTGATTTAAGTGTAGACGGACATATGTATTCTCGTATTTCTAATCCAACAGTAGCTGCTGTAGAAGAGAAAATTGCTGCTTTAGAAGGTGGAGTAGGGGCACTTTGTACTACATCAGGGCAAGCAGCTACGATGATAGCATTATTAAATATACTTAATGCAGGGGATCATATAGTAAGTGCAGCAAGTATATATGGAGGTTCGATTAATCTTTTAGCAGTTACATTTAAGAAGTTTGGAATTGAATGTACTTTTGTAGATCAAGATGCATCAGAAGAAGAAATTCAAAAAGCATTTAAAGATAATACTAAGGTTGTTTTCGGAGAAACTATAGCAAATCCAGCTATTTCAGTATTTGATATAGAGAAATTTGCTAAGGTTGCACATAAGAATAATGTGCCTCTTGTAGTGGATAATACTTTTGCAACACCAATTCTTTGTAGACCTATTGAATTTGGGGCTGATATAGTAATTCATTCAACTACTAAATATATGGATGGGCATGCGGTTCAGCTAGGAGGAGTTATAGTAGATAGCGGAAACTTTGATTGGACTAATGGAAAGTTCCCAGAGTTTACAGAACCAGATGAATCTTATCATGGAATAGTATATACAAAGTCTTTTGGAAAAGCTGCTTATATTACAAAAGCAAGAGTTCAACTTATGAGAGATATGGGAGCTTATCCAACCGCTCAAGATGCATTTTTATTGAATTTAGGTTTGGAAACTTTAGCAGTAAGAATGGAGAAACATTGTCAAAATGCAAAGAGGGTAGCAGAGTATCTTGATAAATGTGAAGTAGTTGAATTTGTTAATTATCCTACTTTAGAAAATAATAAATATAATGATTTGGCTAAGAAATATTTACCTAAGGGATGTAGTGGAGTTATATCTTTTTCTATAAAAGGAAGTAGAGAAAATGCAGTTAAATTTATGGATGGATTAAAGTTAGCTTCTAATGTTGTGCATGTTGCAGATATTCGTACTTGTGTACTTCATCCAGCCAGTTCAACTCATAGACAACTTACAGATGAACAATTGGTAGCAGCAGGAATTACACCAGGTCTTATTAGATTATCTGTAGGTCTTGAAAATATAGACGATATAATAAATGATATCAAAGAATCTTTGGAAAGGTTGTAAGGAATGAAGAGGATTGAGACTGAGAGGTTAATACTGAGAAATTGGAACATCGATGATGTGGATGATTTTTATGAATATGCAAAAACTAAAAATATAGGACCAAGTGCAGGATGGAAACCTCATACTAGCAAAGAGGAATCTAAGAAAATTTTAATGTCTTTTATAAAAGCTAATGAAACATGGGCAATTGAATATAAGGAAAATGGTAAAGTTATAGGTTCTATAGGACTTCATAAGGATAGTGTTAGAACAGGCGTTAATAGCAAGATGATTGGATATGTATTATCTGAGGAGTATTGGGGAAGAGGATTAATTCCAGAAGCATCTAAAGCAGTTATTGCTTTTGCTTTTGATGAATTAAAGTTAGATGTTTTATCAGTATATCATTTTAGATTTAATCAAAATTCTAAGAGAGTAATAGAGAAATGCGGTTTTAAGTATGAAGGAACATTTAGAAGAGGAAATAAACTATTTGATGGAACTTTAGTTGATCTTGTATGCTATTCTATGTTAAGAGAAGAATATTATAATAAATAAAAAAAGGACAGAGTGTAAGTGAAGTGGCTAAAACTCTGTCCTTTTTGTGTGGTTATTTATATATTTGAATAAAGTGGATGTCTAGTTTGGTTTATTGATTATTTTTTTACTATAAGAACTTGTCCTACAGAAATTTTATTTGGATCTTTAATGTTGTTCCACTTTTGAAGTTGAGCTACAGTAACACCAAATTTTCTTGCAATACTACTTAAAGTGTCTCCTGATTTAACAACGTATTTTCTTAGTAAATTCTTTAAAAGTTAATGGGTAACCTGATCCTCCACCAATTTGATTTATATCTGCTATTATTCCAGATTCACCTTGCATATTACCAAGTAATGCACATGTAGCTTGTGCTGTCCAACCTTTCTTTGTAAAAAAGTCATAGATTGTTTTTGCGTTTGTATTCATATTTTCTGCCATTTTAAATTCCTACTAAGTTATATGTATTTTGTTTGTTTAATCAAGCTTGATTTGTTTTACATATATTAAAAAGAAATCAATGACAGGTTTGTAAAACGAAAAAAAGATACATCAAAAATATTGATGTATCTTTTAAAAGTAATAATTATCTTTCTTTATTAGCTATTTCAGTTAATAGTCTAGCTTCAAATTCAACTAAATCAATGCTTCCTTCGTCGCCGTTCTTTCTACTTCTTACTGATACAGTATTATTAGCAGCTTCTTGTTCACCAACAACTAGGATATAAGGGCTTCTTTCTAATCTAGCTTCTCTTATTTTGTAACCAATCTTTTCGGCTCTGTAGTCAGCTTCGACTCTAACACCTTGATCTTTGAATCTCTTAACAATTGATTCTGTATAATCATTGTACTTATCTGAGATTGGAAGAACCTTAACTTGAACTGGAGCAAGCCATGTTGGGAAAGCACCAGCATACTTTTCTATAAGCATAGCTAAAGTTCTTTCATAACATCCGATTGATGATCTGTGAATGATGTATGGACGTTTCTTTTCTCCGTTCTTATCAATGTAGCTCATATCAAATCTTTCAGCTAGAGCAAAGTCTATTTGAACTGTTATGATTGTATCTTCTTTTCCGTGAACGTTCTTGAATTGAATATCAAGTTTTGGTCCGTAGAATGCAGCTTCATCATCAGCTTCAACGTAATCTATTTCTAAGTGGTCTAAGATATTTCTCATTATATCTTGAGTTCTATTCCAAGCTTCTGGATCATTGATATATTTTTCAGTGTTATTTGGATCCCATTTAGAGAATCTGTAGCTTATATCATCAGCAATTCCTAAAGTTTCCATGATATATTTAATTAATTCAACTACTCCCTTGAACTCATCTTCCAGTTGTTCTGGTGTAACTATAAGGTGACCGTCTGCTAGAGTAAATTGTCTAACTCTTATAAGTCCGTGCATTTCACCAGAGTTTTCGTTTCTGAATAGAGTAGAAGTTTCAGAATATCTTACAGGAAGATCTCTATAACTATGTTGTTCTGCATTGTATATTGTGTATTGGAATGGACAAGTCATAGGTCTTAAAGCGAAAACTTCATCATCCTTTTCTTCATCTCCAAGTACAAACATACCATCTTTATAGTGATCCCAGTGTCCTGAAATCTTATAAAGATCGCTCTTAGCCATATAAGGAGTTTTAGTTAATACATAACCTCTTCTTTCTTCTTCGTCTTCAACCCATCTTTGAAGTGTTTGTATTATTTTAGCTCCCTTAGGCATTAATAGAGGAAGACCTTGACCTACAGCTTCATCAGTTGTAAATAATTTTAATTCTCTTCCTAATTTGTTGTGATCTCTCTTTTTAGCTTCTTCTAAAGCTTCTAAATGAGCATCTAAGTCAGCTTTCTTTAAGAATGCAGTACCATAGATTCTTGAAAGCATTTTATTCTTTTCGCTTCCTCTCCAGTAAGCACCTGCACTTCTTATAAGTTTTATAGCTTTAACATTTTTAATTGACATTAAGTGAGGACCAGCACAAAGGTCTGTAAAGTCACCCATCTTATAGAATGAAATTATTTCATCTTCTGGTAGATCATTTATTAATTCAACCTTATAAGGTTCATCTTTCATTAATTCAAGAGCTTCATTTCTTGGAAGTTCAAATCTTTCTATTGAAGGATTTTCTTTTATTATCTTTTTCATTTCAGCTTCTAATTTTTCTAAGTCTTCAGCAGAGAATGCGTTATCTCTATCGAAGTCATAGTAGAAACCAGTTTCTATTGAAGGTCCAATAGCTAATTTTGTTTCAGGGAATAATCTCTTAACAGCATAAGCTAATACGTGAGATATACTATGTCTTACAGCATCTTTTCCTTCTTGAGAATCAAATGTACATATACTAAGTTCAACATCTTCATTTATAGTTTCACGAAGATCAACTACCTTACCATTTACAATACCACAGCAAGCATTTCTTGCTAAACCTTCACTAATTCCTTTGGCTACGTCTAAAACTGAAACACCAGCTTCAAATTCTTTAACAGAGCCATCTTTTAAAGTTACTTTAATCATAAAAAAAACTCCTCTCATATATATAAAAATTAAAATTTACAGAATAAAAAAACTTCGCTCTCTAAAAATAGAGACGAAGTAATATCCGTGGTTCCACTCTAATTACCTAAGACATAAAAAATCTAAGGTCACTTTAAATAAATTATCGTAACGTGATAATGACGGACTTTATTAGAGTCACTCAGAGGTGGTCTTCAGTTAAGTTCATTTAAAGATACTCTCAGCAAATGTATCTTTTCTCTGAAAATGAAGTATTAACTTACTCTTCTCTTCAACGTTTTATATTATTCAACAAAATAATTATAATTTTTTTAAATATATATGTCAATGTATATTTAAGAAAGTTTTCTAGTTCCGTTAGAGATAGAAACAACATAAAAGTTGGGTTCGTATCCTATTATTTTTTTGTACTTTTTAGTTACCTCAGAAATAAAATTAGGAATACAATCTTCTTTTACTAAATTAACGGTGCACCCTCCAAATCCAGCACCTGTCATACGTGCACCTATAACCCCTTTAGTCTCCCAGGCAAGTGAAACAAGAGTATCTAATTCTAATCCTGTTACTTCATAATCATCCCGTAATGAAATATGAGACTCATTCATAAGTTTTCCAAATAAGGCTAAATCATTATTTTCAAGGGCTTTTACAGCTTGTAATGTTCTTTGGTTTTCATAGACTGCATGCTTTGCTCTTTTTATTTTTGTTTCATCTGGGATATTGAATTTTAATTTTTCAAATTCTTCACAAGTAAAATCAGCAAGGGTAGTAATGTTTGAAACTTTTTGTAAGTATTCCAATGCACATTCACATTCAGCTCTACGCTCATTATATTTAGAATCAGCTAAACCACGTTTTTTATTGGTATTACCGATAACTAATTTATAATTTTTCATATTTATTTTGCTGTAGCAGTATTTTAAAGTATTACAATCAAGAAGAATAGCATTATCCTTTTTTCCCATACCTATAGCAAATTGATCCATTATTCCACAGTTAACACCTATAAATTTATTTTCAGCTTCTTGGCACAATTTAACCATAGTAATCATATCAGTATCAAAGTTAAAATAATCTTTTAGTATTACAGCCATAAGTAACTCTATAGAAGCAGAAGAGGAGAGCCCAGAGCCATTAGGAATATTTCCGTATATAAAAATATTAAATCCATGCAATGATTTAAAACAATAATTTTCAAAGGTTTTAATAACTCCTTTAGGATAGTTTGTTCAATTATGATTTTTATTATAAGTCATATTATCAAGATTGAAAGAGATTGTTCCGAGTTCCTTAAAATTTAATGAATTAAAAACTACATTATTATCATCTCTTTTAGAAACAATAGCATAAGTTCCTATGGAAAGAGCACAAGGGAAGACGTTACCTCCGTTATAATCTGTATGTTCACCAATTAAATTAACTCTTCCTGGTGAGAAGTATATATTTTCAGCATTTGCATTGAAAGTCTTAAAAAAAATATCTTTAAAAGTATCTGTATTAAACATATATTATGACTTCCTAAGTATATATATTTTTATAGTAAACAATCACCAAAAACAAGTAAAGATAAAAAAATAAAAAAAGTAATAAAAAAGTCTTGATTTTTATAGAAACATGCTATACAATAATTCTTGTAGCAGGGATGTGCGGGTATCGTATATCGGTAATACTCCAGCCTTCCAAGCTGGAAAGGTGGGTTCGATTCCCACTACCCGCTCCATTTAAAGTATCTAGTTTATAGATACTTTTTTTATTTGCCTAAAATTAAAAAACAAAAATAAAAGCTCTCAAGTTAACTTTTAAGTTTACTATGAGAGCTTACTTTTGTATTACTTTAATAAAAAAACATCCAAAAATAATGAAAGAAGATCTTTTTAAATACTTTGAGATAATTGCTCAAGTCTTATATTATCTAATGTTTCTTCATTGTAGAAGGTATTTCCCATTAAAGTAAATATTATATCATCCCGTTTATATCCTTCCTTATAAAGTTTAATATTTTTTGTTATTCTTTTTAATGTGTTTGAAGGTATTTTGAGTATTCTTCTAATTTCTTTTGCTGTATAGTAATCCTTTGGAAGTAGGGAATATAGTTTATTTTGCAACTCTATTTTATATTGAATATCAACTACTAAGGATTTATGAGGACCATACTTTCCTCTATGGTGTTTAGGGCACAGATATTTATAGTTGATTTTAATATCGAAGCCACCTTCACTTCTATGAACTATATGGTGAATATCAGCTTTTTGGTTGCAAATCTCACAAAAAAACAATAATAAACCTCCTTAAATTCTATATTATATATTATACGAAAAAAATAATTTGAATTCAAATTTTTGTAAGAGAAAAAGCTGGTAGAATTTTTGGAATAATATGATTAATTTGTTATTTCACATTGAAAAGGTATATTTCAAGAAGTATAATAATAGTATATACTAAATAATGTAAGTAGTAACATTAAATAGTCTATAATATTTATTATATTACATATGGAAAGAATGGTGATAAGAGGTGAGACAAAACTATAACTATTTCAAGTATTGGGAGAATATTATAAACGAGAATAAAACAATTAGGGGACATATGTTTATGAAAGAGCCACCTAAAGAAAAATCACTATATGTTCATACACTTATTTTTACTAAGAATAGTGGGATAGAAAATATATATGCATATTTTCCTGATGTAAAGGTTTTACTAGGGTACATACAGTATTCATTCTTACAAGAAGCTTTTTATAAATGGATTCATGGTAAAAAGAGAATGATAACTAAAATTCCATATCAATCAGTTGAAGATATAGTTGATGAGGGGTTAAAAGTAGGTTTAATTACCGATGAAATAGCTAAGGTTATGTTAAGTAACTATAATAAGATTAAGAAGATGTGGGAGCTGCCAAAGGATAGGATATTAATAGAGTTGATGAAGTTTACTAGAGAATTTAATAAGAGTTGGTTTGGAAATAATAAAGAATTTTTATATATGAAGATTTTTAAAACACCAATAGAACTTGGCAATTTTGTAGTTGAATCAACTATGATAACAGGAGACGAGAATTACTTTGAAAATAAAGTTGGGGTAACTATAGAAGAGTGGGTTGAAATATGCAAAAATTCTATTAAAGATAAAAAAATAGGTAATGCCTTTAAAAAGATAGTACAAAAAAATTTAACAGAAATCTTATAGATAAACACACCTTAACAAGAATACGAGTTAAGGTGTGTTTTGTTTGACTATTAAAGAATTTATTATTTTGTTAATAGGCATATGCTTTGAGAAGATATTCCTAAACCTTCCCCTGTAAAACCTAAACCTTCTTCAGTAGTAGCTTTTATATTTACTTGATCTACTGATATATTAAGAGTTGCTGCTATGTTTTCTCTCATAGTATTAATATAAGGAGCCATTTTAGGTTTTTGAGCAATAATTGTGGCATCTATATTTCCTATTATATAACCATTGTTATATATAAGCTTTTTTACTTCTTTTAATAATTCTAAACTAGATATACCTTTGAATTTATTATCATTATCAGGAAAATGTTTGCCAATATCACCAAGAGCAGCAGCTCCTAATAAAGAATCCATAATAGCGTGTAATAAAACATCGGCATCTGAATGTCCAAGTAAACCTAATTCATAAGGGATAGTAACTCCCCCAAGGATAAGTTTTCTGTTTTCTACTAATTTGTGAACATCATATCCCATTCCAATTCTCATATAATCACCTCAGAGTTTTTTTTTATTCTAACATATTTTATTAGAATTATTGAACTTTTTTTATTTTTTGGGGTGATTTATATTCTGTATTTATGAAAAAAATATCAATTATTTTTTCGTATAATGAAAAAAATGAATTTGTTAGATAATATATCACATGAGAAGTTTTTTTGTGTCTAAATTTAAAATCAACATAAATTACTTTTTTGTGCATTATAAATTCCTTTCAAAATTAATGTGTATATATATAATATATTTAATTTTCTTTTAAGGTATACAAAACTCAACAATGTTTTCTGTGATATAATACGTATATATAATTTAAAGGTATAAAAAATTTATATATTATTGAAAGGATGGAATTTTGGTGGGGGTATTTAAGAAAAATAAATATATATTTTCTACTGCATCAGTAATGGTAGAAGTAGGAGACGAAATAAACAAAACAAGAGAACAACAAATAGCCCTTATGTTAGAGGAATTATACTCTTATGGAGTGTTTTTGAAAGATTTGTTAGGTCATAGACCAAGTTATATAAATAGAAATACTATTTTGAATGTAGCCTATTATATTATAGAAGACTTAGAGTTATATGATTATATAAGAGAAAATAGAATATTGCCTTTTAATAAGTTAGCAAGGATGACAAGACTATCAAGAAGCTTCTTAGAAAACTGGCAAGATTATATATTAGCCTATTTATTTATACTATCTAACCCTAATTATAAATATATTCAAGAATATATTAATGTTGAAATTGCTGAAGATAGTACATCTATAGTACCTTTTAAAGAAAAGGAGAATGATAACATATATAGAGGGATTGTTATTAGGGTAGAAAAGAAGTCAGTTATAATTATAACTAGCTCTGGAGAATTTTTAAGAATAAAGAAAGAGGGATATGTACAAGTTGGAAGTAGTGTTCATGGGCCAATAAAGAAGAGTCTTAAAGATTATAAATTTCACATAGCTATAGGATTTGCTATTTTATTACTTTTTACATATGTAGCATATAAGGATTACAATAACGCTAAAAGTACAATAATTTTATCAGGTACGTCTCAAGTTAAATTGGAGATAAATAGAGGAAATAAGGTTATATATGAACATGTAGCTAGTGAAAAGGCACAAAAGTTAATAGACTCTGTGCAACCGTTAGATAAGGATATTGATATTGTTATAAGGGATTGCATAGAATATGCAAAAGATAATGAAATGATACCTAAGGATGGACTTGTGATAACTATATCTGGAAAAGCATTAGGATATGGTGTTCTGGAAGAAACAGGTGAATATGTTGTAGATAACCAAATTAAAGTTAAGGTGAATAATGCAGGTAATGTTCATAATCTTTATGAAAGTGTAAATATAAATCGTAAAGAGAAAGAAGCGGGAAAATAGATATTTGTATATGGATAAAGTGGAAATATATAAAGGGATATTATAGCATTAATAATGTTATGATGTAAAAAGATAAAATAAATTAGCTTTATATAGACTATTTGATTTTAGAATAATTTCTATATTTTGAATGGTATATTACGCTAATTATTTTATCTTTTTTAATATTTAACTACATTATTTTTTTGTGTTAAGAAGCCTATCTTTAAAGGTTTCTAGTGAATATTCTGAGCTTACATAAATCCTGTCTAGTGCTACTTTATTGTCAGTTCTATTAGCTAAGCCTTTATTTGTAGTAAAGGCAACAGAATAACCAGCATCAGTAGCAGCCTTTAATGTATCGTTATTAAAATCTCCAAAAGGAAAAGCTATAGAAAGTACTTCTTTGTTAGTTACCTTTTCGATAGTAGCTTTTGAATCCTTTAATTCTTTTAGTTGTTCTTCGTAAGATAAAGTGTTTAAATGAACATGATTTACAGTATGGCTTTCTATATCTATTCCGTATTTCACCATGTCTTTTAATTGATCGCTAGACATATAGTAACCACCATCTATACCAGATGATATAACAAATATAGTTGCTTTCATATCTAATTCTTTTAAGATTGGAAAAGCATGAACATAATTGTCTGCATACCCATCATCAAAAGTTATAAGAATACTTTTTTTAGGGATTTCTTTATTATTCACAATATAATCATTAAGTTCGGACATAGTTAAAGTGGTATATCCTAGTTCTTTAACTAGACTAAGTTGCTTTTTTAAGTTTTCTGGAGATATTGTAACTTCATTTCTTGTTGTTACTTCTGAATCAGGAAGAACTGAATGATAGTATAGTACTGGTATACCTATATCTTCTTTTGTCATTTCTAATCCTTCAAATCTATTTTTAGATGATTTGTTTTCATCTTTTTGTTCTGTGGTGTTTGTATCGTCTTTTTCTTGGGTAGTAACATTTGAATCATTTGTAGAAACATTTGTATCATTATTTTTTTGTGAGTTTGAGTATGTCATAAATAATGCTACAGATATTCCTGATAGGATAATAAGTGTTAGTATAATACCTAAAATTTTTTTATTATTCATTATATCCCTCCTTGGAAATCGCTTTATAGTGAAATATTAGCACAATATTATACGCAAAACAAATGAGTTATTACTTAAAGTAAAAAAATGGAAGTTATCCACATAGTCCACACGGGGGTGTGGATAACTTGTTAAAAACCTGTTGATTTCTTTGTGGATAATGTGTTGATAATTATGAGGAGATATGTATTATTATATATTAAGATGTTGATAACTGTAGAGGATATGATAAAAAAATGTATATAGATGACTAGAACACTTACTTTTTGGTTAGTGGCTAAAAAAAAAAATTATCCACAGGGTATGTTGCTAATAAACATAAATAAGTTTATAAAGTTATAAAAACTGTGGATAAATAATAAAAAGGTATTGGAATATCAACAAAATCCACAACTATATTGTGGATAATTAAGAAAAATTGATATGTTATATATAAATAATAATTTTAATAATGAATTAATAATTAAGAAAAGAGAATTCTAGATAAATATATAATAATAATATTATTATCTAAAATTCTCTTGTTTTAAGTTATTAACGCTTTTCCAAAGCTTTTGTTAACATTTCATTGGCTATTTTAGGATTTGCTTTTCCTTTAGTAGCTTTCATTATTTGTCCCATTAAGAAACCTGCAGCTTTAGGTTTGCCTGATTTAAAATCTTCAATGGATTTAGGGTTTATATCTAATATGCCATTAATGATGGCATCTAATTCTGAAGTATCGCTAATTTGTGATAATCCTTTTTCTTCCACAATATTAATAGGAGAGTTACCTGTTTTAAACATTTCTTCAAATACATCCTTACCAACTGTAGTACTTATTTTATTTTCATCAATTAATTTAATAAGCTCATCTAAGGAATTAGCAGTGATTCTTATAGAGCAAGGTTCAGAATTGTATTCTTTAAGAAGTTTTAGTAAATCACCTAATATCCAGTTGCAAATAGTTTTGGGATTAGAGCCTAATTTGATAGTATCTTCTAGTAAAGCAGCAAGGAATTTATCAGCTATAATTATATCTACTTCATTTTCAGATAATCCATAAGTACTGATAAATCTTTCCTTTTTTGCTTTGGGCATTTCAGGTAGAGTAGAACTTATTTGTTGAATCTGTTCATCTTTTATTATAATTGGAACTAAATCAGGTTCAGGGAAATATCTGTAGTCGTGAGCATCTTCTTTACTTCTCATAGGGACTGTTCTTCCTTTTCCGCTATCCCATCTTCTAGTTTCTTGTTTGATTTTATATTCTTCCCCGTAGGTATATAATTCTCTTTGACGTTTTTCTTCTTTTTCAAGAGCTTTTTGAAGTTCTTTGAATGAACTTATATTTTTCATTTCAACTTTAGTATTAAACTTATCTGATCCAGCTTCTCTAATAGAAATATTAGCATCACATCTTAAAGAACCCTCTTCCATTCTACAATCTGAAATGTCTGCATATTCTAAGATTGACTTAATAGTTTTAAAATAAGTAACGGCTTCTAGAGGGGAACGGAGGTCTGGTTCAGAAACCATTTCTATAAGAGGTACGCCAACACGGTTATAGTCTATATAAGATACGTTATCTTCATCATCATGAACTAGTTTACCTGCATCTTCTTCTATATGAATCCTATTTAAACGAATTTTTTTAGTAGTTCCATTAACATCTATTTCTACATATCCATTTGAGCATAAAGGTAAGTCAAATTGGGATGTTTGATATGCTTTTGGAAGGTCAGGGTAGAAGTAGTTTTTTCTATCCATTTTATTTAATTTATTTATATCACAATGAAAAGCCTTTCCAGCCTTAATAGCTAAAGCAACTACTTCCTCATTAAGAACAGGAAGAGTACCTGGTAGTCCTAAACATATAGGACATGTGTTATGGTTTGGTTCTGTACCAAACTCAGTAGAGCAGGAACAGAAAATTTTAGTTTTAGTTTTTAATTCGGCATGTATTTCAAGACCTATTACAGTTTCTAAACTCATATTCAATCTTCCTTTCTATACTTACGCTATTGGTGCAAGAGTAGTCATTTTGACTTCTTGTTCTATAGAATAAGCTACTTTAAATATTTTTTCTTCTCCAAAATGAGGTCCAAGTATTTGTAGGCCTATAGGTAGACCTGATTTGCTTTTAGCTACAGGCAATGAAATAGCAGGAATACCAGCAAGATTAATATTTATTGTATAAATATCAGCTAAATACATTTGTAATGGATCAGATACTTTTTCTCCACATTTAAATGGTAAAGTAGGGGATGTTGGACTTAAAATAATATCATATTCCTCAAATACTTTTTTGAATTCTTCTTTTATTTTCTTTTTAAGTTTTTGAGCTCTGTTATAATAAGCATCGTAGTATCCAGAAGATAGAGCATAAGTTCCAAGCATAATTCTTCTTTTTACTTCAGGGCCGAAGGCCTCAGTTCTTGACTTTAACATTAATTCATCAACACTTGTAAAATCTTTTGGTCTATAACCATATCTAATACCATCAAATCTAGCTAAGTTTGAACTAGCTTCTGCAGAAGAAATTATATAGTAAGCAGATAAACCTTCTTCAGTAATAGGAAGAGAAATTTCAGTAACTTCAGCTCCTAAAGATTTAAGTAAATCCATAGTGTTTAATAAGGAATTCTTAATTTCATCATCAAGGGCAGATTTGAAAAATTCCTTTGGAACTGCTACTTTCATTCCTTTTACACCATCTGCAATAGTAGGTAAATATTCAGTATGAATATCATCTTTGTTAGTAGTTGAATCAAGTTTATCATCACCCTGGATAACTTGAAGTGTTAAGGCAGCATCCTTAACTGATTTTGAGAAAGGACCTATCTGATCTAAAGAAGAACCAAAAGCTATAAGTCCAAATCTTGAAACTAGACCATATGTAGGTTTAAGACCAACAACTCCACAAAAAGCAGCTGGTTGTCTAATAGATCCTCCAGTATCTGAACCTAATGAGATAGGTGCAAGTCCAGCAGCTACTGAGGCAGCAGATCCTCCTGAAGAACCACCAGGAACTCTTTCTAGATCCCAAGGGTTTCTAGTTACTTGGAATGCAGAGTTTTCAGTAGAAGACCCCATGGCAAACTCGTCCATATTAGTTTTTCCAACTATTATTGCATCTTCTTTTAGAAGTTTTTCTATTACAGTAGCATTATAAGGAGGTACAAAATCTTCAAGCATTTTTGAAGCGCAAGTAGTAGTAACTCCATCAATACAAATATTATCTTTAATAGCTATAGGAACACCAGCTAGAGCACCAACAGGTTCACCTTTTGCTATTTTATCATCAACAATTTTTGCTTGTTTTAAAGCACTTTCTTCACATAATTTAAGGTAAGACTTTACCTTAGGATCAACTGTTTTTATTCTTTTAAGTAGAGAAGTAATAACTTCTACAGCAGTAAAACTTCCGTCTTTAATTCCATCTTTAATTTGGGATATATCCATTTGTTCAATTTTCATAATATGTTCACCGCCTATTCAATAATTTTAGGAACCATTATTGCAGTATCCTTCATAGATTTAACATTTTGGAATAATTTCTTTTTATCTTCAAATTGTTTAACTTCATCTTTTCTAAGTACTGGTTTTAAATCATCTGACAAAAGGTCTAGATTTATGTCACTTAAATCGAATTTATCAATAGACTCAAAATGAGATAATATACTTTCAAATTCTTTAGCAAGTTTTTCAGTTTCTTCTTCTGTAAATTGCAATTTTGCAAGTTTAGCTATATATTCAACATCTTTAATTTCAACTTTCATTATTTAATCCTCCTATGGTTCTAATCTCTTTAAATCTCTTGGAAGCAATGTAGCTTCTCTAATATTTTCAAGTCCTAAAATCTTTAAGGTAAGTCTTTCAAGACCGATAGCAAGTCCTCCGTGAGGTGGCATACCATATTTAAATGTTTCTAAGTAGAAACCAAAATCTTCAGGGTTTAAACCAAACTTTTTAATGTTTTCTTTTAACATTTCATAGTTATGAATTCTTTGTCCACCTGTAGTAATTTCAAGTCCGTTATATATAAGGTCAAAGCTCTTAGTAAGACCAGGTTTTTCACTATCAGGCATAGCGTACATAGGTCTTTTTGCTATAGGGTATTCTGTAAGAAACACAAGGTCACATCCATATTTTTCTTTAGTATATTTACAAATTAAGATTTCACCTTCAGCATCGATGTTACCACCAGGGGATTTCTTTCCGTATTCTTTAAGAAGAATTTCATGAGCTTTAGCTAAAGGAATTCTTGGAATTTCTAATTTTTCAGGAAGAGTAACTGAATACATTTCTAACTCTTTTGAACATTTTTGTTTTAAAATCTCATACAAATAGTTTAAAAATCCTTCTTCTAAGTCCATTAGCTCAGTTTCATCTTTAATGAATCCCATTTCTATATCAAGACTTATATATTCATTTAAATGTCTCCAAGTATTATGAAGTTCAGCTCTATAAGCAGGTGCTACTTCAAAAACTCTTTCAAATCCAGCGCCTACCATCATTTGTTTATAGAATTGAGGACTTTGTGCTAAAAATGCACGTCTTCCAAAGTAATCAACTGTGAACATTTCAGATCCACCTTCTGTACTAGATGAGATTACTTTTGGTGTATGAATTTCAGAAAATCTTTTTGATTTAAGATAATCTCTAAAAGCATCTGTTATAGTTTCTTGAACTTTAAAAATAGCTTGCTCTTTTGGACTTCTTAGAGCTAATCCTCTATAGTCTAATTGTTTTTCAAGGGATGTTTTTTGTTTGAATCCATTAATAGAGAATGGAAGTTTATCATAAAATACATCTCCTATAACTGTAATTTCTTTAACGTTTATTTCTATACCTGAAGGAGCTTTTTCATTTATAACTTTTTCTCCTATAACTTCTAAACACATTTCAAGTTTTAATTTTTTTGATTCAGTTTTATCCATAACTAATTGGATTATTCCTGTTTTATCTCTTAAGTGTACAAATGAAATTGTGCTAAGTTCAGTAATTTTATGAACCCATCCTTTTACAAATACTGTACTTTCTTTTGATTCTTTAATATCTTCAACATAAATTCTTTCCATAGTTTATAGCCTCCTTAAATTTCTTACATTGTAGCTTCTAATAAAAAATGTCCCTATGTCCATCAAAGATAGAAGGACATAGGGACGAATAAATCCGTGGTGCCACCCTAGTTAGCTAGAGATAGATTTAGGTTACATATGTATGGAGGTATAAAAAAAGTTCCTATACTTACGTATAGGAACGGAAATCCGCGGTACCACCCTAAATTAGCTTTAGCTCACTCATATTGGTACAAAAGTATCTCAACTTTAATACCTAGTCATTTTAACGGTTGACTACCGGCTAAGTCTACTTTTTTCATTTCGGTTAGCGTCTCAAAGGTGTTCTTCCATACAAACATCATACTAGGCTTGCACCATCCCTAGCTCGCTTTAAATCAAATAAGTATTTACTCTCCTCATCATCGACTTATTAAAAGCTCTTTAAATTATTTATTATTATATTCTCATAATTTTGATAAAGCAACTATTTTTTAAAAAAAGTATTAAAAAAATAGTTGTAAAACATAAAACTTAATAATATTAATTTGGGATAATTGCATATAAAGAAAAAATATATACATGACTTAATAAATAAAATATCGTTTATTTTGTAAATATTTGCGTTAAAAATTTTAAGAAGTAAAAAGGGGATTTAAGGAATTGTAATGTAAAGTAACGTCGTATAAGTGATAGAATTATTTGGAAAAAAGTTGAGGAGGAATTTTATGAAAAATTTAAAGAAGATTGCTGTAATGTTTTTGATTATGATATTTTCAGTATTAAATTTAAATGCATATGCAGCAACAAATGATGCATTAAAAAGCCAAGAATTCTTGGCAGATAGTACTAATGTTAAATTAATAGGAAGAACATATTTTTATAAAGATGCTTTATGGTTTTCATTATCAGGAGCAGGAGCTGAATTTGAGTTTACAGGGAAAAAGGCTGAAATAACAATGGTAGGGGACTATATGGTGGCATCAAATAGTAGAGCTAGGTTTGCTATTTATGTTAATGATAAATTAGTCGTAGATACTATGTTAACAGAGGAAGAAAAAACTTATACTGTTTTTGAATCTGAAGAAGAAGAAACAGCAGATGTTAAAATAATAAAGCTTTCAGAATCTGCTAATTCAACTATTGGTATTAAGAACATTAACGTAACTTCAAAGGATGGAATACATCCAGTAAAGGAAAAAAAGCATAAAATTGAATTTATAGGAGATTCAATAACATGTGGATATGGTGTAGATGCTAAAAATCAAGGTGAAGGTTTTAAAACAGATACTGAAGATTTTTCTAAAACTTATGCTTATAAAACAGCAAACCTTCTAGATGCAGATTATAGCGCTGTACCATTTAGTGGATATGGAATAATATCAGGTTATACATCAGGAGCTAAGAATGTAGATCAGTTAGTACCTAAGTATTATGAAAAATTAGGATTTTCTTATGGACGTTTTGCTAATACAGTAGATCCTGCTTCAATCTCATGGGATTTTAATAACTTTAAACCAGATATAATAGTTATTAATCTTGGTACTAATGATTCAAGTTATTGTAAGGAAGATAAAAACAAACAAAAAGAATTTGTAGATGCTTATGTAGAATTTTTAAAACAAGTTCGTAGCAATAACCCAAATGCTAAAATTTTATGTACATTAGGTACAATGGGAGATTCTTTATATCCAGCAGTAATGAGAGCAAGTTTGATTTATAGTATGAGATATTCTGATAAAAATGTTTCTGCTATGAAATTTGATGTTCAAGATATGAATGATGGACTTGGAGCAGATTGGCATCCAAGTAATTTAACTCATACAAAAGCAGCTACTAAGTTAACTAATAAGATTAAGGAATTAATGAACTGGTAGTGTTATGGTAACTAAAAAAGTTTTGTTATGCTTTGTTCCACTGAGACAGGTTTGACGTCAGGGAGAACTTCTATCTTTAAAAAAATTTCTAGGACGGAATTAGAGAACTCGCTAGAAGCTCAGACAGCTCTAATTCAAAACGTCCAATAAATTTTCTAAAAGATGAAGTTCTAGACCCTTTGTTAAAAGGCTCAGTTCCACAAAGATAACAAAACTTTTTTTGTGTACATAAAACTAAGGTCATTAATGATTAGATGTTATGGTAACTAAAAAGTTTTATTGTCTTTATTTCATAATCCAATAGGTAGCTATGTTAGAAACTATAAAAGATATGGATTTTAAAATAAATGTTATATTTTTCTATAAAAGGTATTGACTACGAAATGGTATGGGTTTACAATGAACTTATTAAAGGACTTTTAAAAAGTATTTTTAAAAATGTTTAAGGCGGGAGGTTAATTAAGTGGTTATTAGAAAAGTTACTGATATTGAATTCAGAAAATATGGTAGGGTATTAGAAAATTATAATTGTAAAGAGATATTAGAAGTAATGAAAGATACACCATTACCTAATGATGTTATATATGAGCCATCTATTAGAGAGTTAGAAGAATTAGAAATAGCTAAGGATTTAAAAGATAGGGAATATGGTGGATTAGATATTCAAATAGGATATTGCAATGGTAATAATCATTTATTAAATGCTGTTGAATATCATCGTTCATCAGAAATAAACATAGCAGTAAATGATCTTATTTTATTAATAGGATCACAGCAGGATATAAAGGAAAATTATACTTATGATACTTCAAAAATAGAAGCTTTTTTAGTTCCAGCAGGAACAATTATTGAAGTATTTGCAACAACTCTTCACTATGCTCCATGTAATGCTTCTGATGGAGGATTTAGATGTGTTGTGGTTTTACCAAGGGATACTAATTTACCTTTAGAAAATAAGGTTGAATCTTTAGGAGAAGATGCATTATTATTTGCAAAGAATAAGTGGTTAATTGCACATAAAGAAAGTGGATTAGAAGAAGATGGCGCTTTCATAGGATTAATAGGAGAAAATATTTCGATTTAATATAAATGAAGATTTAGGGGGAATAAAAAATGATTAATGTACCAGAATTAAAGTTAGGAATAGTTGCAGTTAGTAGAGATTGCTTTCCAATGGAGTTATCAATTAGACGTAGACAAGAGGTAGTTAAAGCTTATAAAGAATTGGGAGAAGAGATTTTTGAATGTGAAACAACTATAGAAAACGAATTAGATATGAGAAAAGCATTATCAGAAATTAATGCAGCTAATGTAAACGCTTTAGTGGTTTACTTAGGTAACTTTGGACCTGAAACAGCAGAAACTTTAATAGCAAAAGAATTTAATGGTCCTGTTATGTTTGTGGCAGCAGCAGAAGAAGCTGGAGATAGTTTAATGGACGGTAGAGGAGATGCTTATTGTGGAATGCTTAATGCAAGTTATAATTTAGGTCTTCGTAACATAAAAGCATATATACCAGAATATCCAGTTGGAACAGCAAGTGAAGTAGCTGAAATGATTAAAGAATTTAAACCTGTAGCAAAATCTATAGTTGGTTTAAGTGATTTAAAGATTATATCTTTTGGTCCTCGTCCACAAGACTTTTTAGCTTGTAATGCACCTATTAAGCAATTATATAACTTAGGTGTGGAAATAGAAGAAAATTCAGAATTAGATTTATATGCAGCATTTAATGAACATGAAAATGATCAAAGAATTCCTGAAGTTGTAAAGGATATGGAAGAAGAGCTTGGTGAAGGAAATAAGATGGCTGGTATTTTGCCAAAGCTTGCTCAATATGAAATAACTTTATTAGACTGGATGGAAGAACATAAGGGATCAAGAAAATATGTTGCTTTTGCAAATAAATGTTGGCCATCATTCCAAACACAATTTGGATTTGTACCTTGCTATGTAAATAGTAGATTAACAGGAAGAGGAATACCAGTTTCTTGTGAAGTTGATATATATGGAGCTTTAAGTGAATATATAGGTACATGTGTTAGTGAAGATGCAGTAACTTTACTTGATATAAATAATAGTGTTCCTAGAGATATGTATGAAAGTGAAATTAAAGATAAATTTAATTATACATTAAAGGACACATTTATGGGATTCCATTGTGGAAATACATCATCTAAGAAGTTATCATTCTGTGAAATGAAAAATCAAAAGATTATGGCAAGAAGTTTAGAACCAAATCAAGAACCTAATATAACAAGAGGAACTTTAGAAGGTGATATCATGCCAGGTGAAATAACTTTCTTTAGATTACAAAGTAATGCGGATGCTGAACTTACAGCTTATGTTGCAGAAGGTGAAGTATTACCAGTTTCTACTCGTTCCTTTGGAGCAATAGGAGTATTTGCTATTCCTGAAATGGGAAGATTCTATAGACATGTATTAATTCAAAATAGATTCCCTCATCATGGAGCTGTTGCTTTTGGTCATTTTGGAAAAGCTATATTTAATTTATTTAGATATTTAGGAGTTAAGGAAGTTGGATATAATAATCCAAAATCAGTTCCTTATAAAACAGAAAATCCATTTTAATAGTTTATCAGATAAACTTTGTTATTATAAAAGCAAAGTTTACTATAAATATAACCCTTTTTTACAAATAAAATTAATGAAGAGTATCCTTTCAGTTGATTATTTGAGAGGGTGCTCTTTATTAATTTCACCTAATTTACATAAAATTCTAATAATGATAAAATATGATTTGAATGAAAGGGGGAATATTATGGGGAACAAAAGAGGGCTAATAGATAATAAGTTATATTCTATAATTAATTATATATTTTATTTCTTTATGATTAATATATTTTTTTTATTAGTTATATCTCCATTAATAATATATAGTTTGCTGGAAGGAAAGAATACTTCATTGCCCGTATTTTTACTATTTTCAATATTATTAGGCCCAGCAGTAGCTACTTTATGTTCAGTTATGTTAAGGGTAATTTCAGGAGAAGATACTACACCATTTAAAGATTTTTTTCACTTTTACAAATTAAATTTGATACAAGGTATTGCTATGGCAACAATTTTAAATTCATTAATTGCTATAGGGTATGTAGATATGTCTTATTTTAATTCAAATGGCCAAAAGATTTTATCATATGTATTTTTAGTATACATAGTATTGGTATTAGTAATTGGATTTTATATTTATCCTTTGATAGCAAGATATAATTTAAAGATAGTGCATACTTTTCAAATGGCAATTGTTTTACTTTTTAAGAAGCCATATATAAGTTTGACATCAATATCAATTATAATAATTGTTCTGGGATTAATAAGATTAACTAGTTTATCTTTAGTTGGAGTATTATTTGGAGCAAGTGTTATAGCATATTTAATAATGAAAATTGAATACAAAATGATAGTTTCCTTAGAATCGTCTATTAAGGAAAAGTATTCTAACTAAACAAAGAAGAGGGGATGTATCAAAAGTCTGAACAGACCCCTGTCAAGTAGACAGACAAAATAAAATTTTTCAAGAAAATGCGATCTTAGATAAGGTCGCATTTTCTATTCGATTTTTCATTTTTTTCGCTAGCATAGCCTTGTATGCTAAGATGCGTTTATTTTCAGGTATCGGATATTGTACAGGGACTGTTGAAGTCATTGTAGCTTGTCTTACTTCTATAGGAGTAAGATTATTAAATCGTTCCTGATACATGACGTTATTGGAGAAAAATATGTAATCGTCTATTTCCAAAATCTTCAATTATAATAGTACATATTTAGGGAAGCTATTAAAAAACGAAACAGGAGAAAATGATATAGAAAAAAATATAAATAATTAAATGAAAACGGTTGACTAAGAGTGGATATAATTGTAAAATAAACTTATTAAAGTACATTTAAAAAGTATTTTAAAATCTTAGTGAGTTTATTGTGGAGGATTTTTATGAGATATCTTTTGGGATTAGATATAGGAACTTCAGGAACAAAAACAGCTTTATTTGATGAGTTTGGAAATACAATAAAAACAAAAACTTTTGAATATAAATTGTATCAACCAAAGTCAGGATGGGCAGAACAAGATCCAGAAGACTGGTGGGAAGCTTGTGTTAAGGGAATAAAGGGAGTAATAGAAGACAGTAAAGTACAAGCTTCTGATATAAAAGGAATTGGATTAAGTGGTCAAATGCATGGATTAGTTTTATTAGATGAAGATAATAAAGTAATCAGAAAATCCATAATATGGTGTGACCAAAGAACTGAGAAAGAGTGTGAATATATAACAGAAACTATAGGAAAAGAAAAACTTATAGAGATAACAGGAAATCCAGCTTTAACAGGGTTTACGCTTTCAAAGTTACTATGGGTTAGAAACAATGAAGTAGAAAACTACAAAAAAATAAAAAAAGTTTTATTACCAAAGGATTATATAAGATTTAAATTAACTGGTGTATTTGCTACAGAAGTATCTGATGCTAGTGGAATGCAGATGCTAGATATAAATACAAGAAATTGGAGTGAAGAATTACTTTCTGCATTAGAAATAGATAAATCTATATTAGCGGATGTTTATGAATCTGTAGTGGTTAGTGGAAAAGTTACTAAAGAAGCTGCTAATTTAACTAAGTTAGCTGTGGATACACCTGTAGTTGGAGGTGCAGGAGATCAAGCTGCTGGTGCTATTGGAAATGGAATAGTAAAAGAAGGTGTTATATCTACAGTGATAGGTACTTCAGGAGTTGTATTTGCATCTACAGATACACCTAAGTTTGATAAATATGGACGAGTTCATACATTATGTCACGCTGTACCTAATAAGTGGCACGTTATGGGTGTAACTCAAGGAGCAGGGCTTTCATTAAATTGGTTTAAGAGAACTTTCTGTGAAAAGGAAATAGAGGAAAGTGAAAGCTTAGGAAGAAATGTGTATGATATTTTAACAGAAAAGGCTGCAAAATCAAAACCTGGCTCAAATGGAGTTGTATATTTACCATACTTAATGGGAGAAAGAACACCACATTTAGATCCAAATGTAAAAGGAGCTTTTCTTGGAGTATCACTTATAAATAATCATGATGACTTTATAAGAGCAATTTTAGAAGGTGTTAGTTTTAGTTTGAAAAATTGCTTGGATATAATCGAAGATATGAATGTAAAAATTGAAGATATAAGAATAAGTGGTGGTGGAGCAGAAAGCAAGATTTGGAGTCAAATACTTGCAGATATATTTAATTACTCATTAACTACCATTAAAGCTTCAGAAGGTCCAGCACTTGGAGTTGCAATACTTGCTGCTGTTGGAGCTGGTATATATAAATCAGTAGAAGAAGCTTGCGAAAAGATAATGAAGGGTGGTAGTAAAGTACAACCAAACGAAGAGTTAAAGGAGGAGTATAAAAAAGTCTATGAATTATATAATTCATCATACAAAAGAATTAAAGATTTTGGTATTTAAAAATTTTTACAATAGTGGTATTATCAAATAAAACTGCTATTGCAAAAAAATGACTTTTGAGAGGAGAAAGTTAAGACTTGGTACAAGTAAATCATAGTAAGATAAAAGAAACTAATAGGAAGAGAATAATATCATTATTATTACAAAAAGAAGAAATAACTAAACTAGATATATCTAGAATATTAAATATAAGTATAACTACTGTTTCTACAAATATTACTGAACTTAAAAATGAAGGATTTGTAGAAGAGGTAAGATCATTAGAATCTACTGGTGGAAGAAAAGCAATATCTTTTAGGATAAATGAAAACTCTAAGTTCTCTATTGGAGTTGCAGTTACTCCAAGGCATGTAAAGCTATCTCTTGTAAACCTTAAAAAAGAAGTAGTTGATGGAATAAAGGTAAGATACTCTGAAGATGGAATAGAGAATATAGTTGATTTAATAAAAGAGAATATTAATATTATTATGAAGAAAAATGATGTTAGTAGTGAAAAGTTATTAGGTGTTGGAATATCTATTCCTAGTATTGTGGATTTTAGTACTGGAACTATTAAAAATTGTTATCTTTTAGGTGTTAAAGAATTTAACATTAAGGAAAAGTTTTCTTATTTAAATGTGCCAATATATGTTGATAATGAAGCAAATTTATCTGCATATTATGAATTCTTAAATAAGGGAAGCAAATCTAATAATATACTTTATATATCTATAACAGATGGATTGGGTCTTGGAATAATAATAGATGGGAAAGTCTATAGAGGTGAAAATAATGCTTCAGGTGAAATGGGACATATGAAGGTTGTTATTGATGGAAAAGAGTGTAAGTGTGGAGCTAAAGGATGTCTAGAAGCTTATACTTCTAAAGCTACATTATTAGAAGAGTATAACAAATTAAGTGAGGGTAACTTAAGTGAAATAGATGAATTAGAGAAAAGGTACATAAGCAAAGATAAGTCAGCTATAGAGGTAATTGATAATTATATTAATATTCTAAGTGTAGGAATTTCAAATTTAATAATGATATTAGATCCTAATAGTGTAATTTTAGGTGGAGATATAAATGATTTAATATTAAGTAAACTAGACAGCATAAGGGAAAAAGTTTATAAAAATAACTTGTTTATAAACGAAAAAAATTGCAGTATCAGTGTTGCTAATTTCAAGGAATCGTATTTGCTTGGGGCAGCAATGATACCTATTGAAGAATTCTTAGAAATTAAGTAGAAAAAAATTTAAGGGGGATATTTAAAAATGAGATTTTTTTTAGACACAGCTAATGTTGAATACATTAGAGAAGCAAATGAAATGGGAGTTATATGTGGAGTTACTACTAATCCTTCATTAATAGCAAAGGAAGGTAGAGACTTTAACGAAGTTATTAAAGAAATAACTGAAATAGTTGATGGCCCAATTAGTGGAGAAGTTATAAGTGAAGATGCAAAGGGAATGATAGAAGAAGGTAGAAAAATTGCAGCTATCCACAAAAATATGATTGTAAAAATACCTATGACAGCAGAAGGGCTTAAAGCTACTAAGGTATTATCTAGTGAAGGTATAAAAACAAATGTTACTTTGATTTTTTCAGTAAATCAAGCTCTTTTAGCAGCAAATGCAGGGGCAACTTATGTAAGTCCATTTTTAGGAAGAATTGATGATATATCTATGGATGGTATGGAACTTGTAAGAACTATTGCGGAAATATTTGAAATACATGATATAAGTACAGAAATTATAGCTGCAAGTGTAAGAAATCCACTACATGTTATAGAAGCTGCTAGAGCTGGAGCAGATATAGCAACTGTTCCTTATAATTTAGTAAAGCAAATGATAAAACATCCTTTAACAGATCAAGGGTTAGAAAAGTTTAAAAAGGATTGGCAAGAAGCATTTAATAAATAGGGGGATTATTAATGACTAGGGAATTAGATAAGTTAACAATTAATGCAATAAGAACATTATCAGCAGATGCTATTCAAAAATCAAAATCAGGACATCCAGGTTTACCACTTGGAGCAGCAAGTATGGCATATACTTTATGGAAAAAGATGAATCATAATGGAAAGAATCCTAATTGGGATAATAGAGATAGATTTATTCTTTCAGCTGGACATGGTTCAATGTTAGAGTATTCATTACTACATTTATTTGGTTATGGATTAACTATTGAAGATTTAAAGAACTTCAGACAAGTAGGAAGTTTGACACCAGGACATCCAGAGTACGGTCATACTAAAGGAGTAGAAATAACTACTGGGCCTTTAGGACAAGGTATTTGTAATGCTGTAGGTATGGCAATGGCAGAAGCACATCTTGCAGCTAAATTTAATAAAGAAAATTATAATATAGTAGATCACTATAGCTATGCTATAGTTGGTGATGGATGTTTAATGGAAGGTATTTCAGGTGAAGCATCATCACTTGCAGGAACATTAGGACTTGGTAAGCTTATAGTTTTATATGATTCAAACAATATTTCTATAGAAGGAAGTACTGACATTGCTTTTAGAGAAGATGTTGCTAAGAGATATGAAGCATATGGATGGCAAGTACTTAAAGTAGCAGATGGAAATGACTTAGATGCAGTTTCAGAAGCTATAGATAAGGCAAAAGCAGAAAAAAATAAACCTACCATGATAGTAGTTAAAAATAAGATAGGTTATGGATGTCCAGCTAAAGAAGGTAAGGCATCAGCTCATGGTGAACCTTTAGGAGAAGGAAATGTAAAAGCATTAAAAGAAAATTTAGGATGGAAACAAGAAGATTTCTATGTCCCTTCTGAAGTATACTCTAACATGGAAGAGATTATTAATGCTGGAGTTAAGAAAGAAGAAGAATGGAATAAGTTATTTGCATCTTATAAGGTAGCTTATCCTGAATTAGCAGCAGAATATACTAAATGGATGAGTGGAGAAATAGATGCTAATGCATTACTTGAAAATAAGTCTTTCTGGGAATTTGATAAAGAAATGGCTACTAGACAATCTTCAGGAGTTGTAATCAATAGATTAAAGGATATAATTCCTAACTTAATAGGAGGATCAGCAGATTTAGCACCTTCTAATAAAACTAATATGTCAGGTGAAGGAGATTATTCAGCTGAAGATAGGTTAGGAAGAAATCTTCACTTTGGAGTTAGAGAACATGCAATGGCGGCTATAGCTAATGGTATGTATGCTCATGGTGGATTAAAAGTTTATTGTGCAACATTCTTTGTATTTAGTGATTACATGAAAGGTGCTATGAGACTTTCTTCATTAATGAAGTTACCTGTAACATATGTATTAACTCATGATAGTATTGGTGTTGGAGAAGATGGACCTACTCATCAACCAATAGAACAATTAGCAGCACTTAGAAGTTTACCAAATATGACTGTATTTAGACCAGCAGATTCTAAGGAAACAGCAGCTGCTTGGTACTATGCTGTAACCAATGGACAAACTCCGACTTCTTTAGTATTAACTAGACAAAACTTACCATTATATGAAGGCTGTCCAAAGAGAGCTTTAAAGGGTGGATATATCCTTAAAGATTCTAAGAAGGAAACTCCGGATGTAATATTAATGGCTTCAGGTTCAGAAGTAGAATTAATATATAAAGCAGCAGAAGTACTTGAAGGAAAAGGTGTAGATGCTAGAGTTGTAAGTATGCCTTCATTTGAAGTATTTGATGCACAAGATGCTGAATATAAAGAAAGTGTTATGCCAAAGAGCGTAAGAGCTAGACTAGCAGTAGAAGCTTTATCTTCATTTGGATGGCATAAGTATGTAGGTCTTGATGGTGATGTGATTTCTTTAGATCACTTTGGTGCATCAGGAAATGCAGCTAAGTTATTTGAACAATTCGGATTTACTGTTGATAATGTTGTGGAAAAGGCTATGGCTGTTGTAGATAATAATAGATAATTAAATACTGATTCAAAAAGATTGCCACACTTATTAAATAAATAGTGCAGCAATCTTTTTTGAATAAAATTTATTAAATATTATTTTTGTTTGAAAATATAATGATAAAAGTTTTGTGTTCTTATTTTAATTATAGGAAAATGATTACAAATAAAAACGAGTTATAATAAATTGTCGCTTTTATTTGTTTTTTTTTAAGAAATATTACTTTTTTCTACATAAAAGGAAATAGAAGTATGGTAAATTTATAATAGACAAGTTTGTTAATATTTTATGGAGTAAATTATGAATAAGTATATAAAAATAGAGATATTTCTTATAATAGGTTTTATGGTTTCAGCATTTACGTTTAGCTTAACAATAAGTAGTATTTATTCACAATATAGCAAGGTGATAGAAAAAAATAAATTTAATGCAAACTACAAAACTATAGAAGTGAATAAAGTAGAGAAACCAAAGCAAAGAGTTGATGGATATGAAATAGTAGATAGTAGTGATGAGAATGATATTTTTACATTAAGAGAATGTATAGATGTAGTTAATAAAAATGGGTATAACAAAATTATTTTAAACCCTATGGTAGACCAAATAGAAGAGGGAAATGATTTCTATGTTAATACTGTATGGCCATGTTCAGCAGGAATTGATATAAAAAGCGATAGTATGGTTGAGGGAAGATACTTTACAGAAGAAGAATTAAGTGGAAATAATAAAGTTGTGATTATAGATTCCAAAATGCAAAGATTAACTGAAGAAAAAGAAGGAGAAAAATATATAAAAATATTTAATGAAGAATATAAGGTTATTGGAGTTATAGGAGAAACGGAGGTATTTAAATATAGTAGTATAATTCCTATAAAATCTTTAAATTGTATAGATGAGGAGCTACCAAGGTATATTTTTATGGAATATGATGAAAGTAACAAGGCTCCAAAAGAAATTGCTGATGAAGATATTAGAATAATAGAGGATAGTATTCCTAAGATATCAGTAATAGATTATTTATTTGAGAATGTTATTGAGTTAAAAAATAATTTATATCAAATAGTACTTGGAATAATAAATTTACTTTTATTTTCTTATTTTTTTGCTAAGGGTATAAAAGAAAAGGTAGCTATAATGAGAGTTTTAGGTGCACGTAATATACATATATTCACAGATGTTTTTAAAAAGTTCTTAAAGATAGCTTCCGTAGGAATTGCTTTAGGACTACTATTATCAGAGTGTACAATAGGTATTTTGAGACAAGCATTTGAATATGAGTATTCATTAATTAATATTCAAAATGTTATTATAACCAGCTTAATAATATTAGTAATATCATTAGTTGTTTCTGTAATCGTCTTATTGAATGTTATTAAGTTTAAAATAATGAAGGAAATAAGGTAAGTAGTATGGATAGGAAATTTATTTTTTTTGATATAAAAAGAAATTTTATAGCTAATTTATTAATTATTATTGAAGTGGCCTTATGGATATTTTATACTGCTTCTTTAGTTTCGTTAATTAATTTTGATAATTCATATAAAAAAAGATATAGAAGATCAATTCCAATTGAAAATGCGGAAGTTATGAAGTTTTATAAAATGGGGATTAGTGGCGACTATGAAGAAAGTAGAGATGATTGTAATAATAAAATAAAAGAAAGCCTTAAATTAATAAAAGATAATGGATATAATTATGGATTTATTCAAAGAAATATAGCACAGGAGTTCCCAAGTGAGATTTTTGGTATTAACGAAAATGATTTGAAGGGTAATTTTACAAAGATGGAGAAAAATTTGCCTAAGGTTAGTTCGATTGGTTTTAATTATGGAATGATAGAGAACTACAAAAATAATATAAATGGAGAAGTGTTTAATGAGGAATGGGTTATAAAAGATAATTTAATACCAGTAATAGTAGGCTGTGATATAGCTGAAAAAGTTAAAGTTGGAGAATCTTATATAAAAGATGAAATAACATATAAGATTATAGGAACATTCAAGAAAGATACATTAGCTTTTGACTATACAAATACTGTAGACAGTTCATTTTTATTAAATAAATCATTTGTTATTCCATTAAGTGAAGATAAGTTCTTTGAGAATTTTAATTATGAGCCTATAACAATATTTTTTAAAGGTGATAAAGCTGAAGTTTCAAGTAATCTTAATAAGGGAATAGAGAAGGTTTCTAGCGATATAGTTGTTGAAGACTTTGAAAATGATTTAGATAAATTCTTATATGAATTAAGAACAAAAAAATATTATGAGATATGTAGAATATTTATAGTTACTATTATTGCATTAACATCAATAATTACAACTATTAGTTATAAAATAGTTTCAGATAGAGATAGAATAGGAATTCTTTATTCATTTGGAACAAGTAAAAAGGATATATTCAAAATTTTTGCTACAGAATTTTCCGTTAATATCTTAATTGGAATTTTTGGAGGAAGCTTATTTTACATAAAGAATTGTGCAAGTGTTTATTCGTTTTTTATCAATGAGAATTTATTATTTAATTTATATATTTCTATAGGAATATTGTTTGTAGTTATCTTTTTGATTACTTTAACTGGATTAAGCAAAATAAATAAATTAACTCCAAGGGAAATGATAGGAGGATTTGTAGAATGAGTTTATTAAAAGCAAAGAATTTATATAAGATTTATGGAAAAGATAGTAGTGAGGTTAAAGCTATAAATGGTATAGATATAGAAGTTGAAAGAGGAGAAATGATAGCTATAATGGGCTCATCAGGATGTGGAAAAAGTACATTACTTAATATATTAGGGTGTATAGATTCTCCAGATAGAGGAGAATACTTTATAGACGAGGTGAGTGTAGACTTTAAAAAGCTTAATAGTTTATCAAAGATTAGGAATGAAAAGATATCTTTTATATTTCAAAATTTTGCATTAATAAAAGATCTTAATGTTTTAGAAAATATAATATTACCACTTAGATTTAGAGGGATTCCATATAAAGAAAGAGTAAAAATAGCAACTAAATATCTTAAGGAATTAGGTATTGAAGATTTGAAAAATAAAGATGTAAATAAGCTATCAGGGGGACAACAGCAAAGAGTTGCTATTGCTAGAGCTTTAACACAAGAAAGTGAAATTATATTAGCAGATGAACCAACAGGAGCCTTAGATGAGGAAAATAGTATTAAGATTATGGAAGTGCTAAGAGATTTAAATAAAAAGTACAAAAAAACTATAGTAGTAGTTACTCATGATAAGCTTGTAGCAGGTTTTTGTGATAAAACCTTAATAATGAAAGATGGACAATGGAAAGTTTAAATTAGATTTTAAGATGAAAAAATAGTAGATTAAACGAAAGTTTAAAGTCTACTATTTTTTGACTTTAAACGCATAAGTGCAAAAAGTAGCGTATAAGTGATACAATAACATTTATGTAAAAAAATGAGATAGGGGAGAAAAAATGAAAAAACTATTATTAATGTTATCGGTTTTATTTATATGTTTAGCTGCATTTAGTGGTATAAAAGCAGAAGCATCTATTGAATTTGAGGGTAGAACTTTAGACACAGGTATATATTGGTATGGGAAGGGGAATGTAGCAGAAAAATTTATTTAATAAAGTTAAGTGGTAAGTATATATTAAGAACAATTCAAAATATAGTTAGTGTTTAAGAGAGTTAAAAATAATAACTCTCTTATTTTTATATATCTAATACTGATTAGTAATAGCTTTAATCTATGTAATATATTAAATGTGTAAAAAAAGTAAAAAAGTTGTTGACAATTTAAGGCAAAGGACATATACTATAAATCATAGTAATTATATAAGTTAAATAAGTTTTAAAATTAAGTATTGAACATGTGAGGTGTTAATATGGATAAGTTTAAAGAAAAAAAACTAACCGATGAGTATCTAAGCGTAGTTCAAGACATTGTTAAAGACATAAAATATGGCACAGTGACATTGATTATACAAGATGGTGTTGTATTACAAATAGATAAAAGTGAAAAAATAAGATTAAAGTAGAAATTATAGTAAGTTATATCTGACTGGAAAACCAGAGGACATACTTCATAAATGAAGTGTGCCCTCTGGTTTTTTTATAAAGGAGGAAATTATTAATGGGGAAAATAAATTTAAATGAACCAACAGTACCTATTAGAGAGAATAGACTTGGTTCTATAACAAGCTTTAATGGTACAGCTAAAGAACTTGTTACAGTATCTCATAATGGAAATTTAAAGGAGTGTCCTAGGAAGTTTTCACAATGTATGGGATGTAATGCAGGTCAAGCTTTTTGTCAATTATCCATGATACAAGATGTTGCTGTAGTAAATCATGCGCCTATAGGATGTGCAGGGGATTCTTTCTGTTTCAATTTTACTTATAGAGTAGAGCAGGTTAAGAGAAATCTACCTCCTGATATAGGCAGATATTTTAGTACTTGTATTGAAGAAAAAGATACTGTCTTTGGGGCAGTGAAAAAGTTAGAAAATACAGTGAGGGAAGCTTATAGGAGAGTAAACCCTAAAGCAATCTTTATTACTACTTCCTGTGCGTCAGGAATAATTGGTGAAGATATTGAATCAGTAGCTGAAGGGCTAACAAAAGAACTTGGAATACCTGTTATTACTTGTTCTTGTGAAGGATTTAGATCAAGGATATGGACTACTGGATTTGATGCAGCATATCATTCAGTTTTAAGAAAGATAGTTAAACCTGCTAAAAAGAAAACCAATAAAATAAATATTCCTAACTTTTGGGGAAGTCATATTTTTGATGATTTATTTAAGAGGTTAGGATATGAAGCACAATACATTATGCCATTTGCATCTATAGAAGAATTAGAAAAAATATCAGAAGCAGCAGCAACAATTCACATTTGTCCTTCTTTAAGTACATATATGGGAGCCGCCTTAGAACAAGTTTATGGTGTTCCTGAAATAAAGGCACCACCAGCTTATGGAATTAAGGGGACTGATATATGGCTTAGGGAAATTGGGAAAGCGTTAAATGTTGAAGAAGAAGTAGAGAAGATTATAAAAGAAAAGCATGAAGAAGTTATTCCTAAGTTGGAGAAGTATAGAGAAATATTGAAGGGAAAAAGAGCCTATGTTACATCAGGACCAGCTCATGGTCATGCAATTATGGCAATACTTAAGGAATTAGGAATGGAAGTTGTAGGAGCATCTATTTTTCATCATGATCCTATTTATGATAATGGAAATCCTAAAACTGATGTTTTAGCCCAAGATGTTCAACTTTATGGTGATATTAAAAATTACAATGTATGCAACAAACAAGCTTTTGAGTTAGTAAATGCACTACACAAGATTAAGCCTGACATTATTATTGCAAGACATGATGGAATGACATTGTGGGGAGCTAAACTTGGAATCCCATCATTATTAATTGGAGATGAACAGTTTGGATTTGGTTATGAAGGAACATTAAATTATGCATCCAGAATTGTAGAAACATTAGATGCTATAGAGTTTGTAACAAATTTATCAAAACATAGTACTATGCCATATACAAAATGGTGGCTAGATCAAGAAGTTGGATTCTTTAAAAAGGGAGGTAAAAAGTAATGCCAAAGATAGTTGAACAACCAAGGTATTCATGTGCACTAGGTGCTATGCAAAGTGTTGTTGCCATAAAGAGAGGTGTACCTATATTACATTCAGGTCCAGGGTGTGGAAATAAAATTACAAAGTTAATAGGACAAGGCGAAGGATATGCAGGTGGTAGTACTATTCCTTGTACAAACGCAGAAGAAAGAGATGTTGTATTTGGTGGGGAAAAGAAATTAACTGATGTTATTGAAGGTTCTCTTAAAGTAATAGATGCAGATTTATATGTAGTTTTAACAGGATGTACAGCAGCTATTGTTGGTGATGATGTAGGTAGTGTTGTTTCAGAATTTCAATATGAAGATAAACCTATTGTTTATGTAGAAAGTGGTGGATTTAAGAGTAACAATTATGTAAGCCATAGCGTAGTTGTGAATGCAATAATTGATCAGTATGTTGATAAATTTAAAGAGAATTCAGAAGTTAAAAAAGGTCTTGTAAATCTATTTGCAACAATACCTTATCAAGATCCTTATTGGAATGGAAATCTTGAAGAATTAAAAAGAGTGTTAGAAGGAATTGGGCTTAAGGTTAACGTGCTTTTTGGGAACGAATCAGAGGGAGTAGATGAATGGAAAACAATACCTAATGCTGAGTTTAATATTTTAGTTAACTCTTGGGCTGGTCTTGATATAGTTAAACATTTAAAGAAAAAATATAATACACCATATTTACATTTTCCATACCTTCCTATAGGGGGAATAGAAACTTCTAAGTTTTTAAGATCAGTAGCAGAATTTGCAAATTTAGATGAGGAAAAGGTCAATAACTTTATTAGAAAAGAAGAGGTGAAATATTATTCACACATAGAAAAAACTGCAGATTTCATGCTTGAATTTAGATATGGAATTCCTAGAAGAGTATATAGTATAGCTGATTCTACATATGCTTTAGGATTTAGTAAATTTTTATTAAATGAATTAGGAATAATACCAGGTAAACAATTTATAGTTGAGGATACACCAGAAAAATACAAAGAAAATATATTAAAAGAATTTGAAAATGTTTCTGAATTTAAAAAGAGAGATGTAGAGGTAGAGTTTAATGCAGATGCTGGTTTAAATCAAATAAAAATTGAGGAAGATGTTAAAAGTACAGATGAAAAAAGAACACTTATCCTTGGAAGTGGATGGGATAAAGATTTAGCAGACAGAATAGGGGCTGATCTGTTAATAGTAAGTGTTCCAGTAACTTATAGATTAATTTTAAATTGTGGATATGCAGGATATGTAGGTGGATTAAGGGCTATTGAAGATATATATGATAGAGTTCTGGCTACATATAGATAGAAAATAAATTTAGGGGAGTGAGTAATAATGTCTGAATATAAATTTGATACGTTAAGAGTTAGAGCTGGATATAATCCAAAAGATCATAATGATGCAGTTTCAGTACCTATATACTCCACAGCATCCTATGAAATAGGTGAAGCAGCGAGATTTGATCGTATAGCATCAGCTCATGAAGAAGGAAATCTATATAGTAGATTATCAAACCCTACTTTAGAGGTTTTAGAAAAAAGGATAAGTGAACTTGATGGAGGAAAAGCAGCAGTTGCAGTTGCTTCAGGAATGGCAGCTATAACTTATACACTTTTAGCAGTTGCTGAAAATGGAGGTAGGATACTTACTACCCATCAGTTATATGGAGGATCAGTATATCATTTAAATACCTTGCTGCCTAAGTTTGGAGTAAATATAGATAGTATAAAAAATGGTTCTTCTATAGAGGATTTCAGAAAAGCAATAAAAGAAGATACTAAAGCAATATTTGTAGAATCTATTAGTAATCCAACTGCTATTTTGGCAGATATAGAATCTTTGGCAAAGTTAGCTCATGAATATGAAATTCCTTTAATAGTAGATAACACTTTAGCAACTCCTTATCTATTTAATCCAATAAAATATGGTGCTGATATAGTAGTTTATTCAGCTACAAAAGCAATTAGTGGTCATGGAAGTACCATAGGAGGGCTTATAGTAGATAGCGGTAATTTTAACTGGGATAGTAAAAAGTTCAAACAGTTTAGAGAAAAGAACTATGTAATAAAGGATTTAGATGGAACAGAGAGAGATTTTATTGAGGTTTTTGGAGATACAGCTTTTGCTGGAAAAATAAGAATAGATTACTTAACTAATTTTGGAGCAGTATTAAGTCCATTTAGTGCATACTTGATTTTGCTTGGACTTGAAAGTATCTCTGAAAGAGTTAAAAAACAGATAGATAACACTAGAAAAATAGTAGAGTTTTTAAAAACAAGAAAGGAAGTAAGCTGGATAAGCTATCCTGAACTTAACGATAGTCCATATAAATCTTTAGCTGATAAATTTTATCCTAAGGGAACTGGTTCGGTATTTTCCTTTGGTTTTAATGGAAATGAGGGAAATATATATAAGTTGATTGATAGTGTAAAACTATTTAGCTATCAAGCTAATCTTGGAGATGCAAGATCATTAATTGTTAATGTTATAAAAACTACTCATGGAGAGTTAAATAAGGAAAAGTTAAAGCTTGCAGGAATTCCTAATGAAACAATTAGATTGTCAATAGGTTTAGAAGATGCTGAAGATTTAATAGAAGATTTGAAACAAGCTTTTGAAAAAGCATTTAAGTAATAAGGGGGAAAATAAAATGTCAGAAAAGAAATTAAGACAAATAGCTATTTATGGAAAAGGTGGAATAGGGAAATCAACAACAACTCAAAACTTAACAGCAGGGCTTTCAGAACTAGGTAAAAATATAATGGTTGTTGGATGTGATCCAAAAGCAGATTCAACAAGGTTATTACTAAATGGATTAGCACAAAAAACAGTACTAGATACATTAAGAGATGAAGGGGAGGATATTGAACTAGATTCAATAATGAAGACTGGTTTTAACGGAATTAGATGTGTGGAATCAGGAGGACCAGAACCTGGAGTTGGATGTGCAGGTAGAGGAATTATTACTTCAATTAATATGCTTGAAAATTTAGGAGCATATACAGAAGATTTAGATTATGTTTTTTATGATGTACTTGGTGATGTTGTATGTGGTGGTTTTGCAATGCCTATAAGAGAAGGTAAAGCAAAGGAAATATATATAGTTGCAAGTGGAGAAATGATGGCTTTATATGCAGCTAATAATATCTGTAAGGGTATACAAAGATATGCATTAAAAGGTGGAGTAAGACTTGGTGGAATCATTTGTAATAGTAGAAATGTTGATAGAGAGCTCGAACTTTTAAAAGCATTTGCTAAAGAACTTGGAACTCAGCTTATTCACTTTGTACCAAGAAATAATGTTGTACAAAGAGCAGAAATAAGAAAGAAAACAGTAATTGATTATGATTCAAGTAATACTCAAGCTAATGAATATAGAGAGCTTGCAAAAAAGATAGAAGAGAATGAATTATTTGTTATTCCAAAGCCTATGACACAAGAAAGATTAGAAGAAATCTTAATAGAATACGGTCTAATGGAAGATGTGGAATATCAAATTTAACTAATAAAAAGAATGGAGGGCTAAAGAATGATAGAGGTAAAAGGTGTAACTAAAACATTTAATACTCTATCTGGACAGGTAGAAGTTTTAAAGAATATAGATCTAAACATAAATGATGGTGATATATTTGGTGTTGTTGGATTTAGTGGAGCTGGAAAATCAACTTTAATTAGATGCTTAAATGGACTAGAGAAAGTTGATTCAGGCACTATAAAAGTAGGAAGTAACGTTATAACAAGCTTAAATAGAAAAGAACTAAGAGAAGCAAGAAAAAAGATAGGTATGATATTTCAACAATTTAACTTATTTGATTCTAAAACAGTCTATGAAAATGTAGCTTTTCCATTAGAAATTTCAGACTATCCAAAAGAGAAAATTAAAGATAGGGTAGAAGAAATTTTAGAATTAGTTGAACTTAAAGATAAGAAAAATTTTTATCCTTTACAGTTAAGTGGAGGACAAAAACAAAGAGTTGGAATAGCAAGGGCATTAGCTAATGAACCAGATGTTTTATTAAGTGATGAAGCAACTTCGGCTTTAGATCCACAAACGACTTTTTCCATTTTAGAGTTACTAAAAAATATAAATAAAAAGTTGAATTTAACTATTGTACTAATAACTCACGAATTAGATGTTTTAAAATATGCTTCCAACAATATGGTGGTATTAGAAGATGGAAGGATTGTTGAAGGTGGAAATACAAAGAATTTGTTTTTAAATCCTAAAAGTGATACTTTGAAGAAATTTATTGAAATTACAGAAGGAGTATTAAAACAAACTCAATTTTCTGGAGGGGAAGGGATATGAGTAATGATTTGATAAATTTACTTTTAACAGCTACTGAAGAAACTATTTATATGGTGGCTATATCAACAATAATAGCTGTTATATTAGGAGTTCCTGTTGGTGTGCTCTTAGTAATTACAGATAAGGGAGGCATATTTCCTTTAGTTAAAGTTAACAAATTTATAGGGGTATTTATTAATGTTATAAGGTCTATGCCAGAGATGATTCTTATTATAATTTTACTTCCTTTAGCAAAATTAATTGTAGGAACAACCTTAGGAAGTAATGCAGCAATAGTGTCAATTTCAATTGGGACTTCCCCTCTTATAGCAAGAATTATAGAGAATAGTTTAAAAGATATAGAGCATGGAAAAATAGAAGCTGCTGAGGCTATGGGTGCAGATACTTTTGAAATTATAAGAAAGGTATTAATACCGGAGGCACTTCCATCAATTATTAGGGGATTAACTATTTCAATTATAGGGGTAGTAGGATTTACGGCAATAGCAGGAGCCATTGGGGCAGGTGGACTTGGAAGCCTTGCTATAAGGTTTGGATATCAAAGGTTTAGAACAGATATATTAATTGGAACAGTACTTATTTTATTAATAATAGTTCAATCAATTCAGCTATTGGGTGATTACATAGCAAGATTAATAAATAGAAAAAGATTTAAATTTGAATAAAGGAGGAATAGGGATGAAGAAGATATTTTCAATATTTTTTATTATAGGAATTTTTATTTTTGGGAGTTTTGTAGGATGTAGTGGAAATTCTTCAGATAAAGATGGTAAAGAGAAGAATTTAAAAGTTGGAGCAGCAGTAACTCCACATGCAGAAATATTAGAGCATATAAAACCAAAACTTAAAGAAGAGGGAATTAATTTAGAAATTATAACTTTAGATAGTGAAGATCAGCTTAATCCTGCCTTAGCTGATAAGCAAATAGATGCTAATTATTTTCAACATACTCCATATTTAGAGTCAGTTTCAAAAGAAAAAGGTTACGACTTTGAAGTAGCAGGAAAAATTCATATAGAACCTATAGGATTTTATTCAAATACAATAAAGTCAATAAGTGAATTAAAGAATGGAGATAAAATAGGAATTCCTAATAATCCATCAAATGAATTTAGAGCTTTAAAACTATTAGAAAAGTACGGAGTGATAAAGTTGAAGGATGGAATTACAGATTATAGTGCAACTCCAAGCGATATAGCTGAAAATCCTAAAAATATAAATTTTGTAGAACTTGAAGCAGCAACTTTACCAAGAGCTTTAGCTGATTTAAGTGGGGCAATAATAAACACAAATATTGTTATAGAAGCAGGCTTAAGTCCTGATGATGCAATTGTTAAAGAAGATTCTGATTCACCGTATGCAAATATAATTGCAGTTAGAAAAGGTGATGAAGAAAGAGAAGATATAAAGAAACTTATAGAGATATTACAATCAGATGATGTTAAAAAGTTTTTAAAAGATAAGTACGGATCAGCAATAGTACCTGCATTTTAGAATTAAGTAGTTAGGAAGGAGGAAATATTTATGATAACTGACTTTAAATTAGTTAAATATGATGAAGCAAGAATTAAGGTAAATAAAAAAAGAAGTGATAAGTTTAAACATTTAGCAAAAACACATCCTTGCCTTGGAGGAGAAGCACATTTTAAATATGGAAGAATCCATTTGCCGGTAAGTCCAACTTGCAATATACAATGTAAGTTTTGTAAAAGAGGTTTTAATAAGTCAGAAGTTAGACCAGGGGTAAGCTCACTTTTATTAAAACCAGAGGAAGCAGTGAAAACAGTAAGAAAAGCATTAGAGCTTTGTCCAGATATTAGAGTAGTTGGAATAGCAGGACCTGGCGATACATTAGCTACTGACTATGCTATAGAAACATTTAAATTAGTAAAAAAGGAGTTTCCTCACCTTACTAACTGCTTAAGCACTAATGGTTTAAGATTGGAAGAAAAGGCTGAAAGATTAGTAGAAGCTGGAGTAGAAACAATAACAGTTACAGTAAATGCTATTGATCCAGAGATACTAAAAAATATATGTTCTTTTATTATAGATGAGAATGGTAAAAAGTTAGAAGGTGTTGAGGCAGCTAAAAAGCTTATAAGTGCACAACTTAGAGGAATTAAGAAAATTAGTGAATTAGGGGTAATAGTTAAGATAAATAGTGTATTGATTCCTGGAGTAAATGATGATCATATAAAAGATATTGCTAGAGTAGTTAAGGAGCTTGGGGCACAGATATTTAATATAATTCCATTAATACCACAAAATGAATTAAGTCATATTAATGCTCCAACATGTGAATTATTAGAGAGGGTAAGGCAAGAAGCAGGGCAGTATGTAGATGTATTTAGACATTGCAAACACTGTAGAGCAGATGCTTGTGGAGTGCCAGGAAAAAATCAGGATTTACATCATCTTTTATATGATAAAGAGGTAGTAGAAACTTTTTCACATGGCTAAAATTAAGATATTTAAAATGATGTATAGGAGGGGAGTAATATGTCATATAGATTAGCTTTTGCAAGCAGCGATGGACAAATAGTAGATGAACATTTTGGAAGAGCAGAAGATTTTCATATTTATGAGATTAATGGGGATAAGGTTACTTACGTAGAAACTAGAATAAATAATGCCAATAAAGGTGAAGAATGTGGTCATGATAAGATTAACAAAAATATAGAACTCATTTCAGACTGTAAAGCCATATTTGTCGCAAATGTTGGAAGATGTGGTGTTGAAAGATTGAAAATTAAGGAAATAGAAGGCTTTATAATGCCTTATAAAATAAGCGAAATATTAGAGAAAGTTTTAGAGAAGAAATATAAATTTTTTAACTTTGAGTAAATAGGGAGGTTTTAATATGGAAATAGAATCATTATTAGTGCATGGAGCAGTAGAAGGGGATGAATTTACTGGGTCAGTTAATGTGCCAATATATCAAACATCCACTTATAAACAATGGTCTCTAGGAGAATATAAATATGAATATTCAAGGACAGGAAATCCAACAAGAGAAGCTTTAGAAAAAACTATTGCACTTTTAGAAAATGGAATTGGTGGTCTTGCTTTTGGAAGTGGAATGGCAGCTATTACAGCGGTTTTATCTTTATTTAAAAGTGGAGATAAAATAATAATTCCAGATAACCTTTATGGTGGAACTTTCAGAGTTGTGGATAAAGTGTTTAAAAACTTCAACTTACAATATGAAATTGTTGATATTTCTGAAATAGATAATGTTAAAAAATCCTTAGAAGCTAATAAAAACAATGGTGGTACTCAAGCCGTATTTATTGAAACACCAACAAATCCTCTTATGGATATTACAGATATAGAGAAAGTAAGTAACTTAGCAAAAGAATATGGAGCTTTAACTATAGTAGATAATACTTTTATGTCTCCATATTTTCAAAAGCCTTTAAACTTTGGTGCAGATATAGTAGTACATAGTGCTACCAAATATTTAGGTGGACATAGTAATGTAGTTGCAGGTGTTGTAGCAGTAAAGGATAGGAATATTTTGGAAAGACTTCAATTTATCCAAAATTCAACTGGAGGAGTACTTGGACCTTTTGATTCTTTCTTATTATTACAAGGGATAAAAACTTTAGCAGTTAGATTAGATAGGCATAATGAAAATGCAAAAAAATTAGCTGAGTATTTATCAGAAAGTGAGTATGTGGACAAGATTTATTATCCTGGGTTAAAGGAGTCTAAAGGGTATGAAATACAAAAGAAGCAGGCTACAGGTTTTGGGGGAATGATTTCTTTTGTAACTAATGAAAAGATAGATTATAAAAAATTCTTGAAATCTTTAAAACTTATAACTTTAGCAGAAAGTTTGGGAGGCGTTGAATCACTAATATGTCATCCTGCAAGTATGACTCATGCAGCCATACCTTATGAAATACGTCAAAAAGTAGGAATTGTAGATAATCTTTTACGTTTGTCAGTTGGAATAGAAAATGCTAAAGACTTAATAGAAGATTTAGAACAAGCCTTTAAAAATAGTGCTAATTAGTAAGGAGGAAATATTATGAGATATATAAATGATATACGTGATCTTATTGGTAATACACCACTATTAAAATTGAATAATATATCTCCTGATGAAAAAGTTAATATATTTGCAAAGCTTGAATATTTCAATCCAGGTGGAAGTATTAAAGATAGAATTGGATTAGAAATTATTGAAGATGCAGAAAGAAGAGGAAAATTAAAAAAAGGTTCAACAATAATTGAAGCTACAGCAGGAAATACTGGAATAGGTCTTGCTATGGCAGCTTTTGAAAAGGGATATAAATTAATAATTGTAATACCTAAGAAGTTTTCCATTGAAAAGCAAACTTTAATGAGGGCTTTAGGAGCAGAGCTTATAATAACTCCTTCAGAAGAGGGAATAGAAGGAGCTGTAAAAAAAGCTAATGAATTATTAAAAGAAATACCAAATAGTTTTATGGCTAAACAATTTGATAATGAAGCTAATGTTGTGGCTCATAGAAAAACAGGAAAAGAAATATATGAAGCTTTAGATGGCAAGATAGATATTTTAGTAGCAGGTGCAGGTTCTGGAGGTACTATTACAGGTATTGCACAGTATTTAAAGGAAAAGAATCCTAATATAAAAATAGTACTTGCAGATCCATACGGTTCAATACTTGGTGGAGGAGAGTCTGGAACTTATAAAGTTGAAGGGATAGGAAATCACTTTATTCCAAAAGTATTTGATCAATCTATAGTAGATGAAGTAGAAAAAATTGCAGATGATGAAGCTATGTATTTTGTAAGATTATTATCTAAGAGAGAAGGAGTTTTAGGAGGTTCATCATCAGGAGCAGCAGTAGCAGCTGCTATAAAACAGGCATATAAGGCAAAAGGCAGAACTAATATAGTTGTAGTTATTCCAGATAGAAGTGATAGATATTTTAGTCAAAATCTATATGATTTTAATGTAGAATTATCAGATTTTAGATTTAATTCATTGTTTGATGATTTTGCAAAAAACTATGATGAAAATATTCATATGGAAACTGGGGAATATGGAGAACTATTTAAAAATTATAATGAGATATTAAATGAAACTGTTAAACATATTTTAAAACCCCAAAATGCAAAGGTAATAGATATAGGTTCAGGAACAGGGAATCTTACTAATAGTGCCTTTAAGGCAGGTTATGATGTTGTAGGAATAGAACCAAATTTAAAAACAAGGAATATAGCTACTGCAAAATATCCAGAAGTAAAATTTTCATCGGGAACATTTTTAGATTTACCTATTGATGATAATAGTTTAGATGCAATTATTAGCAGTTATGCTTTTAATAATTTAAATAATGACGAGAAGATAAATGCTATTACAGAGTTTAGAAATAAGTTAAAGAATGATGGTGTTCTTGTAATTGCAGATATATTATATGAATCAGAAGAAAGTAAAGAAAAAATAATTAATGAAGCAGAGGAACTAGAGGATAAAGATCTTGCAGAAACTTTAAAAAGGCAATTCTCTGTTACTAAAAGCTATTTAGATAGTATTTTAAAAGACAAAGGATTTAGAGTATCTTATCAACAAATGAACAAATATGTATGGATAATAACTGCAAAACTATAATTTTATAAGTATATTTATAAAAGGAATGTACCAAAAATGATACTATAATATTTTTAGTTAATTATTTTTGATACGTTCCTTTTATATTGCTAGCTTAAAAATAAATATTTTTTTATGTATATATTTTTGAAAATATATGCAAAGTATCTTAAGCATTAGAATTTTTATTTTTATATTCTTTATGGATTTTAGATGAACATTTCACCAAGGTAGATGAAACTGTAATTCCTACAGAAATAGCAACCCCTACAGCTAAAGTTAATAAGCCATTATTAAGTGCAGCAGGATAGTCCTTTTGAACTATAGAAATTATACTACTATAAGCTAAGATTCCAGGAACTAATGGAAATATTCCAGGAATATAAAACATAGAAGCAGGAGTGTGAAGTAATCTAGCCATTATTTCACTATAGATGTTAACAACAAAAGCACCTATAAATGAAGCAATAATAGTATTATTATCGCTAGCAGTTAAAGTTATGCTATAAAAAATCCATCCAAGTCCACCAGCAAGACCACACCAAAAAATTTTTTTTCTATCAATATTAAAAAGAATAACAGGAAAAACACTTCCTAAAAAAGATAATAAAGTCATTTTAATTAACATAATTTAAATTTCCTTTCATAGACCTATGAATAAAGAAGTCATAACACCGCATCCAACAGCAGTAATTATAAGAGCAGCTTCAAAAAACTTGGAAGCACCAGAAGAATAATCTCCATAAAGAATATCTTTAATACTGTTAGTGAGAACAACTCCAGGTAGTAGAATCATAATAGAACCTGTAATTATATTATGTTTGTTAGCAGTTAGTATAAATAGTTCTGATAAAATACTTAAAGATCCAATTATAATACCTGCTAGATAATAATTTAAGAAATGAAAAGAGCTTACCTTAGCTATCTTTTCAAAAGCAATGTAAGTAATTAAACATATTGGTATAGCAAGTACTCCATCTAAAAGAGAGCCATTAAAAAATAGTGTATAAATAAATCCAGTCATGCATGCTGCAAAGGTTCTAACATTAAAAGTAAAGGTTGGTGCCTTCTTTATATCTTCAAGAATTTTCATAGCTTCTTCATAAGGTAAAGGTTCTTTTTCTATATTCCTTGAAAATGAATTTATAAGTTCTATTCTATAAAGATCAACACATTTTTCTTTCACCTTTCTTATGCAGGTGACCTTTTCTAAATTTGAATCTTCAATTAATAACAAAATTCCACTAGAAGTTAAAAGGATTTCTTCTTTAACGTTATAAGACTCACAGATTTTGTGTATGCTTGTCTCAATTCTATGATTTTCAGCCCCATTTGACAGTAATATTTCGCCTACAGTAAGAGCTATATCTGATATTTCATTTAGGTTCATATAAAAACTCCTTATGTACTTAAAGTATATATAAATTTTAACATATTTCTTGCAATATAGAGATTTATATTTGCATAAAATTTAATTATTAAAGAAAATTTTTAAAAAAGTATTAGAAAAAATATTTAAATAATACAAATTTAAAATATTTATAACTAGTTATAGCATGGTTTTTATTAAATTAATTTAAAATTGAAAAATGTAGAAATTAACTTATGAATTAAGTATAATTTTACATATAACAAGTTTTAAGGGAAGTTTTATTATGCAAAAGAAGAAAAAAGATTATAAAATTGATATGTGTGAGGGACCAATATTAAAGAAAATGCTTATGTTTTCAATTCCTCTTATGTGTTCAAGTGTACTACAGCTACTATTTAATGCAGCAGATATTGTTGTAGTTGGACGTTTCGCAGGAGATAATTCTTTAGCAGCAGTTGGTTCTAATACAGCTATAATAGGCCTTATAACAAATTTATTTGTAGGCTTATCTATAGGTGCAAATGTATTAGTAGCTAAGTATTATGGTGGAAAAAATGAAAAGTCATTAAGAAGAACAGTTCATACTTCGATGTACCTTAGTATAATAAGTGGATTAATATTAACAATCATAGGATTAATAGGTACAAGACAAATATTAATATGGATGCAAACACCTGATGAGGTTTTAGATCTTGCTACTACATATTTAAGGATATATTTCCTAGGGATGATAGCAACAATGGTTTATAATTTTGGAAGTGCAATTTTAAGAGCTGTTGGAGATACTAAGAGGCCATTATATTATCTTTTATGGGCTGGAGTTGTAAATGTAATATTAAATTTGATTTTTGTTGTTGGATTTAAGCTAGATGTTGCAGGAGTTGCTATTGCAACTGTAATTTCGCAATGTATTTCAGCATTTTTAATTGTTAAATGCTTAATGAATGAAAATGGTGGAATACATTTAGATATTCATAATTTACATATTGATAGAAATATGCTTATACAAATTATAAAGATTGGGTTACCAGCAGGTTTTCAAGGAGTGATTTTTTCTATATCTAATGTATTAATTCAGTCTTCTATAAATTCTTTTGGTCCTATAGTTATGGCAGGAAATTCAGCCGCAGCAAATGTTGAACAATTTGTATATTTTGCAATGAATGCTTGCTATCAAGCTACTATATCCTTTACTAGTCAAAATTATGGTGCTGGTCAATTTGATAGAATAAAGAAGGTTTTAACTAGAGGGTTACTATGTGTAATTTTTGTTGGAGGCGTATTTGGAAATATTGAAGTTATCTTTGGAAAACAGCTTCTTTCCATGTATTCGCCTCATGAGGAAGTAATAGAAGCAGGTATGGTAAGGCTTGGATTCGTAGCAAGAACTTATGCTATTGGTGGGGTAATGGATGTTATGGTTGGGGCGTTAAGAGGAATAGGATATTCTGTGATGCCTATGATAGTATCTTTAATTGGTGCATGCGGACTTAGAATAATATGGATAGAAACAGTATTTAAGATGGATAATTTTCATGCTGTTGAAACAGTATATGTTTCTTACCCTATTACTTGGCTTATAACTTCAGCAATTCATATAATTTGTTTTGTTTGGGCATTTAAAAAGGTAAAAAGAGAATACAAAGGAAAATTTATAGAAGAAGTAGCTTAATAGAATAAAGTAGAATTTTAAAGCAATAAAAAATACTTTACAAATTAATTTTTGTAGTAATTTGTAAAGTGTTTTTTATTGCTTTTTTACATGAACATTTTTTAAATAAACTATTCTTATATATGTAAAGTAATTACGCAATATAAAAAAATGATATTTATTACAAAAAAAGAGTGAAAAATAGAAAGAAAATAAATTGACAAAAAATTAGAAAAGAAATAATATGAAATATAGTAAAATAAAAACAATTTAGTAAAATAAAAGGAAAAGCAAAATGAAGAATAAAGATAAAGAAATTATAAAAAAGATAATAAATCTTTTTAAGCCATATAAGTGGAAAATTATTATGGTTATTATAACTATAATAATTTCATCTGGTTTAAATTTAATATTACCTATGATAAATCAAAAATTAATGGATGAGGGATTAATAGCACAAAATCTAAATATAATTATTAAATGTTCTGTTTTAAGTTTAATTTTAACATCTCTTATACAAGGTATTGGAGTTATTGAAACAAAATTTCGTGCATATATAGAAAATATAATTTCATTCAATTTAGAAAAGGCAGCATTTAGGCAGACTTTAAGAATGAAGATGAGTTTTTTTAATAAGACAAATTATGCACAGGTAATTAATAATTTAAGCACTGATATTAGTAAAATATCTAGTTTATGCGATAGAAATACTTTTTACATAATGACAAGTATTTTTAGAATTATAGTAGGTATAGTAGGTATATTTTTTATAAGTTGGAAGCTATCACTTTTAGTGATTATAGTGACTCCTGTCAGATATGTCTTGGTTAAATTATTAGCTCTGAGAAGGTCTTAGGATCAATAGAATTTAGAAATGTTAAATTTTCTTATAGTGAAAAGGAATCTATAATAAAAGGTCTTGATTTTAAGATAAATCCAGGAGAAAATGTTGCTATTATAGGAAGGAATGGAGCAGGTAAAACAACTATTATAAACTTAATTTTAAGATTTTTAACTCCAACATCCGGAGAAATTCTTTTGGATGGTAAGGATATTAATTCTATTAAGCTAAGTGATTATAGAAATCTTATTTCTATGGTAAGCCAAGAAATATATTTGTTTAATAAGACAATAAGAGAAAATATTATGATTAATTCCAAGAAAGCAGATGCTGAAATGTATTCTGTTGTAGAAAAGTGTGGGGCAGATAAGTTTATTGAAGAAATGCCTGATAAATATGAAAGTATTGTTGGAGAAAGAGGAAGTAAACTATCTGGTGGTGAAAGACAAAAGGTAGCTATGGCTAGAGCTCTACTTAGAGAGTCTAAGATATTAATTTTAGATGAGGCTACTGCTAATTATGATATAAAAGCTGAACAAGAGATAAACGATGTAATTAGAGAAAACTATAAGGATAAAACAACTATTATGATAACTCATAGACCTGATGTTTTAAGACAAGTTGATAAAGTTATAGTTATTAATGATGGACAAGTTGAAGATATGGGAAATCATGAAGAATTATATGAAAGAAATGAGTTTTATAGGCAGATGGTTAGTGTGACTGAAGGGGTAAGCATTTAGTGATATTAATATCTTTATTTTGGTTATTGGGAATAAGTTAGTTAAAGCGTAAGAGAGCAATATGATAAAAAAGATTATCATATTGCTCTTGTTATTTTTGCGAAACAATTGAAAAGTGGTAAGATTTACTGATATATACATATGCCCTCACAATGATTCTTGTAATTGTAGAAAACCTAAGCCAGGAATGTTAATAGAAGTAAAATTAGATTACATTGCAGAAAATTTATTAGAAGCAGCAAACTGGATAGTAAATAATTATTAATATATTAAAATTAAGATAAATATAATAAACTGTATTGAATATAAAAATTTAAAGGATGTGAGGGAGGATGAAAGAAGATCAAGAAAAAATAATCAAAAAGGCAATTAAGACTGTTATACCTTACATTGATGAGTTGCCTTATGGAAAGGTTATACCTTCATCGTGGAGAGCGCCAGAAGGATTTGAAAACTTGAGGGTAAAAGTAAATGGTATTCCTGTAGAGCACTTAGTACCTGATGAAAAGAAAACAGATAGAATTATTATTCAATTTCATGGGGGAGGCTATTTAGTAGGGCTTTGTAATCCATATAGAAAAGCAGCAGTAAAATACTCTAGTGTAGCTGGAGGTGCAGAGGTATATAGTATAGATTATAGAGTAGCACCAACAAACAAGTATCCTTCAGCACTAGAAGATGCAGTTTATATATATAAATGGTTACTTAAAAGAGGACGCAACCATAATAAGATGATTATTGTTGGTGATTCTGCAGGGGGAAATTTAGCTCTAGCTACAACTTTATATTTAAAGGATAATGATATTCCTCTACCCAAAGCAGTTATTGCAATATCACCTTGGGCTAATGCATCTAATGACTTTCCTTCTGTACAATTAAATTTAGATAATGATGTTATCTTAGGAAGAAGAGGACTTAAAATGGCCGATCAAATGGATGATCCTTTGTATTTTCATAATGCAAATCTTGAGGATCCTTATGTGTCACCGGTATTTGGTAATTATAAGGGCTTTCCAAGTCTCCTAATTCAACTTGGTGAAAAAGAAGTGTTATTAGATGATGGATTGAAGGTTTCAGAAGTAGCAACAAAAGCAGGAGTTAATAGTAAGGTAAGTATCTATAAAGAAATGTCACATGATTTCCAAATTTTCATTCCAGAATTAGAGGAAAGTAAGAATGCCTGGGAAGAGATAGAAAAATTTATTGAGGATAATGTTTAGATAATAATTAGAAATCTATAATTAAAATCTATAATTCTTACATTAAATTTATGTAAGAATTATAGATTTTTGCTTTTCAAAAGTTTGCTCTATGTCATTAAAAATACAGTTTATGAATAGAATTATATGTTTTAGGAAAATATATGCAAAAATTTTCTTGAATAAGTAATAATATTAAATGAAATATGTAATAAAGGAGGTTTATTATGAAAAAGAAAATAGGTTTATTGTTAATATCATTAATTTTTCTAGTTAGTACATTCAATTTTACTACTAAACCAATTAATGCTGCGACATCATCAAACAATGGAAACTTCGATGTATCATATTTAATTCAAAGTTCTTGGGGGACTGGTGCTACAGTAAAGATAACTATTAAAAATAAGGGAAAAGAGACAGTTAACGGATGGGAACTTGGATTTACTTTCCCAGGAAATCAGAAGATAAGTAATGCTTGGAATGCAAAATATACTCAAAAGGGACAAACTGTAAAGCTTGAAAATGAAGGCTTTAATGGAGTTATTACACCTGGTTCGTCAGTGGAGGTAGGAATAAATATTTCGTTTAATGGAGAAAACAAGGTACCAACTGATTTTACTGTGAATTCAGAAAAGGTTAATTCTAAGTCACCAGAAAATCCAACAAAACCAGAACCAACTAAGCCAGATCCAGCTAAAGCAAAATTTCATGTTTTCTTATTATTAGGTCAATCTAATATGGCTGGATATCCTAAAGCTCAAGCTGCTGATAAGGTAAAGGATAATCGTATTCTTGTATTAGGATATGATAATAACCCAGCAAACGGAAGAGTTAAGGATAAGTGGGATGTTGCTAGTGCACCTTTACATGATGCTTGGAACGATGCAGTAGGTCCTGGAGACTGGTTTGCTAAAACATTAATAAACAAAGTTTCAAAGGGAGATACAATAGGATTAGTACCATGTGCTATTAGTGGAGAAAAGATTGAAACGTTCATGAAGGGTGGAAGTAAGTATAATTGGATTATACAACGTGCAAAACTTGCTCAAGCAAAAGGAGGAGTAATTGATGGAATAATATTCCATCAAGGTGAATCAAACTGTGGAAATCCAGCTTGGCCAGGTATGGTAAATACATTAGTAGAAGATTTGAGAAAAGATTTAAAAATAGGAAATGTTCCTTTTATAGCTGGTGAACTTCTTCGCACAGGTAATTGTTCATCTCATAATAGATTAGTAAATCAACTTCCTTCAGTAATTAAGAATTGTTACGTAGTTTCTTCAGAAGGATTAACTAAAGATCCTTCAGATACTTGGAACCTACATTTTAGCCATGATTCACAAGTTACCTTAGGTAAGAGATATGCAGAAAAAATGATAAAAGCTCTTAATTGGTAATAATTAAGTTGAAAAATAATGGTGCTGTATCAAAAGGGTTACTTAAACACTAAAGATGTTCTGATACAGCACCATTTTTATATTTTAAAATTTAATTATTTTCTCTTTCTTGTAGAGAAAATACCAGCAATAGATGCTAATAAAGAGCTAACTAAACCAGTAGTAGCAGCAACACCAGTTTTTGGAGAAACAGTACTTTTTCATAATTATCTCCTAATCATTTGTTTATATCTAAGTAAAATTTGGATCTTTTAATTTTAAAATTTAATATTTTATATATAATATCGTGTGACTATTTTTTAGACTTGATTGAATTTTATGTGAATTTGTTCGGTGTTAAGTTAAGATGTGGAAATATTGGATTTTATATTCAAATATTCACATGAATAAATAGACTCACATATAATAAATTGATATAACTACATGGAGTTGAAAAACGCGTGATATACGGGTTAATTTTAGCAGGGGGCAAAGGGAGCAGATTATATCCTTTATCAAGGAAGGATACACCAAAACAATTCTTAAAGTTAATAAATAATAAAAGCTTTTTAGTAAATACAGTAGAAAGAGTAGCTCCATTAATTGATAAGGAAAATCTTTATGTTGTTACTAATAAGGAGTATGAAGAAAAGATAAGAGAAGAATTGCAAAATATAAAAGACGAAAATATCTTTGCTGAACCAAGTAATAAGGAAACTGCAACCTGTATAGGTCTTTCAGCTGTGAAACTATTAAAAAAAGATGTAGATGCAGTGATGGTAGTTCTTCCATCTGATCATTATATAGAAGGGGAAAACAGTTATTTACAGATATTATCTCAAGCAGTTGAACTAGCAAATAAACGTAGAGGAATTGTAACCCTTGGAATAGAACCTACAAGAGCAGAAACAGGATATGGATACATCGAAATGGGTGAGAGGGTAGCAGCTGATATTCCTACCCATAAAGTAACTAGATTCACAGAGAAACCTAACTTAGAAGTAGCTAGAGATTTCTTACTTAAGGGCACTTATCTTTGGAATTCTGGTATGTTTGTATTTAGAGCTGATGTGATTTTAAGAGAAATAGAAAAGTATATTCCTAAAATGCATAAATGTTTAATGGAAATATATAAACATCTAGATGAAGAGGATGAAGAAGAAGTAATAAATGAACAGTACAAATTAATAGATGGAATTTCTATAGACTTTGGTGTAATGCAAAAAACCAGAAGAGCGTATGTTATTAAATGTGATTTTTCTTGGGATGATATCGGTAGTTTTACAGCTTTAAGCAGATTTTTAAGTAACGAAAAAAATAATTGCATTTCTAATAATGTATATTTAGAAGAATGTGAAAATTGCTCTATTTTTGGAGATAAAAATTTAATTATTGGTCTTGGAATAAAGGATTTAGTAGTTGTAGATGCAGGAGATGTAATTTTGGTCATGGATAGAAATAAGGACCAAGATATAAAGCATCTGTTGAATGATTTGAATCAAAAAGGAATATATACTGACTATCTTTAAAGAATGAAAGAACTATCTAATCTTATATAGAAAAGGTAGTTCTTTTGCAATTTAAAAATTTAAAATCTAATTGTATCAAGTAGTTTTAGATACTTTTATTTTATTAAATTGATAAAAGGAAAAACAAAAGTGCATACAAAAAGATGTATAAAATCCAGTAAATGTTTGTTGTTAGTATAAGTTTGTTCTTTAAACTTAAAGAAAATGTTATAAGATAATGTTTTGAAAATTACCTTATAACAACTTCTTTAAAAATTAAGTCTTTTAAAACTCAAGACTAAATTTTAATTCTTAAAGCGTATTTAACTATATCTATATAGATTAGTTTGCTCTAGCAACTTTACCAGCACGTAAACAACGAGTACAGATATTAATTGATCTTACTGTCCCGTTTTCTAATATTTTAATCTTTTTGATGTTAGGTTTTTGCTTTCTATTAGCTCTTCTACTAACATGCGAACGAGATATACTTATTCTGTGCCCAGATATAACCGCTTTATTACATACTTCACATTTTGCCATTTTAAATTCCTCCTTACCAGTTATTACAATTTTATTTAAAATTATTAAGTTTTTAGACTTCAAATTATATTATGACCAATATAAATATAGATAGTCTAAACGTAATATATAATATCATACCATAAATGAATATTCAATACATTTTAACCAAATCAAAGAAAAAAATATATAAAATACTAAATGGTTTGTGCTAAGTAAATATTTATTAATAAAGAAAATTGAATTTATTATTATTATAGGAATAAATTAATAATAATATACATTTATTTAAATGTAGAATAAATTAATTTAATATAAAATTCTCTATAATTCAATAACTATTGACTTTTTTTTCTTATTATGGTATTATTTATGAAAATGATGATGTGAAATATTTAAGGGAGTGTTACATGTGAAGTTATTTATTACGGATTTAGATTTTACGCTTCTAAATTCTAAAAAAGAAATAAGTGAAAATAACTTAACTGCATTAAAAAGGCTTGAAGATAATAATATTAAGTTTGCATTTGCATCAGGAAGGTCATACTACAATATCTGTGAAATAAGGGATAAGTATGAGCTCGTGTGTCCTATTATTGGGCTAAATGGTGCGCAAATTATCAGTGAGAAAGGTGAAGTCATCAGTAAAGTTTTGTTATCATTAGAAGATATATTACCAATAATTAGTTTTTGTGAAGAGCATAATTTAATTTATAGAATTTTTACCGATACATTAACTTATATAAATGAAACTGAGAATCTAATTTATGAGTTATTTGACCTAGCCAAAAGTAAGCATGATGATTCAAGTGATATTCAACTTGGAGCTCAAATATATTACGATAGTCTATTTAAAAAGTCTGTGAAGATGGATAATCTTAAGTCATATCTAGAAAAAAATAATCCTGAAATTTATAAAATGGAAATTACTACTTCTAAATTAGATCTTTTAAAAGAAGCCAAAGATTTGGCAAATAAAAATACAAGTATTAATGTAACTTCATCATATTCTTTAAATTTAGAAATTACTAAACAGTCCATCGATAAGGGACATGCCATTAATGTATTGTCTGAATTTATGAAAATAAATATTAAAGATGTTGTTGCAATTGGAGATGGTTTAAACGATAGAACAATGATTGAAGAAGCTGGCATAGGAATTGCAATGGAAAATGCTGTTGATAAGGTGAAAAGTGTTAGTGATTATGTAACAAAGAATTATGAGGATGATGGTGTAGCTCATATTATAAACAAATTATTAGAAAAATAAAGTTTAAGTATAGGTTAATAGATTCTGTTAAGTAGTTATGAAAGAATAGCTTAATAAATTATAGAATTACTCGTTCTTTGAAAATTATATAAGTTTGAATAATTTATTGCATGACAAATAAACCTGCAATGAATGGGATTTTTGCAGGTTAATCAAAAATATTAAAGCATTTTAATTAGGTAGCAACAAACCAAGAATTACGCTTACAGCTATCGCTAGCGAAGCCAGCAACTTCAGCTGGAGTTAGATTATTGTTTGTATCACTAGACATTGGAGCC
>SVCL01000071.1 GCA_015058405.1 Clostridium sp.
AGCAGCAGCGAAAGATTCGTGTCCTGCTAAGAATGCGAAACATTTAGTTTCTTCTCTTAAAAGCATAGCTCCTAAGTTACCATGTCCTAAACCAACTTTTCTATCGTCAGCAACTGAACCTGGGATACAGAATGCTTGTAAACCTTCACCGATTGCTTCAGCAGCTTCAGCAGCCTTAGTGCATCCTTTCTTTATTGCTATAGCAGCACCTAAAGTGTAAGCCCATCCTGCGTTTTCGAATGCGATTGGTTGAGTTTCCTTAGCTATTGTATAAGGATCAACACCTTTTTCAGCACATACTGCCTTTGCATCTTCTAGAGTTTTCATTCCGTACTTTTCTAATACAGGAGTGATTTGATTTATTCTTCTTTCATAACTTTCAAATAATGCCATAATATAATTTCCTCCTTTACCTATAATTACTTATGTCTTGGGTTGATTAATTCAGCAGCGTCATTAACTCTACCGTATTGTCCCTTAGCAGCTTCTAAAGCTTCGTTAGCGTCTACACCCTTAGCGATGCTTTCCATCATCTTACCTAAGTTAACGAACTTGTATCCGATGATTTCTTTGTCTTCGTCTAAAGCTATATCAGTTACATAACCTTCAGCCATTTCTAAGTATCTAGGTCCCTTTGCAAGAGTTCCGTACATAGTACCAACTTGAGATCTTAATCCCTTACCTAAGTCTTCAAGACCTGCTCCTATAGGTAGTCCACCTTCTGAGAAAGCAGTTTGAGTTCTTCCGTAAACTATTTGTAAGAATAATTCTCTCATAGCTGTGTTTATAGCATCACAAACTAAGTCTGTGTTTAATGCTTCTAATATTGTTTTACCTGGTAATATTTCTGAAGCCATAGCAGCTGAATGTGTCATACCTGAACATCCTATTGTTTCAACTAATGCTTCTTGGATTATACCGTCTTTTACGTTTAATGTTAGCTTACATGCCCCTTGTTGTGGTGCACACCAACCTATACCGTGAGTTAAGCCTGATACATCTTTGATTTCTCTAGATTGTACCCATTTTCCTTCTTCAGGAATTGGTGCTGGTCCATGATTAGCACCTTTAGCAACTACACACATTTCTTCAACTTCTTTTGAATACATCATATATTTTGCTCCTCCCTAATCACTATAGCTAATACTTTTAGCTATACTATATACTAGGTCAAAAATTGTCCCACTAAGGATAATTTTATCCTAACATCTATTCTAGCAAATGTAACCCTTTATAACAACCTTCAAATTGAAATTTTTTTAACTTTCATAGAAAAAACATCTTACATAACTATGTTTATGTAATAAATGTAAAATTATGTTTACCTTATATACCCTCAACAAGTTTTTAAATAGATATTTTTGAAATTTATGTAATACACATCAAAATATTTTATACTAAAAAAATATATTGAATTAAATTAGCATTTATGTTAATATATTATCATAGCGTGCCGGTATGATGGAATTGGCAGACGTAGCGGACTCAAAATCCGCCGGTAGAAATACCGTGCCGGTTCGACTCCGGCTACCGGCACCAGCAAAAAAGATGTTTTAAGTTATTAGCTTAAAACATCTTTTTTTATTTGTAAATTAAGTTAAGCATATAAAGAATAAAGAAAACACTTATAAAAGTTAATCTGCTTCTAAATATCCATCTATCATTAATAAATTGATTATATATTTTATTTTCTTCTGCTATATCATTTAACTTAATTAACCTTGGATAAATTTTATTATATAATTCTTCTTTATCTAAACTTTCTTCTGAGCTATATTCATTTAAAAAACTGTATAACTCATCATATCTTATAATAGCCACATCAGAATTTTCTTTTCCCTCAACATAAACTCTATCTTTTACCATAACTATTACATCTATAATTTCATCTTCTTTGAATAAATTTGCTAATATCTTTCTATTTTCCCTAAGTTCAGTTATAGGTGACATTAATTCACTTCTATTCATTTTATATAACTGATACCACCTATTCCCCTTTTCCACCTTTATATCACCTGTATAATTGCACTTAACTATGTTAAACACACCACTGCTAGTTATAATTAAATTTTCTATATGAACCTCTTCATTATTTATTTTTAAATCTAACCCTTCCATTACATCACTAATATCTTTTAATTTCTTATTCCAATTACTTATTTTAAAATTATCTTCTATATTATTTTGTATAATATCCCCCTTTGCCCTTAAATACTTAACAAGAGAAAAGCATAAATAAAGAGATAAGGTAACAACAAACATTTCACCTGATGCTGTATCTAACCCTATTTTTAAAAATAAAATAGATATTATATATATGAAATACCCTACTAAAAATGAACTTACAACGTAACTAGCTCTCTTAATTTTATCCTCCAAAAAATACACCTCCAACTTAGTCCTATACTGTTATATTTTCCATAACTCTAAAACTTTAAACCTTTTACATATTTTTTGTTCTAAAAAATTTAAAATTGAGTACACTATTAGGGTACTTATACTAGATTATGGAGGTTATTTCTTTGAAGAAATTTAATATATTATGCATTTTATTATTGATATTTTTATTACAAGGCTGTGCTTTTGATGATCCAAAATATCTTCATTTGTCAGAAAAAAATGATATTTCACTTTACACAAAAGAGATTAAATCTAAACTTAAAAATAAAGAAATATTCTCTTTAGAATTGTTTGACACAAATCTTTACAAAAATATTGATATATCTACTGACGAAAATGATATACTGGACAATTTTATTATCTCTTTAACTAATGAAGATTTTAGAGCAGAAGAACTTCCTACTGATAAAGAACCTTTTCAAATTAGAGTAACTTTTAAAGATGGTAGTAAGTTTATAATAAAAGTCTTTAACGATAAACTTATTTCTATTAACCCTTGGGATGGTAATTATAAAGAAGATATTATTTCTATGGAAGGTCTTCCTATCCATTATAATCTTTATGATTTTTGTAAACACATTCAGAAGGAATCTAATTCTATTAAAGACAAGTAAATTAAAAGATGAGAAAGATACCACACCACTTTCTCATCTTTTAATTTCTCTAAAAGTTCTATTTAATAGTTTTAAAAACAAAATTATTACACTTAAAATATTCTATTATTTCTGGCAAAGCTTTTGCTGTTTCCTTTTTACCATAAGTATCATGCATTAGAAATACTATGCTATCAGCATTTTGTCCTAACCTTTCTACATTCTCTTTAGTTCTTTCTACAAGCTTCACAGAATCTTTAAACTCTCCTTCAGCATCTTCATTTAATGAATTCCAATCTATTATCCCAAATCCCTTAGACTCTAATACAGGTATAACAGAACTTCTTCCCTTCCAGCTCCAAGAGCCTCCTGGAAACCTTACTATTCTTGTAGAAAAATCCTTTCCTAAAACTGACTTCATTAACTTATCATTTTTCTCCACATCCATAATAAAATTATCCACATTTACTGTTCCTTCAGGATATAAATAATCATAATCATGTGAATAAGTATGATTGCCTATAGCATGCCCTTCTCTTGCTATTCTTTTTAATAATTTTTTAGGTTCATCTCCCTTTTCTATAGAGGTGCCAGTAACAAAAAATGTTGCCTTAACTCCATACTTTTTTAACACATTTAATACATCTGCTGTATTTTCTGTAGATGGACCATCATCAAAAGTTAGATATACTACTTTCTTACCATCTGACCTTACAGGATAATTAATTTCATCCTTTAATAATGAATCTGTTATTCTATAAACCTTCAATGCATCTTCTGCATTAACATCCTTTTCTAAAGGTAAATATCCGCTATTATCAAGTTTTCTCTCTTCAATCTTTAACTTGTCTTCTGTATTCTTTAAATTTTCATCACTCCCCATAGCTTCCTTTATTTCTTTATCTATAGCAACCTTATTAGAATTATGATTCATCAGTATTACACTTATTATTAATATAGACATAATAACTAAAAACAAAGATAAAATAATCTTTCTCATTTTCTTTTTTCTTTGACCTAATCGTTTCATTCTTTTACTAGCAACTTTATCAACCATATATATCCCTCTTTACCTGTTATACTAAAACTATATTTATCTTGTCTACTATTCTTATGTTGCTCAAAATATGTAATAATATTAATAAAAAATACATTTTTATAATTTTTTTATATATGAAAAAAAGATTATCAAAGACTAAATAGTAAATCTCTGATAATCTCTTTAATAATAATATCTATATTTCTTCTAACAATCTAAATACTCTCTTTTTAAGTAAAGGATGTATCTTATTTGGTGCTATTTCTGCAAGAGGCTTTAATACAAATTCTCTCTCTTCCATTCTTGGATGTGGTAAAGTTACAAAATCATCTTCTAAGATTAAGTCATCATAGAATATTAAATCTAAATCTATAATCCTAGGTCCCCATTTAACTATTCTTACTCTATGCATTTTTTCTTCTATAGCCAGCATCTTAGTTAATAGTTCTTTTGGAGATAGTATTGTTTTTACCTTAATAGCTCCATTTACAAACTCATCTTGATCTAACTTGCCCCAAGGTTCTGTTACTATAAAGGACGATACTTTCTCTACCTTTATATATTTTTCCGCCTTTAATAGCTCTATAGCTTGATTTAAGTTTTCTTCCTTATTACCCATGTTGCTGCCTATTGATATATAGCCTTCATGCCAGCCTCTCTCTATCTCTACAGCTGCATATTCTAAATGTCTGCCTATAGGCGCCCAAGGTTTCTTAACTTTCACTTTAATACTTTTTATATCTTCATAAGTAGTTAAAGCATATTCTGCTACAACTTCTGCTGCTGTTTCTATAAGGTCATAACTCTTTTCTGTAAATACCTTTTCTATGCCTAAAGCTAATTCTCCATAATGAACAGACTTAGTTAAATCTCCTGTTTTACCTGCCTCTTCTAAAGAAAGACTAGCTTCTATATCTAATATAAACTTTTGTCCTAATTTTTTTTCTTCTTGGAAAACACCATGATTTGCAAAAATCTCAAAGTTTTTTATATAAATCTTATCCATTTTCTACTTAGCTCCTAATATTTTATCAGTCATTACAGCTGCTCTCTTATTTTCTAACACATCATGAACTCTTATAAATTCACAGCCCTTCATGATTCCCATAACTGTAGTAGCTAAAGTTCCCTCTACCCTTTGATCTACTGGTAAATCTAAAGCATAACCTATCATAGACTTTCTAGAAGTTCCCAAAAGCACTGGATATCCTAAATCCTTTATTTTTTCTACATTGTTCATAACAATTAAGTTTTCTTCATAAGTTTTTGCAAAACCTATACCTGGATCTAAAATTATGTTTTCTCTCTTAACACCTGCATCTAGAGCAATATTAATACTTTCTACTAAGTCAGTTAATACTTCTCCCATTAGGTTTTCATATTCCTTTGGTTCTCTATTATGCATAAGTATACATGGTACATCATATTTAGCTGCAACCTTTGCCATATCCTTATCTTTCTTAAAGCCCCAAACATCATTTATTATGTCAGCTCCAGCTTTTATAGCTGCTTCTGCTGTTTTTGCCTTATATGTATCTATAGAAATAGTAATATCAAACTTTTCCTTAATTGCTTTTATAATTGGTACTACTCTTTCAATTTCATCTTCTACACTTACTGCTTCAAAATTAGGTCTAGTAGATTCTCCACCAATATCTATTATGTCAGCTCCATCTTCTATTAACTTTTTAGCTCTTTCTACTGCTAATTCTACAGTATTAAACTTTCCTCCGTCAGAAAAAGAATCTGGAGTTGCATTTAAAATCCCCATAATATAAGTTCTTTCTCCTAAGATAAATTCCTTATTTCCTATCTTCATACTAATCCCTTACTTTCTAATACTTAATGGTTAAATTCTTTTTTTCCTTTGGCCAATAACATTCTTTTATAGCTTTGCATTTATAACACTTTCTTGATAGCTTATCTGCCTTATATATAATTTGAGATAAATTATATTCACTCCCACTTCTATGTTCATCTATAGCTTTTAGGATAATATCCTTCTCTCTTCTATTAAAAGAAGTCTCGTTTAATATTAAATTTGCTATTATAACACTTCCTTCATGATGCGGAACACCTTTTTCATATTCTAATACTCTTCCAATATCATGGAGTAAAGCTATTGCATATATTATTTCTTTAGAATGACCTAAATTTTCTTCAAGGTTAATTAGATATGCTATTCTTGCCACATCTAAAAAATGCTCCATATCATGCAAACAAAACTCTCTATCCTTTTCTAATTCCTCAAGCCTATTTAAATATTCTTTATACTTACTATTTTTTAATATTTCATTAACCTTTTTCAATTTAGATTAGTCTCCTCTGTTATTTTATTAAAGAAAGTACCTCTTGTCTTAAAACATTATCTTCCTTAAATACACCTCTATAAGATGTAGTTATAGTTCTTGTACCAGGCTTTTTAATTCCTCTCATAGTCATACACATATGTTCAGCTTCAACATATACCATAACACCTTTTGCATCAAGGTATTCCATAACTGCATCTGCTATTTCTTTAGTTAATCTTTCTTGTAATTGTGGTTTTTTAGCATATACTTCAACAGTTCTTGCAAGCTTTGATAAACCTACAACTTTTCCATTTGGTACATAAGCTATATGAACCTTACCATAGAAAGGTACTAAATGATGTTCACATGTTGAATAAAAAGTTATATCCTTTTCTATTACTAAATCATCACTATCTGCTGTGAAAGTCTTTGATAGATGTTCCTTAGCTGTTTTTCCTATTCCATCAAATATTTCTTCATACATTCTTGCTATTCTATCTGGAGTTTCTATTAATCCTTCTCTACTTGGATCTTCTCCTATTCCTTCAAGTATAAGCTTAACGCCTTCCATTATCTTTTCCTTATTTATCATTAAACCTGATCCCCCAATCTTGAAATAACTTCATTATACTTATTAAATATCTCTAATGTTATTTCTTCTCTTCTATATGTAAAATTATCTATTTTGTTAACTTTCATTACGCCCATTAAACTATTAGTTATGAATACTTCATCAGCAGAGCTTAAGTCATCATATGTTAAATTACTTTCTTCTACTGCAAAATTCTTCATAATCCATTTTCTTATTATACCACGTAATAAGCCATTATCACTCTTAGGAGTTAAAATTCTATTATTTTTTACCAAAAATATATTACTACAACTTGTTTCTGCCAAATACCCCTTTTCATTTATAAATAATACATCATCAAAACCTTCTGATTTTGCTTTTTGTTTCTCTAAAATATTTTCTATATAGCAGGTAGATTTTATAGAAGTTAACCTAGAAGTACTATTTCTTAATACCTTGCTTAAAGTTAAATTCATTCCTTTATTAAAATCTTCTCTAGTATAAGGTATCTCTCTTTCTGTAATAATTATATTTAAAGGTGTCACCAATATTTTTAAAGCTTTATTGTTTATATTTAATTTTCCTATAAATTCTCTAAGTTCTCTTTCTTCTAACTCATCTAGTTCAAGTACTTTCATACCTTCTTTTAGTCTTTTTAAATGCTCCTCTAAAAATACAGGTTTATTAAGATATAAAATAGTCTCAAAAACACCTTTTCCAAAGAAGGTTCCCTGGTCTAATAAAATTTTATCTTCTCCATATATTATTTTTCTCATTTTATAATACTTTTATTAAGGCTTTTGCTTTGTCACAAGTTTCAAACCATTCATCCTCTTCTATAGAATCCTAGGTTATCCCCCCCACCTACTCCAAAGTAAGCCTTATCCCCCTTCTTAATTACTGTTCTAATAACTATATTAAAATCACAATTTCCTCTTAAATCAACTATCATTAGAAGTTCTGACTTATCTTTTTCTGAATTTCTTAGTTCTTCTCTATTCTAACTAAATTGTAAACAAAAGAATCATAATTATCTATCATTAATAACATCTAATTTCTCCATATTATTCTTTAACTTATTTTTCGTTTCTAATTTACAAAAATACTATCCATAATTTATATAATAACACAACAAAATATCATTTCCACTACCATTTAGTGTATCTAAAATTCTTGAATATTTATTGTTAGTTATAATAAACTATAGTAAAATGATATCAATACATAATAACTATTCATAGGTTTATTTTATATGGAAGGAGTAGATTTTATTGATTAACATCGACTTACACACCCATACGACCTCATCTGATGGTATCTTATCTCCAATAGAAGTAGTACGTAGAGCAAAACATAATGGCGTTAAATATTTAGCTATAACTGATCATGACACTACCTCTGGCCTTGAGGAAGCAATTTCTGAAGCAAAAAACTCAAACCTTACTTTAATACCTGGCATAGAATTATCAACAACTCACAACAAAGAAAGTATTCATATTTTAGGATTTTTCACTGATGATAGTTATAATAATCCTGAATTCAAAAAAGAATTAGATATGTTAAAAAACAGAAGAGTTATAAGAGCAGAAAAAATAACTGAAAAATTAAAAGAAGTTTTTAATATTGAAATTAACTTTGATAATGTTCTTAAAAGAGGTAAGGATGTAGTAGCAAGACCTCATATTGCAAAAGAAATTATAAGTGCTGGCTATCCTTATGATAATGAATATATTTTTAATAACTTAATAGGAAAAGACTGTCCTGCTTTTGTTCCTACTACTAGAATGAGTACTGAAGAAGGAATTGCGTTATTAAAAAAATATAACGCTAAGGTTTTTCTTGCTCATCCTGTTTTAATAAAAAATTCTCCATTAAGCGATTTTCTTGATATGGGGTTAGACGGTATAGAAGCTATATATTTTCAAAACTCATCGGAAGAGGAAAAGAAACTTCTTAAATTTGCAAAGGATAATAAATTATTAGTTAGTGCTGGATCAGATTGTCATGGTGATATAGAAAATGATAAAAGACATGGTGATATAGGCTGCATGAATATGCCACAGGATTTATTAGATAAATTTTTACTTGCTTATCGTAAAGATTTAAAGAAATTTTAAACTATAAAAAATGGGCTGTATCAAAAAAGAATGCTTAAATACTAAAGATGTTATAATAGTAAAAAAGATAAAATAATTAGCTTCATCATCAAAATGCTATATTCCGCTAATTATTTTATCTTTTTTTGTTATAACATCATTATTTTAAGGCTTTTGATACAGCGCCTTTTTTAACCACATTATTACTTCCCCTAACCTGTCTTATCGTTCTAATTCAATACTATTTTTATCATTTACATTTATTAAAAGCTATCTAGATTCCATAACATTTTACACCAATTCTTATACCTATTTTGCAACACCTTAGTATATAAAGGTTCGTTTTGGAATATAACTTGAAGATGATCTATGTTACTTATCTTACCCAAGTAATTCCATTCACCCTTTTCTGGAGTTCCATCATAATCTACTACCTTATCCTTTGACCCTACATGTGGCCCTATAGCAGATACAACACTTACTAATCCATCATTTTCCCACCATGACTTATCAATTAGTACTTTATTTTCTCCACTTTGAGTGTAATGCCCAATAGTAAAGGCTGAACCTAACATTAGTGGATGCATATTAATATTTGGAACTTGATATCCCTTGATTAAACTCTTATGTGTATCTGAACAAGCAATTGAGAAGTAGTATATGTCATCTTTATTAGTTGCCCATTTATTTATGTCTTCTGCTCCTTCTGGTACTAGATCCCATATACTTAAATCTTTAGTTTCTTTCCAAATATTGCTGTTAAATACTCTCTTTAAATAATCACTAAAGGATTCATCTTTTTCTTGCTTTAATCCCCATTGATCTAACTTTAAGCTATAGCTAAAAAATTTATTTATATCTTTAAATCCAGCAGCAGCTGCTATAGCTGCAACAAATCGATGTACATTTGGTTCAAACTTATTTTGAGCAGCAGCCTCACTGCTTCCATCATGAGGTGTACATAAAGTAGTAATACTATCTATCCAATGCTTACCTCCTGTGAATAACGGACTTGTATCTTGTCCTGTAGCAGCAACCTCTTCTTGAGCTCCATTTTCTAAAAGTTCAGCTAAAACTCTAGATGTTTGTCCACCCATACTATGACCGAATAAATGAATCTTTAATATCTCACCATCTTCTCCATAAGTTCCAAGCTTAGGTAAAACTCCTGGATAAGTTGCTCCATATCTAGCATGTCCTTGTTTCTTGGAATGTGCTTCACCGTAATCTACAGTACCACCTTTTAAATAAGCATATAATTCACAAGCTCTATCCCAGTTACTTGAAACTGGACTTATAGATGGCATGTAAACTTCATACCCTGACTTAGTTAAAATATCTCTTAAGCTATTAAAACCACCCCAGTAATGCCAGCCAAGTAGTTCATTATCTCCCCATCCCATTAAACCATGAACAAATACTATTGGATATTTATTGCCTGTCTTATTCAAATTATTTTCTAATGATTGTTGTAAAACTTTATCTTCATTAGTTTCTATTATATCTTCTTTACTATAATTCTCTTCTGTAGCAACAATATCTGCAGATGTACTTACAGGTAATGCAAGCATACTAGCCATTAACAATGCAGAAAGTGGCTTTTTAATAAAATCTTTTTTCATCTTTTAAATCTCCCCTCTTTTTTATACTAATAAGTTTAGTTTATCACCATAATTTGTCATTAGCCATCTTTGAAATCCTACGTTTTTTGTAAATAAGTGTAAAAGATAATACTATTCTTCTTCTATCTCTTATTTTCTGACCATTAGTCAATTTTTTGCTACACATATAGTTTATCTAGAACATTCAGAACTAATCATTTGTAAATATAACTCACAATATAGTGATAATCTTCACCCCCCTCTTAATATACTACTATATTTTTTAATTTTTTTAAATATTTGGCATAAAAATATCAAGAAAAATTTATTTCTAAATTTATAGAATAAATTTTTCTTGATATCATTACATTATTCCATATTTACTTTTTACCCTATCTAGCTTTTCAAGCATTGGTTTTGATATTAAAAATAAAAATACTATTGTTGAAAAAGCATGAACTGCGTCAAAAGGCAAACCTGACGCATATATAGCTAATATACTTTCCATATTAATGGTAGATGACATCATTAATAATGATGAGAAATTTATTATTCCACCATAAACAACTAAAGTTGCCAAACCACCAAATATACATAAAGTAAGCTTATTTCTCTTTAAAATATTTTTCTTAAATAAAATTCCTGCTAAAAATCCTACTATCCCAAAACAAAACATTTGCCAAGGTGTCCATGGTCCTTGTCCAAAGAAAAAATTTGAAACAAACCCTATTAAAGCTCCTGTTAAAAAACCAGCCTCTGCTCCTAAGCTTACAGCAGTAATAATTACAATTGCAACTACTGGTTTAAACTGAGGCAACATAAAAAATGCCCCTCTTCCAACTACTCCTATAGTAGCCATAACTGCTATCAGCACTATTTCTCTTGATTTATGATTACTTTTTTCAAAAAATATAAAAAAGGATATCATAGCATAAATTATTACTAATAAGCTTATAAAATAATACTTTTTATCTTGTAAAAATATCGCTCCAAATAAAATTGTCAACGGAACCATAACTATTATAATAAAATATGAAATCAACTTTTTGATATTATTCTTTCTTGTATTTAACGATTCATTTTGCATAACTTTATCACCTCCTCACTAGTTATTGCGTTAATAAATTTATGTCTAGATATCTTATTTGCTGACGTTGTATAAAAGTCATTTCCTCCAAAAAAATTCTTAACACAATTTGTAGCAACTATATTCCCATTAAAAAACATAGCACACCTAGTAGCTATTTCTGCACAAAACTCTAAATCATGAGACACCATAATTATTGTGATTTCTTTACTGCTTAATGATTTTAAACATTTTCCAAGCTTCTCTTTAAAAAAATTATCTATTCCTTTAGTAGGTTCATCTAAAAGCAATATCTTAGGTTCTAGTAACAACACTTTTCCAAGTGCAACTTTTTGTTGTTCCCCACCGCTTAAATCATAAGGATGACATTCTAACAAATGACTTATTTCTAAAAAATCAACTATATCATTGATTCTTTTTAAAGTCTCCTCTTTATCTACATTCTTTTCATGAAGAGATTCCATTAATTCTAACTTAACTGTCTTTTGCGAAAATATTAATTGAGGATTTTGTGGTAATGTAATTACATTTGAATCATATAATTCTTTATTACTAAGGCTATTAATATTTTTCCCATTAATTTTGATTTTTCCTCTATAAGGTTTGTTTATTCTATTTATTAATGATAAAGTTGTAGTTTTACCAGTACCATTTCCCCCTACAATAGAAAAAATTTCTCCCTTATTTATAGAAAAACTAAGATCCTTTATTATATCTAAGCCATTCTTTTCGTATTTAAACCATACATTTTTAAATTCTAATATTTCTTTATTTTGATTACTTGGTTCATCTTTTTCTTGAAGCTCTTTAATCTTCAGTTTCTTATCTAGAAAGTAGTTATCTAGCATATCCTTTCCTTCTCTTATAGTAATAGGACATTCTAAGTCTATATCTATCCCCGAATATATCCTTATGGCTGATGGTAGAGCTTTAAGCATATCGTTTTCTTTTTCCTTTAAGTCCTTTCCTACAAAAGATGGAGATCCATTAGATATTATCTTTCCATCTTCCATTACTATTATCTTATCTGACATGGTAAATAACTCTTCAAGTCTATGCTCTGCAATCACAATAGTAGTACCAATTTCTCTATTTATCTTCTGTAATACCTCTAAAAAATTAGAAGCAGCAATAGGATCAAGTTGAGATGTTGGCTCATCTAATATTAATATCTCTGGCTTCATAACCATAATAGCTGCTAAATTCACCAATTGCTTTTGCCCACCTGATAATTTTGATATATCTTTTTCAAACAATTCCTGAATTCCAAAAAATGATGCTATTTCAGAAACCCTTAATCTTATTACATCACTAGCATATCCTAAATTCTCTAACCCAAAAGCTAATTCACGCCAAACTTTATCAGTAACTATCTGATTATCTGGATTCTGAAAAATATACCCTATCTTTGAAACTTGCTCTATATTAGCCAATTCAAATAAATTTGTATCTTGAAACAATATTTTTCCCTTAAACTCCCCATAGGGTACTAATGGAGGTTTTAAATGTTTTAATAAAGTACTCTTTCCACATCCTGATTTGCCACATATAGTTATAAATTCACCTTTTTTTATTTCTAAATTTATATTATTTAAAACTAATCTTTCTGAATTAGGATATTTAAAAAATACATTTTCTATTTTTATCATCTTTATCCCTCACCAAATATATCACTCTATATTTATCATCTTTTCCTTTAATAAAAGTAATATTCTCTTTTTATTATTTCTTATTATATCTTTTCCATAAAAGGTTACTTATAATATTTATAATCATAGGAAAATTACCAAATATAAAATAAGCTGTATATATAAAATAGCTATAAAAACTTCTATCTTCTATAACAATACTAGGAAAATAACTAATATAACTTTCTCCCTTAAAAATTCCCACTAAGATAATACCAATAAGTATCAGAATACTACTTAGACAAATCCTATCTCTTGTATCAAACTTATAAGTTTTAAAACTACTTCTTCCTGATAAATCATATCCTCTTGACTTCATTGAATCCACAGTTTCTATAGAACTTTCTAAGGCCCAGGTTATAAGTATAGATATTAACTGCATTCCACCTTGAATTTTCTTTTTTATAGAACCTTTATCTAACTCTCTTCCCATAGCTTTTTGAGCATTCTTTATATTATCAGCTTGAATTTTCATATTAGGAATCAATCTAAATATCATTGATATTATTAAGGCTAACGAAGGAAAACGTCGTCCAAAAAGATAAATAAACTTATCCGAAGTCATCACCTCGTTATAACAAAAAAAACAAATAAATACTGTGAAGAACATAACAAAAGATGCTACAGAATAATATATAGCTTCTAAAAATACTGGCTTATTGCCTATGTAAAAAATTATAGTTTCACCATTATTATTAATAATTACATTTACTAATACAACCATAATAATTATTGATAAACTTACTAAAAGACTATTCTTTATTCCATACATACCTTTTAAATATATAACATATATTAAACTTGATATTAATGATATTCCTAAAAATACAGGATGCATACAAAACATTGTAAATCCTATTATAAATATAAAATATATGAAGTTTACTATTGGATGCAACTTTGAAAACTCATCCATATTTTTAACCACTCCAATTTTTAAAAATAAGGTTGTATATATATACAACCTTACTAGTATTTCAATACTTATTATGCTTCTAATAAGAATGCATGATATCCCTTCATTGTTTCGTAAACATCTACTTTACTTACAATTTCCCATGGAGCATGCATGTTAAGTACAGCAACACCACAATCAATTACATTCATATTGTATTGAGCTAAGATGTAAGCGATAGTTCCACCGCCTCCTTGATCTACTTTACCAAGTTCTGCTGTTTGGAATGAAACATCATGTTTATCCATAATGTTTCTAAGTTCTGCCATGTATTCTGCATTAGCATCATTACATCCACCTTTTCCTCTAGCTCCTGTATACTTATTGTATACTATACCTTTACCAAAGTATGCTGAGTTTTTCTTTTCCATAACTGAAGGATAGTTTGGATCAAAAGCAGCACTAACATCTGAAGATAACATCTTAGAGTTCTTTAAACATCTTCTAAGCTTAATATCAGAATAATTTCCTGTAAGTTCTATAATTTCAGCTACTACATTTTCAAAGAATTTTGAATGCATACCTGTAGCTCCTATGCTACCAACTTCCTCTTTATCTACTAGTAAACAGCAACAAGTTTTATCTATCTTTTCTACTTCTAGCATAGCCATAAGTGATGTATATGAACATACTCTATCATCATGACCATAAGCCATAACCATACTTCTATCTAAACCGTAGTCTCTAGCTTTTCCTGCTGGTACTATTTCTATTTCTGCTGATAAGAAATCTTCTTCTTCAAAAGAATATTTTTCTTTTAGTATCTTAAGAACATTAGCTTTTACTGCTTCTTTTTCTTCACCCTTTAATGGCATACTTCCAACTAATACATTAAGGTCTTCACCTTCTATTACCTTATCACCTTTTTTAGCCATTTGAGTTTGAGAAAGATGAATTAATAAATCAGTTATTCCTATTACAGGATCATTATCGTCTTCTCCAATTACTACATCAATTTTAGTTCCATCTTTCTTAACTACTACACCATGCATTGCTAAAGGAAGTGTAACCCATTGATATTTCTTTACACCACCATAATAATGTGTATCTAAAAGAGCCATTTCAGTATCTTCATATAATGGATTTTGTTTTAAATCTAGTCTTGGTGAATCTATATGAGCTCCAAGAATCTTTAATCCATCTTGTAAATCCTTTTCTCCTATTAAGAATAGAGCTATAGCTTTATCCATATTATTTGCATAGACCTTATCCCCTGCTTTAAGAGTTTCGTTATTTTTAATTACTGTATCTAAATTTTTATAACCTTTTTCTTCTACTATTCTTATAACTTCTGTAACACATTCTCTTTCTGTCTTACATTTAGACATAAATTCCTTATATCCTTCATTAAAGTCAAATACCTTCTTTATTCCATTATCATCATACTTTTCCCAAGCATTCTTTCTTTCCACTTGTATTCCTCCCCTGTGTAATTCGAGATTTAGCAAACCTAAATATTTATTATTTAAAGATTTGCTTCATCTTCCATTCTTTTTTCTATTATATCAACTGGTAAAACATTAGACATTAATTGATGTCTATAGTTAACAGCAGCTGCCTCAATTATTACTGCTATGTTTCGTCCTGGTCTAACTGGTACAGTAAGCTTTCTAATATTTACCCCTAATATTTCCATGTACTCGTTGTTAATTCCAAGTCTATCATAGTCATTATCATCTCTCCAGTGTTCAAAGTGCATTACTAAGGTAATTTTCTTTTTTTGTTGCACTGAACTTAAACCATATAAGGCTGATACATCTATTATACCAATTCCTCTTACTTCTAACATCCCTATAGTTACATATGGCGAACTTCCTATAAGTTCTCCATCAATTTCTCTAATGTCTACAGCATCATCTGTAACTAATCTATGCCCTCTTTTTATAAGCTCTAATGCAGTTTCACTTTTACCTATTCCACTTTCACCAGTAATTAGTATACCAATCCCATATACATCTACTAATACACCATGTAATCTTGTTTCTGGTGCTAGCTTATCTGCAAGATATATTGTGATTTTACTCATAAGTTGTGTAGTTACTAATCCACTTCTTAGAACCCATATATTTTTCTTTCTTGCTAATTCAATGAAATCCTCATGTGGTTCAAGATTTCTTGATATAATTATACAACTCATATCAAAAGAAAAATATTTTTTTAATCTTTTCTTTCTTACTTCTAATTGCATATTATCAAGGAAACTCCATTCAGCTTTTCCTATAACTTGTAATCTGTCTGGTGCAAAATAATTATAGAAACCAGATAACTGTAATCCTGGTCTATTTATATCATTTACTTTTATTTCTCTTTCGGGTTTACCTTCAACTAAAACTTCTAGGTCTAAATCTTTTATGAGCTTATCTACTTTCACTGACAACATGATTCCCCCTATCTAAAACTTATTTTTTCTTTGGCTCAATTCCACTTAACTGTGCTCTAAAGTTTCTCTTTACATTGTCTATATATCTTTGTCTTAATTTTTGTTGAATTTCTTTTTCCTTATCTGATAATCCTTCTTCTTGGCTTTTCTTATATAACATATTTATCTTTTCGATAACTTCTTCTATCTTCATTTCATCTATATTCATATTAGTTCTCCTTTTGTTACATCTTAAGATTATTTTACCTATATTCTGTTATATTATCAACCTTTCTCTACATTAGCTAGTATTTTATTTTTTATATTTCTTATTCATTCGTTCGACATCGTTGTTTTTATATCTACCATATATTCCATAAATAATTATCACATTGATTCTTTTACTAAGTAATTTTGTTTTTTATTGTATATATTTGGTTAAAATTTGCAATTTACATTTTTCTCCAATATGTTATAATTATTCCACAGAACAAAATATTTTTGATGTAAAAAGAGGTGATTTTATGTACAATGATGAACTTTTAAACAAAATAGCTAGAAGAAAACAACTAATTAATCTACTTATTATGTTTCTTTCCCCAACAAACAGCATAATGGTAAAATTATCCAAAAACTTAGACAAACTAATTTTTGAATACCAAAAAAATATATATGATAATTATTCAAATTCTAGCACTATTTTGGGCTACTTTGAAATGTCTGTTTAAATTTTAGTCCCCACTAAATTTAAACAAAATAATTTTTATTTTTATTCCCTACATAAAAATAAAAAATAATGTATTCTCTACAAACAGCATTATATGCTGTTTGTTTTTTTATATAAAATAAAAGAAGTGAATTTAAAATTCACTTCTTTAAAACAAGTAGATTCACTTAAAATCAAATCTTAAATATAATGCCCCAACATGCCGTTTGCTTATATATTCAAGACCTGCCGCTCGCAGGTGGGTTAAGCTCAAATTACTTCAGCCATCTTCTAGCATTTAAAAATGGAAGCCCGACATCCATAACCATGTTGCAAATCCCGTTAATGTTATGTAGGTTGAATATAGTAAGCTAGGCGCACATCTCAGGATTCATTATAGCTACATTATAGCATATAATTTTAACATTTCAATACCTATTATCACTCCAAATTAATATACTATTGGAGAATAATACACATTACCTAGTAAATCCTTTTATTTTCTACAAGTAATCGTTTAAAATATCTTCCAAATTTTCTTCAAAGTCTTCATCACATATAACTGCTAAAAACTTTACATAATCAGAATTACTCGCATCATTTGTTAATATCTTAGAGAAATTCTCACAACCTAATTCCTCATTCATATCCTCTAATATATCTTCTACATTATCTTTAGCAATATCATAAAGATATGAAAGATACCAATCCCTATACCATTCATCACTTTCTGCTTCTACATCACTTTCCTCATTAGCATAGGCTTTTGCTGCTTCTAATTCTTCTTTATCAAAGTCATAGTAAAACTTTATTATAGAGTAGTTATTTTCTGACTTTATTTCTTTTATTTCAGATAATCCATTATCCTCTAAAAAATCAGCTAAATTAGAAAAATCCATATAAATTACCTCCTTAGTATAAAAGCTTTTTATATTCTTTTTTTACAGCTAAAAATTCTTCGTCGTCTTCTACTAAGTTTAATTCTTCCTTACCATCTACAGTATCAACTCTAAAAACAAAAACATCTTCGCTTTCTTTATCTTCTATAGGTGCTAATAATAAATATTCTTTATTTTTAACATATATTCTAGCTACTGCTTCAAAGTCTACTTTATTTCCATCCTCATCTCTGAAGGACATTATTTCTCTATCTTCCATACTTACACTTCTTTCCGTAAAATTTAATAAAGGCACTTATATTACATAAGTGCCTTTAATTTTACATTAAGTTTATAAAATTCTCAACCATTTTATCTGCATTTTTGTAATCTTCTTCTGAAGGTACAAAAGCAAACTTAAGTCCACCCTCTACAGTTTTAAACTTTAGAGATTTTAATCTATCTGTTAACATTGGTACAGATTCTCCGCTCCATCCATAAGAACCAAAAGCAGCGGCAACCTTTCCTTTGTTTACAGGAACACAAATTGAAGATAAAAGATCCCAAGCTGGTTTAACAGCATCATTATTTAAAGTAGGAGATCCTATCATAAATCCTTTAGCGCCATTTATTAAAGCTACAGCATCTTCTGTTTTCATTAAATTCAATTCATTTAATCCAACATTAAAGCCTTTATCTTCTAATTTTTTCTTTATATATCTTGCCATATCACCAGTATTTCCATAAGCAGTCATAAAGAATACTTCTATCTTTTTAGGATCTACTGGTTCTTCTTTAGCCCATTCCTTATACAAAGCTAAAGCTTTCTCTACATTTTCTCCCTCATGTACAGGTCCATGACTTGTTCCTATCATATCGATATCTAAATCTTTTATATTTGCTAATCCCTTTAATACAAAAGGTTTAAATGGTCCCATAATACAATCAAAGTAATATTCCATTTCTTCTAAATAATCAGATTGTCCTGATTCCTTAATAGATTCATTAGGACAATAATGACAACCAGTAAAATCACATGTAAATAAGAATTTTTCTTCTTTTACATAAGTAAACATTGTATCTGGCCAATGTAAGTTTGGAGATTGTATAAATTGTAATGTTAGCTTTCCTAAAGATAATTCTCCTTTTGCTTCAACTTCATTAAATGGAGCATTTACTATTTCCTTTAAATAATTTAAAGCTATTCTAGTTCCAACTACCTTAGCATCTGGATAATCCTTTAATAATTTTACTATAGCACCACTATGATCTAATTCAGTATGTTGAACTATTATATAATCAACTTTCTTATCTCCAATTACGTCTAATAATCTTTCCTTAAATTCATCATAAAATGCATTTTTACATATGTCTACTACTGCTACCTTATCATCATTAATTACATATGAGTTATAAGTAGTTCCTCTTTTAGTTTCCATTATAATATCAAAAATTCTTAAATCAGGATCTTTTGCTCCTATCCAATAGATACTACCTCTTAAATTCTCTGCTAACATCAGCAATTCCCTCCTAAACAATAATAGTTATTTATTAACACCAATTATTATATCAATATAATTTTCCTTTTTCAAGAAAAAATAATTATTTTTCTATTAAATCACCAACTCCATCAATAGATAAAATATATTCAAAATGAAGAGCCCTAGTTAAAGAAACATATAATGGGGCTGTCGCACTAAAAAATAGTGTGAAGCCCTTTTTCTATGAAAAAAATTAAATCCTAACCTCAAAGAAGTTAGGATTTGTAGTAAAATATTTACATGAACAAAACAAATATTTTACATAAGAATTATACAATTAA
>SVCL01000072.1 GCA_015058405.1 Clostridium sp.
CTAAAAATCATTTAGTTAGAAAATTAGATGCAGCAAATGATTCAATATATATTTGGCATCCGCTCAATGAGACAAACCTTAAAAGAAATTGAAGTCAACTTCGCATATCGCTGGTATATTGGATATAACATGCATGAACAATTATGTTTTAGGTTTTGAATTAACTCCTGGTATTGAAATATAGTACAACTAACAGAGATGGATACAAAGAATATAAAAGTGATAGAAAGACATGTGCTAATTGCCCTTATCTTCAACGATGTACCCAAAGTAAAACGCATGAAAAAGTAGTCTGTCGCCATGTTTGGGAAGAGTATATGAAAGAAGTTGAAGATATAAGACATACAATTGGTTCAAAGGAAATATATAAATTACGAAGTCAAACAATTGAACGCATATTTGCTGATGTTAAAGAAAAACATGGTATGCGTTATACACAATATCGAGGGATAAAAAAGGTTAGGATGGAGCTTAACCTCTTATTTGCGTGTATGAATTTAAAAAAGTTGGCAATATGGCTGGACCGAAAGGGGTTATTACCTACCGGTTCGGACAATTTATTGTCCAAGTTCATAAAAAGTTTTATAGACCTTTTTATATTAAGTAACAAAAGGGCTAAATGCGAATGCATTTAACCCTTTTGTCTACAAGCTGAAAGGTTAATGATTACATTAACCTTTATTTTATACTCCAGCTATATTTTCATTTATAGGATTATTATTATGCTTTAGGATAATATCCTCAAGAGGCTTAAGCTTCTCATAGAAGATTACAATACAATCTCCCCTTTTACCTCTCTTTAATGCTTCTTCAAAAGCTTCTCTCTCATCTAATATAATTTTATATTTATTCATCCCTGCATCTTTTATTCCTTCTTCTAATAAACTTGCTACTTCCCCCTCTTTTCTTCCTCTTTTATCTATATCTTCTTTAATAATTATTTCATCCATAACTTCTGTACATAAGTTACCTATATCTCTAATAATACAATCTTCTCTATCTCCAGGTACACCTATCACACCTATTATCTTCTTCTTTTTTAATAACTTTAGTGACTTTATTATTGACCTATATCCCTCTATATTATGACCATAATCTAATATAACTTTCTTTCCATCTAAATCATACATATTAAATCTTCCAGAATTATATTCTGCATCTAACTTAAATCCTCTAAAACCTTTTGCTATCATACAATAATCAACACCTAAAGCTACTAATATTCCACAAGCAGCCATAGCATTCTCTATATTAAATTCTAATATGCCACCTAAAGTAATCTTTATTCTATTTAATTCTATGACCTTATACTCTCTATAATCGTTTGTTACAGTTAATACTCCATCTTCTATATATACGGCTATATTTCCCTCTCTTATATTTTTTTGAATCAACTCATTATCTTTTGATTTTGAGAAAAATACTTTCTTAGCCTTAATTCTATCTAAAATACTTCTACACCAATAATCATCTGCATTAATAACTACATACCCATCTTCTTTTACGGCCTCACCTACTAAAGCCTTAGCCTTAGCTAAATCCTCCATAGAATTAATCCCATCTAATCCTATATGATCCTGTGTAATATTTGTTATCGCAGCTACATCTGCCAAATCATAAGCTAACCCTCTTCTTATTAATCCGCCTCTAGCAGTTTCTAAAACAGCAACCTCAACATCTTTATTTAATAAAACACCTTTAGCACTAAAATATCCAGTATCATCTCCATTGTCTATACATTCACCATCAATAAATATTCCATCTGTTGATGTCATACCAACTTTATATCCCATACACTTTAATACATAGCTCGTTAATCTAGTAGTTGTTGTCTTTCCGTTAGTTCCTGTTATTGAAATCACAGGAATATTCATAGGTATACCATTATACTGTAAAGCTAATATAGCTTCTCCAACATCTCTAACCTTACCTTTGCTTGGATACATGTGCATCCTTATACCTGGTGCAGCATTAATCTCCATTACAATTCCATTTTCACATAAATTATCTCTTAAATTTGTAGTCTTTATATCAACTCCACATATATCTAGTCCTATTGCTTTTGCAGCCCTAATACATATCTTTTTGTTTTCCTCTGATATTTCGTTAGTACAATCAATAGCCATACCACCTGTAGATAAATTTGCATTATCTCTTAAATTAATTTTTTCATCCTTTTCAAGAACAGTATTTAAAGTCATACCTTTAGCCTCTAAAAAATTAACAAGTTCCTCATCAATATGTACTTTAGTTAATGGCTTTTCATGGTCATATCCTCGTAATTTATCATCATTTAACTTTCTAATTAAATCTTTTATATTACTTATACCATCGCCAACTACATATGGAGGAATTCTTAATGATGCAGCTACAATGTTATAATCTACTACACATACTCTATAATCATTTCCTTCATAATATTTTTCTAAAATTAAATCTTCAAATTTTCCTTTTAAATTATTATATTTTTTTATTAATTCGTCCTTAGATTTAATATTTACAGATACACCTTTACCTTTACTACCATACCTTGGCTTTAAAACTAATGGATATCCTATCTCTTCTGCCGTTTTTATTAAATCTATAACATTTTCAACAACTTTCCCTTTTGCTACCGGTATACTTTGATTTATTAAAAGCTTCTTAGTAAGTTCTTTATCAGAAGCAATATCTGCTGCTACGCAAGTAGTTTGAGCACCTATTGTTGCCTCAATAACTCTTCCTTGCTTACCATATCCTATTTGATAAAATCCTGAATTTCCTAATGGGAATACTGGCATCCCATACCTATTTGCTGCATTCTTTATTGCCTTTGTACTTGGCCCCATTACCTCTCTTCTTAAAATAGATTTTAATATTTTAATACGTCCTTCAAAATTAATATCTTCATTATAAATTAGAGAATTTATAATATCCACTGTAAATCTTGCAACTTCTAAAGCAAATTGTTTATATTCATATTGAAATATTATGTAATATAACTCACCTTTTATCTCTCTTGCTTTTCCATATGCTATATCTACTCCTAGCATATTCTGCAAAGCTATAATAATATGCTCAGATATATGTGCTAAATAGGTTCCTTCTTTAAGTCTTTTTACAAAACCACCCTCTTCATCAATTCCGCACCTATGTTTCTTTAATTCTGGAATTAAAGAAATAAGTTTAGAATTAAATCCCTCTATATCTTTGCTTGGAATTTCCGAGTATCCACATAAATCTAAATCAAGCCTAATACATTTTTTATGTGAATATATATTTCTTCCTTCAAATACTGTTTGATTTATTATCTTCATTTCTTGATTTTTCCTCCTCAAAAGGTGACTTTTTAATAAGACTAAATTTATCTCCTTGTTTTAATACATGCAACTTTACATTATATATACTTAAAACTTCATTTGAATTTTGTTCTGATACATTAGTATATGAAATGTTACTTCCATCAATAAAATAAACTGCACCTTCTCCAATAACTTCAATAATACCCTCTTTATTCGCTATAATTGCAGTATTTTCATCTATTCCAATTCCTAAAATTTCAGGATTTTGTGCTATTCCAGTCAACAACCTTCCAATCCTTCCTCTTTGGGCAAAATGTTGATCGATTATTACATTTTCAATATAACCTATTCCAGGCGACATCTTTAATGTACATTTTCTTGGAGATTCATCATCATCCCCCTCAACTATCATAGTGTCACTCATAACTGATGCCCCTGCCGAAGTACCGACAATATATTTTCCTTTTATACCCGCTTCTTTTAAAGCTTCATATATTGGAGTACCTCCTAATAAACTAGTAATCCTTAACTGATCTCCTCCAGTGAAAAATATAAGCGCTGATTCTTTTATCTTAGATATATTACTTTCTTTATACGAATCCTCCCTAGAACTAACATCTAAAATGCTTATATTCTTAACTCCTAATTCAGTAAATACTTTTTTATATTTTCGAGCTGCTTCTTTAGGAAATTCTGTTGCAACTGTTACCACTAGTAAAATATCATTTTTTTTATCTAAGCAATTACAAACTTTTTTCAAAATTTCTTTTCTGCCTTCCTTATCTTCAGCTCCACCAATTATAATAAGATTTCCATTAAGTTCAACTTTCACCTAATCACCTCAAATCATACATCACGTATTATTTCCACTTTATTTGGTAATTATTCATACTATATTTAAAATAAAAAAAATATATCAAAATAATTTAAAACTAAATAATTTTGATATATTCTTAATTATAGATACTAATATTTTTCTTAAATAAGCGCTATATTTTTAAAATATAGCCCTTCCAGGTATTATTAACTTTAGTCCTTCTGATATACCTTCTGAAGAATCTAACTCATTCATACTCATTAATTCATCAACTGTACAATTATATTTCTTTGCCAAATTCCATAAAGTATCATCTTTTCCTACTACGTATATAATTATACTAGCTTTTTTGTTATTTACTTCTCCTTCTCCTTCAATGACATCTGTAATGAATTCTTTACTAACCTCATCAAAAACTTTTGCCGAAAAAGAAATATTAGCTTTAACCGCAATTGTATTTGCTTCTATATTTGCTTCTAGAGATTCTAGAGTAGTTTTAGTAATTGCTTTCATGCCTTCTCTTACTCCGTTCATATCTAAAACAACAGAAAAAGGTATATCCCCAGAAACTTCTCCATAACCTGAACTGTCTTCTGAGTTCTTATAAATTACATTTACTCTTAAAAGTCCTTCCGCAAATACTTTACCATCATATATTTTCTTATCTGTAATAATAGTATTTCCTAAAGAAGATAAGATACGATCTGGTTTTTTATCATCTTCTCCTAAATAAATACTATCTTTAATTATATTTTCGCTACTTTGTGAACCTAATAATACTCCAATTTCATAATTTTCTCTTATTAAATCAATTGGGAACTTAGGTGAATATGCATCTTTAATAACGCTAATTTCATCATTAGAGAATACCTTTATGTTAGCTCCTAATAGAAATTCTACATTTATTATTCTTGCTTCACCTAAATCATCATCTTCAATTGCTAATTCACTATTTTTTATATTATAAACTACGGATGGAATCATATCAGATAAAACTTCTGCAACTTCTTCTTCCTTTGATAAATAGACATCATCTTCTAAGGCAACTAATTCTTTTGTTTCATCTCCTAAATAAATAATATTTACCTTACAATAACAACCTAGAAATACCTTATTATCTCCAACTTTTACCTCTTTCTTATGAAGATTCAATGAACATTTTAAAACTTTTGAAATTTGAGGCTTATCCATTCCAACTCTTATCATAGATTTACCTAAAAGCTCTGTTTCCTTGCTTACTGCCAATCTATTTATAGCTTCTGTTTCTTTTAATGTTTCAATTCCTTCACTAGCTTCTATGTCTTTTACAAAATCAAAATCAACAGTTTTATAAACTTCCCAATTTAAGTTTATTACTCCATCTATTGAAATCTTTCTTTCATTCATAATTCTTGCGTCAATATGTTCTACTTTACATTCTACCTCACAAACTACTTTATGTTCATCTTCATTAAGATTCAACGAATTAGTGAACTTTTCAGTATAGTTTACTGAATTCACCACTTCATTATCATCTCTAGGAATATAAAGTACGTTATACTCTACTTTCCCTTCAATCATAACTTTATCGCCTATAATTTCTTTATTTGTCACTACTGGTCTAGCATCTATGCAAAGTATCTTTTGAACATCTGGATGAGTATCTGGTATTAAATATTCATCACGAAGTATTGCATTTGAATTATTTTCATATAACAATTGTTGAAATTGTAAGTTTTCTTTTATTATATCTAGTTTTGTCATTTTTACCTCCTAATAACATTTCTACTTTATAACTATATAAAAAATCAATATAATTTATGACTGTTATTTGGAATAATATCTTACTTTTCAAATTTTATCCTTTTTGATTTCTGGTTGATATCTTTGTTACACTTTTTTTTTATATTTTTTACAAAACATGTTGACAAATATGTTAATTTGTCGTATCATTAATCTTGGTTATTGACCATATAACCTCTCATAAATTCTCAATACCCTTTTATACCATAGTTGAAAGATGGAACCCACCATCTTTCTTTTTTTCATAAAAATAAAACTTCGATACAATCGAAGTTTAATATTTAACTAGGAAAAACTAGTTGTACAGTCTTAGTTAAAACATCTGAATAGCTATATGTCACAGTCCTTTGGGTGTCATTTTCTAATCTTATTACAAAAATACTTGGATATGCACTTTCTAAAACGCCATCATTTACCAGTATTTTTTTTCTGCCTCCATTAGCTCTCAGTGTTACCTTATCTCCTATGTGTGTTTCAATGTCCCTCTTTATATTGGCAATAGTTTTTATTTTTTCCATTTTAACACCCTCTTTCCTTATTTTATTATAACCCCTTCCATTTTTCCTGTCAAACAAATCATTTATTTTATCACTTATCTAATACCCTTGTCAATATATATTCTCTTAACTCACTTACTTCTTGACTTTAAATAGTATTTGTTTTTTTTATATCTTTTATTCATATTTTTGTTTGCTTTTTGTAGTATAAAATTTTTATTTTATAAATAATTTCTAAAATATTAGTATTACATTTATATTTTTATACTTATAAGTAACAAAAGAGAGTATTAACAAATTCTATATTGTAATACTCTCTTTCTAACTTTTATACAGTGAACTTATTCATCTCTTTATTCAATTCATCTACAGAATCAATTAACTTGTTTGAAGAATCAATAATTTCTTTACTTGAATCACTAAATTCTTCTGCAGTAGCATCAACTTCTTCTGTTGCAGCTGCTATTTCCTCTGCTATAGCTGTAGCTGTTTGTAATGAATCCATAATTTGTTCCTTATGTACTTCATTATCCTTTGATAAATTAGATATATCTGATATTCTTGGATTAATATCACCTAACATTTCTGAAATATCTTCAAATCCACCAATAGTACTATCTATCTTAGTTTTTTGATTTGAAACCTCTTTATTAATATTTTCAGTAGATTCAATCATTTTTTCGCATTCTTCCAATATACTACCTACAATATTACCTATTTCACTTACTGATTCTTGACTTTGATCTGCTAACTTTCTTATTTCTTCAGCAACTACACTAAAACCTTTACCAGCTTCTCCTGCTCTTGCAGCCTCAATTGCTGCATTTAACGCTAAAAGATTTGTTTGTTCTGCTATAGAACTGATAGTATTAGTTATATTTTTTATAGAAGATATTTTATCATTTACTACTACTATTTCTTTATTAAACTGATTAAAACTGTTATCAAAATTATCAACTGAATCAACTAATTCGTTTATATCCTTGTTGCTACTTCTTAATTTAGATTCTATATCATAAGAAATTTTTGCAACATTCTCTATATGTTCATTTATAACATCTATGTTTTCAGCAAATAATTGCATTTCCTTAGTTATATTCAGCATTTCTCCTGATTGATTTGTATTTTCTTCTGCCGAATGATGCATAGCTTCTGAAATATTTTCAGCCCCTTGAGTTATTATTAATGATGTTTGTTGTAGTTTATCAAACTCATCTTTTAAGACTTTACTCTTCTCTTTTACTTGTACTAAAATTTCTTTTATTGAATTCTTAGTTACATTTAAAGCTCTGCTTATATCACCAATTTCATCTTCATTACTAAGTTCTTCATTACTTATCTCTTCATTAAATATACCATTTGCTAAAACTTCAATATCATTCTTTATTATATTCAATCTCTTTCCTATATTGTTTCCTAACTTATACGCAATAAGATATAATAAAGCTCCTGCTAATATACCTAGTACTACTAATATAAATAATATATTTCTAACTTCCTTTTTTATAACTGAAGTTTTAACTTCTAACCCCAAATTCCAATCACTTACAGTATTTAATGAAATATGTGAAACATAATAATCACCTATTTTTTCTAACGATTCTCCTTTACTTACCATAAATTTAAAACGTTTCGCTCTATCTATTAATGTTGAATCTTCCTTAGAAGTTTCTATTACATTAAGAGCACTTCTAACTTCCTCTATATCATCTGAAGCTATTATTAAACCATCATCCTTAACTATATACGAGTTTCCAACTCCTTGGTATTTAACCTTTTTAGTTTGTTCAGATAAAAAGTTACTATCAAATGTACATGTTATTGCACCTACTATTTTGCCATCATTTTTTAGAGGTACCCCCAAAAATATTATTTGGTCATCTGAATCTTTTACCATATTAGGTGTACTTATATAATTAATGTCTTTCAATAAGTTTTGAAAATACTCCCTTTGAGATATGTTTGTAGTAAATCCATCTGAGGATACTAGATTACCATCTATATCAATTATTCCTATAGATCTAATATTTAATGTTTTACAATAATTTTCAATACTTTCTCTTTTATCTTCTACAGACTTACTCATATCATTAATCATTTGGTCTGTTGCAATACTCTTTGCTAATTCTAACATTGAACTCAATTTATTATCTATAATTGTTGAAGCATCAGTAGTAATTCTATTTAGATATTCACTTTTAACTCTTACTATAGCTTTATTAGTTACAACTCCAGCAAAACCAAATGCAATTAAGAATAAAGCTATACTAAATCCAGAGATTCTACTTATTAAAAAAAACTTTATACTCTGCTTCGACTTAATAAATTTACCTTTTTTACTTTTCATTTAATCCATCTCCTTTTGTTCATAATTATCCCAATCATTTATCTATCGTCAGTTTTATTTTTTTCTTAATCACATTTTATTTACTTTGATACTTTATCAATTCAACCTTTCAATTCTTGTCGATTTATAAAATAATATGTATTTTTTATGTATTTTATCTATTCTTTTTTCTGAATTTCCATAAACAAACAAAAACATATAGGTAACCAAAAACAGGAAAACTGTATCAAAAGTCTTAAAGTAATGATGTTATAACAAAAAAGATAAAATAATTAGCAGAGTATAGCATTTTGATGAGGATTAGTATTTCATCTTTTAAATGGTACTTGAAACGTTAAAAAGGTTTAATTGTTTGAGTGAATACGAGTTTTAAACCTTTAGTGTAAAGTGCCATTTAAAAGATAGAAATTCTTCCAAAATCAAACAGTATATAGGTCGCAATTATTTTATCTTTTTTACTATTATAACATCTTTATTATTTAAGCATTCTTTTGATACATCCCCTTTGGTATACTTTTTAACACAGTTCCTTCAAAGATACCATTTTAAATATATGAAGATCTTGGATACCCTTCTCTATACTTTCCTCTAGTTTGTAAACCTCCAACACCTTTAATTCCTGTAATGGTATTTTCAATAACATCTTTTATAGAGATAACTTGGTCGATTCTAGTGTAAGCAATCTTTTCACATACAAATACAGGATCTAAACAATGAATAAGAACTCTACTTGGACTAGAAGCAAAATTAGCACCAGCATCAAGCATTCCTTCATAACAGCTTTGGCATGCTCCAGCAAAAATCACTAATTCATCATAACTAGAATTATAATTTCTCAAAGCCTTTACAGCTTCAATATAATACTTAGAATTTCTGTAACAATCCAAATCTAAATAATCATTAGAATTTCTAACAACCCCATCATGACCAGTAAGTACAACTATATCTGGTTTAACTTCTTTAACTAAATCCACTATAACTTTAGGTTGTTCACATTCTGGGATTGCTCGTCCAACTGCATCTAATGCCAATTGTTTATAAACCTTAAGGCAAGTTTCCATATATTCACTATCCCCATCAACATGAAGTATTTTTCCAGGTCTTCCAAATATCATTTCTTTATTTATACTTTTTTTTTGAGACTTACTAGATCTAGTCATAACATCATTTCGTAAACTAACAGCATTTTTTATAGCATTTGATACCCTAGTATTTAAAATCTTTTCTTGAGGCCCTATATAATTATCATTAACCTCTTCTAAATCATCTCTCGTAGCATCTGCCAATATTCTTATTGAAATTCCTTTCAAAATATATACTTTTTTATTTCCATCCTCTTTTATATCTATTATCTTAAAGGTTATATCTTTATCATAGGATTTCCTAACTACTAAATCCCCTATATCCATATATATCCTCTCTCGTTTATTTATTTTATTTCATTCTATGTAAAACAATTAAGAAAGGTGCTCTAAATAGAACACCTTTAAATTATAAATTATATTCTTTTTTAAAATCCTCTAATAATTTCAAGAATTTCTCTTGTTCATTTATTATACCTTGTAATTTTGAAGCAAAAGTACCTTGTCCCCAATTAACCTCATTATAATAATATCTATTAGCTAAACGCCAATATCTTTGTGGAAATTGGATATAAGCATATAAAACCTTCATTTCATCTTCACTTAAAGGTGATACAGAATTATAAGCTTCTAAAATAGCATTCGCAAAATTTATATCCCAATCTACCCTTTTAAGTACTTTTATCATAAAATTGGATATGTCAAAAGTTCTAACTTCTCTCTTACAATAATCAAAGTCTATTACATATACATCTTTGTCATTCAAGATAATATTGTGATAAGTATAATCATGATGACAAAAACTCTTTTCCTTTTCAGCTATAGCACACAAATCAAAATAAGCTGAATCCTCCAACGTATTAAGTGCTTTTTGTCCTATTTCTTTATAAAATTCCATAGACTTCAGATAAATCATATCAAAGTCGCTCTTTACACTTTTCTTTCTGATCATATCTCTCATTTTATCAAAAGATTTAATTCTTTTACTCATTAAATGTGGCCATCTTCCAAGATCACTTTTAAGCTTAGAATTATCTGGCGGATCATATCCCTTTGAAGCCTCATGCATACTTGCTAAAGTTTTTGCTGCAATTTTTACTTCTTCTATATTGTGAAAATCACATTCCTTTCCTTCTAACCATTCAGATATTGTATAAAGATCCTCATTTACTAGTGCATATGGTTCTCCATCAGTATTTAAAAAATATCTGTCTACATTAGTAAAACCATTTTTTATTAAATGCTCTTTTGCTCCATATACAAATAATAATTTTTGAGGTCCATAATTAATTTTCTTTAGGCAGCGTTCACCTTTATTAGTTTTTAAATAATAAACCCCCTTATTTGCTTTAATGACCTCTATTTTAATATCAAACTGCCTCTCAATTTCAAATTCCCTCATCATAGTTCTCACCTCCTTTATATTTATATGTACACATTATTTCTTTTATTAACAAAAGTTAAGGTAAATTAATATAATAAACAGAGAGAATACTCAGGGAAAGGATACATCATGAAAATAAGCATAGATGGCAGAGCTGCTAAATGGTATAGGGGAACTGGTATAGGAACCTATACTCATCAATTAATTTCAAACCTTAATTCTGTTGATTTCTATAATGACTATCTTATTTTTTTACCTGATGGATCTTCTTTAAATAATTTAAATTCAAATTTCAAGGTAGAAAAAGTTAAACCTTCTTTAAAAGATAACTTTTGGGATGAAGTTAGCGTCCCTAATATTCTTGATGATTCAAATATAGAAATTTATCATGTTCCACAAAATGGCGTAGGGCTTTCTCAAAATATTAGTTGTAACAAAACTATTACTTTACATGATATTATTCCTTTAAGAATGCCTGAAACTGTAAGTGATAGATATCTAAGAATCTTTAATAATGAACTTCCTAACTTAATACCTAATTGTGAAGGTATAATTACCGTTTCTGAATTTTCTAAAGAAGATATTGCAAAAGAATTTAACTTTCCTAAAGATAAAATATATGTAACACATTTAGCTGCAGAAAAAATATATAAACCTTTAAATAAAAATAAATGTAAAGCTATATTAAATAATAAATATTCTATAAGTAATGATTTTATTCTTTATGTTGGTGGTTTTAGTCCTAGAAAAAATATTTTAGGCCTTATAGAAGCTTATTCTTTAGTCCCTAATGCAATAAGAAAAAATAAAAAATTAGTTATTACAGGAAAAAAAGGCTTTTCATATGACATATATAAAAATAAAGCAGAAAAGCTGCACATTTTAGATGATGTAATTTTTACAGGTTTTATTCCACTTGAAGATCTTCCTATATTTTATAATGCTGCAGAAACCTTAGTATATCCATCATTTTATGAAGGGTTTGGATTACCACCTCTAGAAGCTATGGCCTGTGGAACTCCTGTTATTACATCTAATGTAACTTCGCTTCCTGAAGTATGTCATGATTCAGCTTTGTTAATCAATCCATATAACGTAGACCAACTAAGCTACGCTATAGAAAGAGTATTGAGCGATGAAACACTAGTACTAAATATGATGAAAAAGAGTTTAATTAGAAGTTCTAATTTTTCATGGAAAAATACAGCTTTAAAAACCATTGAAGCATATATTTCTATGATGAAAAAATAATAAAAAAGTGACTTAGACACCTCCAAACACTGCAATTGTAATATTTTTCATTTTTAATTCTATACCTACTAGACGTTAAAATAAAAAGGGGCTGTCGCACTAAAAAATAGTGTGACGCCCTTTTTCTATGAAAAAAATTAAATCCTAACCTCAAAGAAGTTAGGATTTGTAGTAAAATATTTACATGAACAAAACAAATATTTTACATAAGAATTATACAATTAATTGTAAGTTTTATCAATTAAAATTACCAATAA
>SVCL01000073.1 GCA_015058405.1 Clostridium sp.
AATAGACAATAATGCAGCTGAACGTGAAATTAAACCTTTCGTTTTAGGTAGAAAGAATTTCTTATTTGCTAACACTGCTAAAGGGGCAACTGCTAGTAGTTATTTATATAGTATTGTAGAAACTGCCAAGGCTAATAAGTATAGATATAACCGATAGCAAAAGCTTGGAGAATCTGATGTCTTGGTCTGATCAGATACCGGATAATCTAAAAATTAAGAAATAGAAAAAATTACAAAATCCCTATGAAGAATTTTGAGGAACTGTACTGCCCCTAATTATTTAAAGAATAGAAATTCTTTCCGAAATCCAGCAGTTCATCCGGCAGCAAATATCACACTACTTTTTATAGTTACCATAACATAAAAAAACTACAACAATAGTTGCATTTCGTCATTCATTTTTGCAAATCCATACTTTTTATACATAGGCTTTCCCATATCAGTTGCTTCTAATGAAATAGATGTTATCCCTCTAGCCTTTGCATCCTCAACTAACAAATCAAGAGTTTTGTATGCAATTCCTCTCCTTCTATATTCAGGTCTAGTATATATATTCATAATATAAGCCTTATGTCCACTAGGATTACAGCAAGTAGGCATTACTTTATAATAACTAACGCCACCTGTTCCAACAAAATTATCACCATCAAATATTAAATATGCTGTATGAGTATTATTTTTTAAAGCTTCAACATAATACTCTCTTATTTCCTTTTCAACAAAAGACATATCTTTACCTTCACCAAAATGATTTGCTACTCTTAATACCTCTATTCTTGTTTTACCTAATATATCTAAATCATCTAATATTGCTTTTTTATAATTCATTGTCTTCCTCACTTAATTTTATTATTTTAAAAAATCTTTTATTTATCGTACATTATTTTCCCATTCTGATTTTAATATAGAATAATAACAAGCATCACATATACCCTGATTATTCCAATCAGAACTTCTTAATGTTCCTTCATACTTCATGCCACACTTTTTCATAACACCACCTGAATTCGGATTTCTAGGATCATGTCTAGCTTCAATACGTTTTACCTTAACTTCCTTAAATAAAAAATTAATTACTCCTCTTAATGCTTCCGATGTAATTCCTTTATGCCACCATTTACGCCCTATACAATATCCTATATGCATCTTCTCTACATACTCATTTATATCAACTACGCTTATAGCACCAACAAGATTATTATTATCTTCTTTAAAAACAATAGCCCATTGGTAAAAATCTTTTCTATTATAAGATTCAACCCACTCATTAGTTACAGAAGCACTTATCTCCTTTTTTTCATGCGTTGGCCACATTAAATATTTAGTAACCTCCGGATCAGAAGCCCAATTATTATACATTGCCTCATAATCTTCCTTAACAAATCTCCTTAAAATCAACCTATCTGTTTCTATAGGTTTAGTTCCTAAATTCAACATATGTCCACCACCTTTTCTTTAATTGACCATTTTTATAATTATATACCATTAAATAATACAAAACAACATCTAACTACTTTCTTTATTTCAACTATATTAGTTCTAGGTACTTTTATGTTATTGTACTTCTAAAAAGTAATGGGATATTTGCTGGAGAGAGACTTCTGGATAAGATTTTACAATTTCATTCTTCAAAAAATTATTAGGACGATTAGAGCTAGAACTGTTTGAACGCAGTGAGTTTTCTAACTCCGTCACAGTAATTATCTAAAGGATAGAAATTCTTTCCGACATCCAGCCAGTTCACCCGAAAGCAAATATCCCACTACTTTTTATAGTTACCATAACATAAATACCCTCCACCCTGAATATTATTAAATGTGATATAAAGGGGTGAACTAACTTGGAGCAAGATAATTTTTTCAAAAATTCTTTTTTACTAACTGCATCTAATATAACAACTGGAATATTAGGATTTATCTTTTCAATATATCTTTCTCATGTACTAGGACCTGAAGGTATGGGACTATATAACCTAGTTATGCCTATATATAATCTTTTTATATGTATGATGTCTGCTGGAATCTCTGCTGCTATTTCTAAGGTTTCTGCTGTTTATACAGCAAATGGGCAAAATAACAATCTTAATAAAACCATAAACACCATAGCCGGCTTTAACGTAATTTGGGCATTATTTATAGCTATACTTGTATTTGTACTAGCCCCTATTATTGGCGAAGATGGTATTAGTGATGTTAGAACTATTGATGCCATAAAAGTTACTTGTCCAGCTATGATATTTATAGCTTTATCAAACATATTAAAAGGATACTTTTGGGGAACTTCAAAAATATTTGTTCCTTCTGTAATAGATATATTAGAAAAAGCTTTAAGAATCTTAACAGTAGCTATATTAATATACTTATTTTCTGCCAAAGACTTAACTTTACTTGTAACTCTTTGCTATGTAGCACTTTGCCTTGGTGAGTTACAAAGTCTTCTTTTACTTTTTATTTATTATAAACACTGTAAATCAAAAATACCCAAAACCTATGAAAAAAGTGAAAGTAGATTCCAACTACTTTTTGATGTACTAGTTCTTTGTTTACCACTAACATTAAACGGATTTTTAAGTAACATATTCAACACGCTATCCACCTTAGTAATTCCAAGATGCTTAAATTACGCTGGCTTTAGTCATGTAGAAGCTCTTTCAATGATAGGAAAATTCACTGGAATGGCTATGATGATAGTATTTATGCCGTTAATAGTTGTAACATCAATTAATACCTTATTGATTCCTGATCTTTCACAAATTATTAGTAAAGGTGACTATTATTTTGCCTCTATAAGAATCAAAAAAGTTATGAAAATAGCTTTTATACTTGGAATTGCAACCATGGTTATATGTATGCTTATCCCAAATGAACTAGGAGAAATACTTTATCAAAGAGATGACTTAGGAAACTATATAAAATATGCAGCTATGTCTTCACCAGTTTTTTTCACATCAGTAACTATGAACGGTATACTTAATGGTATCAATAAACAAAACATAATACTAAAAAATTCTATGATTATAGCTGTTTTAGAGCTAATAGGTTTATTCGTCTTTACTTCTATACCTAGTATAAATATTTATGGTTATACTATAACTTTATTTATAACATCTATTATTAGTTTAATTATTAATATTTATGAAATCAAAAAGACTATAGATATGGAAATTTCAATAACTAATATAGTTATATACTGCTTGCTTGGAATTTTAATTTATTTTATTTTAAAACTTATTATTACTCACATATTAGTAAAAGTAACTGTTTTTAAAAGTATAATTCTTATCCTTTTAACCTTTGGTATATTCTCATATCTTTCAACCTTTGGAGAAGAATCATAACTGCAACTTAATAAGTATACAAAAATGAAGCATAAGTGTTATTTAATTATTCTTATGCTTCATTTTCCATTTAAACTATTATAAAAGACTAAGATTCTATTTCTTTATTTTTAAATATATACATTGATATCAGAACTAAAACTATAATTGATACTACACTTGTTACCGCAGGTTTGATTGGAACTTTTTCAACTAAATTAGAAGCATCTACAACTAATAAATATGGATTAAACTCAAATTCAAAAGTGTTACAAAACATTAATACCATATTAACGGTCATAGACATTAGCGCTGCTCCTATAGATTTAGTAAATATACTGCTCCAGAAAAATATAACAGCTATTATAAGCAAAACATAAATATATACATTAATAGAACTATACATTATCGAAACAAACTTAGGCATGTCTTCTTCAAAAATAGTAAATGTATAATATATAACACAAAACATCGAAGACACAGTTATTATAAACATAGTTATTGAATAAAATATAAACTTAGAAAACACTATACTATCTTTTTTTCCTCCCTTAGTTATAGGCAGAACAATATATTTTTTAGTAATTTCATCACATAATATCCCACCTAACACTAAACAAAGCACTAATATACATACTTGTCCAAAATCCTTATTTAAATAGTTTGCAACACACTCTGATGCTGACATCTTCATAGCTTCTGCAACTACTTCCCCATACTTATCTTGTATAATACTAGGCATAATTTTTGATATTACAGGACTCATTAATGCTAATATAAAAAAACCTGCAAAAAGAATTATTAATCTATTTTCTCTCTTAGCTTCCATAAACTCTTTTTTAAAATAAGCTTTAAAGGTCATTATTTTCCCCTCCTTTTGTAAGCTTAAAAAATATATCCTCCAAAGATGATTCTTTTTTAACAAAAGACTTAATTGGAGAACGTAAAGTTAATAAATACTCAAACATTTCTCTTTCATCATCTAACTCTTTGTCTACTAAAAATATTATTTTATCTGTTTCTCTTTTAATACCTTTTATAAACTTAGGAGTATCTTTAACTTCTACTTCTGAACCAAACTTCACTTCATAATGTAGTTCATAATTATTATTTTTTATTTTCTCTATAGTAGTAGATATCACTAACTCTCCTTCTTTAATAATAGTTATATAATCACATATATTTTCTGCATCTGTTAAAAGGTGTGTAGAAAAAAATATAGTCATTCCCTTTTGTTTTAACTTTTTAATTATATCCATAACCTCTTTACGACCTTCTGGATCTAATGCTGAAGTTGGTTCATCAAGTATTACAAGTTTAGGATTATTGCTTATTGCAACTGCAATTCCTAACCTTTGTAACATTCCACCTGACAAAGCTTTTACCTTTCTATTTTCCGCATGACTTAAACCTACAATTTCTATTAACTCATCAGCTGTAAAATTGTTTTCATTTACCTCAGATAATGAAAGTATGAAATTCAAATATTCTTTAACCCTCATATAAGGATACATTTTAGGATGTTGAGGAAGATATCCTATTTCTTTTCTTTCTTCATCGTATCCTATTTCTTTACCATCAAAAATAACTTTTCCTGAAGAAGCTTTTTTCAAACCACAAATTATGTTCATTGTAGTTGTTTTCCCTGCTCCATTTTCTCCTATGAATCCATAAATAACGCCCTTTGGAATCTTTAAATTTATATCTTTCAAAGCCTCATAATCATTGTATCTTTTATTTAATTCTAGCAATTCTAAAATAAATTCTTCCTTCATTAATCATCTTTCCTTCCAAAAATCAAAAATACAACTGCTCCTAAAGTATTTAAACATAAAACTCCCCACAACCATTTAGGCAAAACTTTAACTTCATTCTTTCTCATTGTTAAAATGCAATAAACAGAAAATACACCTTGTAATAAAAGTATTGGTAATGCCATCTTAATATCTAGTTCCATAATAAAACCTCCATTAACTTTTCCTTTATAACACTTAAACGAACCACTTTTAAAAAAGTTCATTTTATCTTTCTATCTATGTCTTATAAACTTCTTATAAATCAAATAAATAATAGTTGAAGAAGGTATATTTAATAATCCTATACAACCCCAAATCCAAGGATACTTAATTTTACTTTTTACAGCATCTCTATAAATAAGAGTTCCTTGAGTAACTACTAGAATACAAATTATAATTATTAATTTTATATCCATCCTTATCCTATACCTCCTCTTTTGCAGTATTCCTCTTTATAAGAATTAAATTTAATAGAAGTAATAGTACAATAGTTATTCCTTGAAATATAACTATATCCTTAATACTAAAATACACAGACGCACATCCCATTATAGCTGCTACCAAAGTAGCAAATACACCAAACTTTATAGTCTTTACCTTTAAAATCTTATTACTTCTTTCTTCATCTCCTTTATTTATTGCAACATCTATATCAATCTTTATAATATCTTCATTATTCAACCCATCTAACTTATACATATAATCAAGGGCTTCTTTAACTTCTATCTCATCAAGATTTTCATTTTCCAAAGTTCCTTCATAATACTTATCAATATATTTGCCCAACTCTTTAAAATCTTTCATTACTTATTCCCTCCCTTAAATCTTGATACTATTTCCTTTATTCCATAATGTAATCTAGATCTAACAGTCCCTATAGGACAACCTATCATATTAGATATTTCTTCATAAGAATAGCCATAATAATGTTTTAAAATAAAAACATTTCTTTTATCACTAGGCATCGCTTTAAGAATATTTAATACTCTATTATATTCTTCCTTATTAATTATTGTATTTTCCAAAGAATATGTTGATGGCAATACGTCCAACAAAATCTCTGTTTCCTTATGCTTTCTTAGATAATCTTTATACTTATTACTAGCAATAGTAATAAGCCAAGTTGAAAATTCCGCTTTTAGCTCAAATTTATCTATATTTTTAATAGCAGAAACTAATGTATCCTGTAAAATATCTTCTGCAAGACTTTTATTACAAGTCAATTTCAAAATATATCCTTCTACCTTTTTACAATTATTTTTTATTAATATCTCTAAGGCAATTTTATCACCATTTTTATATCTTTCTATTAAAGACTTTTCGTCCCTACCTTCAAAATTCATATTATATTTCCTCTTAATCTTTAATATTATAAATCAATCTACAATACAAAACTCTTAATGCTTTCATAATAATTAATAGCTACAACTAAAACTCAATTACAAACAAACTATATGCATATAAAATAATTAATTTGCTAATAATAATGTCAGTACTCTTTATAGACAGTAACATTTGAAACTCATAATCCTTAAATTCAATTAAAGTACCTCTTATAATAAATATTCTTGTAAAATTTATTATAGATACTGCACCTATTATTATTCGAGGTACTTATATTAAATATTTTACATTATATTTCTTTTAAATCTCTTTAAAAAGTCATTTATTCTTATCATTTTATTTTCCTCCAAATTTATTTATATATCTTTAACGAATAAATCATAAGAAAGTTCATTATCCATCCAATCTTTTTCTTTTTTCACAATTCATAGTATAATATCTTAATATTATACTAAGGAGTGATTTAATGAATATATTTTTCTTTTTATTAGTTTTTATTCTGTCACCTATTACTATATCTTTAGATTTATCTTATTCAGATTATTATTTGTATTTCAAAGCTTTATCTAGCTTATGTTTTCTTTTATGTGGAGTATTTAGTTTTACCAAAAGCAAAAGTAAAAAAAAGTACCCTATATTCATTTTACTAGGACTACTTTGTTCTTTAATGGGAGACATTGTTATACATCCATCATCTATTCCAAATTACTTTATTATAGGAGTCTTATTCTTTGCTATTGCTCATATTTTCTTCATCATAGGATTTGTCACCATATGCAAAATCAAATTAAGAAATATACTTCTTTTTATAGCTACATATTCCCTATTTATTTTTCTAATAAGAAAATATAATAATATTTTTGACTTCGGAGACATTTTCCCATTTATAGCCATTTACTCTGCATTAATAATTTTCATGATTGTAAAATCATTAGATTTATTTAAATATTTCAAATACAATAAATTCTATACACTTTTTTCTATATTAGGACCAATTCTATTTATTATTTCTGATACTGTATTATTATTTAATGTTTTTTCCATATACTCTTCTCCAATATTAAATTTATTAAACCATATAACCTACTTTCCAGGACAAGCTCTTTTAGCTCTCAGTCTTAGCAAAGATATTACTGTTAAATAACAAAAAAATAAAAGCAGATTTCTAAAAAATTAAAAAATCTGCTTTTATTCTTTTATTTTAATATTTTTTATAACATAAAAATATATATTATTTTAACTTAATCCTCATAAATCTTGGAATAAATCTTAATATCTTTGGCGATATTAATTCAATATCTCTTTTTCTAATTCCTCCAATTGCAATCATTAAATATAAATAAACAAAAGCTCCTATACTTACTAGAATAATAGTTATAGGCATTGCTGTTATTCTTGTTAATGGTACAAATCTATATAAGAAATTAAGTGGTTGCTTACATATAAATATAGCTATCGCCATTCCTAATGATGCAATTATTGGTCTTATAGATAACCTTAATATAGGCATTCTCATCTTCATAACAGAACAAATTTTTCTATGGTTTATTATTCCCGGTATTAAATGCCATACACAGTTACCTATTATTGCTCCATATATATTAATTGATTGTATTCCCACAAATATGTAATTTGCTATAATCTTTGCCACAATACCTACACAAAAACTTCCAAGTACATAATACATCTTATTAATTCCTTGAAGAACTGTACTTTGAATTTGCGTAATTGACATAAGTACTAAAACTATAGATCCATACTTCATTATATCTGAACCATATCCATCATTGAATAAAGCAATATATACTTCATTACTAAGTACAGATAATCCCACTGTTGCAGGAACCGATATCGTAAATGCCATCTTAAACGCATAACTTATTTTCTTTTTAGCTTCCTTACGCTCTTTTAAAACTATTAATTTCGCAAGAGTAGGAAGTACTGTAGTTCCTATAGCTGTTATTATTACTAACGGAACTCCATATATAGTTCTATATTGACCTAAAAGCCCATATAAAGCATTGGCTTGTTCTTCAGAATATCCTATATCTACAAGCCTAGTAGATACGTTTACCATATCTACTATTCCACCAAAATTTTGAAGCCCAGCACTTACTGTTATTGGAATTGAGTATCTAAGTAATCTTTTAAGGATTTCTTTATTTCTTACCTTACTTTTACTCTCTTCAGTAAAGACTACATCCCCATATCTCTTCTTCTCATAGCAATAAATAATATAAAAGCATGCAAACAGTGCTCCTACTGTTGTACCTATTTGTGCACCTGCATTTCCTAGTTCTAGGCTACTTTGAACTAATATAAACGCACACAATAGACTAATAATTACATTTAAAAACTGTTCTAGTATTTGTGATACAGCAATAGAAGTCATATCACTTTTTCCTTGCATAAACCCTCTACATACAGCAAGAAGTGAGGTTACTATTATACAAGGTGCTAAAGCTTTTATACCTAAAGCTGCCCTTTCTGATTGTGCTATAATACCTAAAGGTGTTGCTAAAAAGAACATAAATATTCCTAATAGCACTCCTAATAATCCGTAAAATCTTGCTCCTACCTTAAAGGTTTTAACAGCTGCCTTATTATCATTTAAAGCTGTATACTCTGCTACAACTTTTGCTACGGCTGGTTGTGCCCCCATACAACTAAGCGCATATATAAATAGAAATACTTCTGTAGTTTTTGAGTACATACCATATCCTTCAAGTCCTAATATTTCTCTTAAAAATGGAGTGTATACTACAGACATTACTTTTGCCATGATACCAGCAAAAGAAAGTATAAACATCCCTTTTGCTGCTGAAGATTCTTCTCTCATTTTTACCACCTATCTAATTTAAATTCAATTAAAATTTAAATGCCTCGACTTTTATTTTCTTAAATATAGGAGGTAACGATTGTGCTATAGTTTTATTCTTCAGATATTCTAATTTACCACCTACTCCTCTAAATATAAGTTTGTAAGCATAAAGGTATTGGTATTCTAAACCAAACTTATTATTGAAATATGAATTTAACTTCTTATCTCCATATTTAATATCTCCAAGAACTGGATTTCCTAAATGTGAAAGATGAGCTCTTATTTGATGGCTTCTACCAGTTATTAAGTTTATTTCTAAGAAAGAAAAAGCACCATTTGATTTTAATGTTTTTACTTCCATAGCTATTTCCTTAGAATTTGGAACCTTCTTATCATATACTTTAGATATGTTTGTCTCCTCATTCTTTAATATGTAACCTTTGTATAATCCATCTTTTATTCTCCCCTTCACTAAGGTATTATAATATTTTTCTACTTCTTCTTCTCTAATAGCTTCATTTAATAGTCTTAAAGCTTCAAAATTCTTTCCAAATATAACCATACCGGATGTATTTCTATCTAATCTATTACACGAAGCCGGAGTAAATGTCAGTTCATTTTCTGGCATATAATCTCCCTTAGCAAAAAGGTATGAAAGTACATAATCAGTTAAAGTAGCTTCTTTTTTATTTCCATCTGGATGTACTAAAACACCTGGCCACTTTTCTACTATAACTATATTTTCATCTTCGTATGTTATTCTTAAAGCACTTGGATCAACCTTTATAAATTTCTCTTTTGTTTCTCTCTTTGTTTGTATATATCTTATTTCTACTACATCTTCTTCTTGAAGTATGTATTTTTCTTTCTGTTTTTTACCATTAACTCTGACATCACCTTTTCTTAATGCCTTAAATATAGCGCTTAATGGCACATCTTTTAGAAGCTTTCTTAAAAATTTATCTAATCTTTGTCCTGCTTCATTAGATCCTATTTCTATCTTCAAATACAATCAACTCCTAATCTCATCCTTAGGTCTTCTAATGCCTCATTATACAGAGTAATATTAATTTAGTCACTTGTCAAATATTCATAACAAATAGAACATTGAAGAGAAACACCTAGACAAATAGCATCTTCATCAATATCAAACAAGCTGCTATGAGCAGGTTTGTCAGTATTTTTTTGCTTGTTACCTGTACCTAAATAATAAAAGGCAGAAGGTCTCTCTTCTGCAAAATAAGCAAAGCTTTCTACACCCATACTAGGATCAACTTGTCTTAATATATTTTCTCTTCCTAAGATATTTTGAGCTGAATGTATTACTCTATCTACAACATCAGAATTATTAAACAGAGAAGGATATCCTTCTTCTATTTTTATATAAGCTTTAGTTCTAAAACTTTTGCATACATTATTTATAATATCCTTAAATCTACGTAAAACATATTTTCTATCTTCTTCGCTTATCGTCCTTATTATTCCTTTAATTTCAACTTCGTCTGGTATTACGTTTGAAGCACTACCTCCATGTATACTTCCAATGGTAATAACTACTGGCCTTACCGGTGGAATTTCTCTACTAACTATAGTTTGAAGTTCAGTTATCAGAAAAGCTGATGCTACAATTGGGTCCACAGTCACTTGTGGTGTAGCTCCATGTCCTCCATTTCCAACTATCTTTACTGAAAAAGGATTAGAAGAAGCATTAACCCATGCCTTTCTTACTTTTATCTTACCCACTTCAACGTCTTCACTAACATGAAGTCCTACTACCATATCTACTTTAGGATTTTCTAACACTCCTTCTTCTATCATCTGAGGAGCACCACCTATAGTCTCTTCTGCTGGTTCAAATAAAAACTTAACTGTTCCTGAAAATTGTTCCTTATGTTTATTTAATATCTTTGCTGCTCCAAGCAAAATAGTAGTATGTGCATCATGTCCACAAGCATGCATTTTTCCTTTAACTTTAGAAGCATAAGGAACATCCTTTTTATCTTGTATAGGAAGAGCATCTATATCAGCTCTTAATGCTATTACCTTATTAGAATCTCTTTTTAATTCTCCTTTTATTTCTGCACATACTCCTGTCTTTGCAACTGACTTAAATTTAATACCTTCTTTATATAAGAACTTTTTAATTAATGTAGAGGTTCTTTCTTCCTGAAAGCCAAGTTCAGGATGCTTATGTATATCTCTTCTTATTTCAATAAGCTCATCCTTAATAGTATTTGCTTCATTGAGAAAAGTAATCAAATACTAACCTCCTAAAATATTATTCCCAATATATTTCTATCTCATCTCCATACTTTAATTCATCTGTATATGCTGCTGGTTTATTATTTAGTAGTAACACTATATTTCCTTTAGGTACAGTTAAATCAAAGCTAATATGATTAAATATATCTACAAATATATATGATTCTTTACCTGTTAAATATGTCTTTTCTTTATTAATTATAACTAAAAAGCCTTCTTCTTTATTATTATCTTCTTTTTCATCATGACATATTTCTTCATTAGTTACCTTTTCTTCTTCAACTTCTTGATTATCCTGTTTAGTTTCTTCTTTTGATTCTACCTTTTCATTTTCATCTAATTTTATATTTTCTTTTATATTTTCATCATTTTCTATCTTAGTATATATTCTGCTTCCCTCTTCTAGAACAAAATCATCTTCCAATTTATTATCATTAAAATATAATTCTACTTCATCCTTAAGTACATATTTCTTCAAATCAGACACCTTATCTGGTATAAATATTGATACTATATCATTATCAACTAAGTTCTCAGTAACTGATTTTTCTTCTCCATTTATTATACATATTGGTTCTAAATTAGTTATATTATCATCCACAAATATTGATTTTGAATATACTGTATTTAAAAATTCACTTACTTTTGCTTCTGCATCCTTACCATTTTGAGCATATTCAATTCTTATTTCATCATTTTCATCTACTTCTGTTTCTATATCTGCACTTTCGCCATTAATAGTTATTACTGCATTAGTACCTACTCCACCAAAAGCTAGTCTTTTTCTTCCGTTAACTTCAAATCTAATGTTCTTACCTGTTTTAGCAATTAATAAAGAAGGATTTATACCTGCTTGTAAAAGCACATCCATTACAGTATGTTTATGTGAATTAAATAAACTAATAGGCTCATCATTTAATCTTACATCTATAAAATCATTTCCCATACTTCTTATAGCCGTTAAAGCTATACCAAGTACAGTAACCCCTGCAGATCCTAATCCATTATCGGAAACACAATCTATAACTGCACTTCTATCTTTTATACCTATTCTTTGAGTAGGCATATTTAATTTTGTTGCTAATTCTTCTTGAAGCCCTGGAGTATGTGCCCCACCACCTACTAAGAATACTGCTGATGGTGCTTTTCCACCATTTAACTCAATTATTCTATTTGATATAGATTCTGATAACTTATCTACTATTGGATGTATAAGTTTATTTACCGCTTCTGAAGCTATAGTATTTTCAAACCCTAATACATCTGTATAAGTTATTTCTTCTGAAGTAGTTACTTGTCTCTTTATTTCTTCTGCCTTATTAAAATCTACTAAATATTCCTGTGCTATTACTTCTGTTACTTCATCTCCAGCCATAGGCACCATACCATATGAACTTATTGTTTCCTTTGAACTTATAGCTATATCTGAAGTACCAGCTCCAATATCTACTAAAGCTATATTTAATAGTCTTAAATTTTTAGGTACTGCTGCTTCTATGGCTGCGATAGGTTCCAAAGTTAAGTTAGCAACTTTTAACCCCACCTTATTCATAACAGTATATAATGAATCTATTACTGATCTTGGTAAGAATGTTGCAATTACCTCAACAGCTGCCTCTTCACCCTTATGACCTAAAAGATTAGATATTAAATATGAATTTAAATAATATTCTTTAATCGAATATCCTACACAATATAATTTACCTGCTGTATTTTTATTAACTTCTGCTTCTTTTACTGCTGTAAGTTCTAATGTTCTAACTAAATCTTTATCTATTTCATCTTCTTCATTTAACTCCAAAGTTGCTTTAGCCTCACAAGTTCTAAGAAATCTACCTGCTGCTGCTATTGAAACTTCTTCTAATTTTACTTCTAGCTCTTTTTCAAGCTTTCTTTTAATATTATCTACTACTTGTGCAACTAAATTTATATCATGAATTTGACCATCTACCATGGCTCTTTCTTCATGTTCTTGATACTTTTCGCATATTACTTCAAATTTTTTATCTCTAACTATTCCAACTGTTCCTATTATAGAACGTGTTCCTATATCTAAGGAGAATATTAACTCTTTTGGATTTAAAGTTCCTATTTTCATCTATAACCATCCTCTTCAAATTCTGTTACCCACTATGTTTTTAACATAAGTCTATTAAAATTATATATTATTACTTCCTAACATTCAATGAAATACTTAAGCCAATAAAAGTAATCATTAATCAAATATAAAAAAGTTAAAAACCCTCAATTTTTAAATATCCTTCTTTATAAAATGAAAAGGGTTATTGAAATAAAATAAATTCTTTATCAAATTTAAGCACTGAATTCTCTAAATTAGAAACTATTTTCTTTGATGCTTCTGTATTATCTTCTATTTTAATAGTATTATTTTTTACTATATTTATATAATCAGATAATGCATTTACTTTCATTGTAATCTCATCTGTTTGAACAGAAATATCTGTTATATCCTGAGATTGCTTAGTATTTCCTTCAGCTATTTCTGATATTGCACAATTTATATTTTCAGTTGATGTGATAAATTCATTAAATCCTTCTATTAAATTATTAGAATTGTTTGATATACTATCTCCACTCTCTTTAACTTCTTTAATCATATCACTTATAGAATCTTTTAATTGATTAATAGACTTAGATATAGCACCAATTTCATCATTTCTTGAAATTAACTTCTTATCCACCTTTACAGTAAAATCTCCACTACCAATCTTATTTATAAGTTCAACTAATGATTTTATTGGATTTACAATTCCATTTGAAACCTTTAATGCTGCTAAAATCGATACAGCAATTGCAACAACTCCTAGAACCATTGCTATTATTTTCATTCTATTTACATGTAAGTTTATATCATTATTACTAACAGATATACCAATTGTCCAATTATCAGTACCACTTATCTTATCATATACTTCTTTTTACCATTATAAGTATAACTTTCGATACCTGAAGTTGTACCAATCATAGTAGTAATAGCTTTTGCAATATTCTCATACTCTTTATTAGTTTTTGCTTCTTCTATTAAATTAACTTTATTTAATACTAAAGATTCATCATTGTCTGCTACAGTAACACCTTCACCATCAAATATTGTTGCGGATCCTGTTTCAAGTAAATTTATCTCTTTAGTTGTTCCAATAATTTCGTTCTCTGGTTTACTTGCTACTAAAACACCTATAATCTTATCTTTAGATTTTATAGGTACAGCGTAATTAAGCAAAACTATATTGTTACTTTCATCAACATATGGTTTTGATTCTAACTTTCCCATCTCCACTGACAACTTGTTTGTTATTGCTGTAGCAGCTTGTTCTACTATTTCAGGAACAACATCCATTATAGTCTTATTTATAGCTCTCTTTGACATAATAGTATTTATTGAGACCATAGATAAAACTAATGCTACAACAAATACAGCAAATGCTGCTACCATCTTTTGTTTTATACCCTTCATTTATTATTTTCCTCCTATACCATTTCATTTTACCTCACCTCATAATATGTCGAAAAAACATTTTTTCTTTGCTGTTTTATGTATTTTTTTAATTTTATTTAATTTTCTCTCTCATAAATGCATATTATAACAAAAAAGTCACAATTATAAATATAATTGTGACTTAAATATCTAATAATTATGCTCCTTGATTTAAGAATTCATATTGTGCCATATATAAATTATAATAATTCTTTTTATTCTTAATTAACGAATCATGGTTTCCTTCCTCTATTATTTCGCCATTATCAACTACCATAATTTTATCACAATCTCTAATTGTAGATAATCTATGTGCAATAACAAAAGAAGTTCTTCCCTCTAATAATTTATCTATCCCTTTCTGAACTAATCTTTCGGTTTGAGTATCAATATTTGAAGTTGCTTCATCAAGTATTAATATTCTTGGGTTAGCCAAAAGAGCCCTTGCAAAGGAAACCAATTGCCTTTGACCTAATGATAATCTTGATCCTCTTTCATTCACTTCTGTATCATAACCTTTTTCTAGCTTCATAATAAATTCATGAGCATTAACTGCTTTTGCAGCTTCTATAACTTCTTCATCAGTAGCATCTAATCTTCCATACCTTATATTTTCCATAATAGTAGTAGAAAACAAAAAGGTATCTTGAAGCATAATTCCCATTTGACTTCTATAGGATTCTAACTTAACCTTACTAATATCTTTGCCATCTACTAAAACTTCACCAGATGAGACATCGTAAAATCTACTTAACAATGAAACTATAGTAGATTTACCAGCTCCTGTAGCCCCTACTAAAGCTACTCTTTCCCCTGGATTAACTTTAAAATTAATATTTTTTAATACAGGTATATCATCTTCATAAGCAAAATTGACATTCTTGAACTCAACTTGTCCTTTAATTTTAGGCATATCCTCAGCATTTTTCGCATCTATTATACCTGGTTCAATATCTAAAATATCAAAAATTCTATCTGCAGCAGAAAGATTTGTAACTAATGTATTATAAAAACTTGAAAGATTCATAATTGGTCTCCAAAACATTCCTGAATACATAGAAAATGCTATTAACGAACCTATATTTAATTCATTAGCCATCACCAGCTTATAACCTAATGCAAATATTATAACTGTACCAATTCCCCCAGATAACTCAACTAAAGGCCAGAACATATCATTTAATCTTACAGCTTTATTCCAAGTCTTCTTTTGCTCTTTTACTAATTCCTTAAAATCCTCATTAGTATCATCTTCTTTTGCAAAAGACTGCACTACCTTAACTCCTGAAAATTCTTCATGAGTAAATGCATTCAAGTTAGATCTTTTAGCTCTATAGACTTCCCATCTTCTTCTTGATAATATTTCAATACAAAATACAGCTATTGCAAGAATAGGCACTAGTGCAATACAAACTAAAGCCAGCTTTAAATTTAATATCAGCATAGCTATTACTACTAAAAGTAAATTTAATACTTGTGGTATTAAAGATTGTATACTCTGATCAAATAAATTCTTCAAGGAATTAACATCACCAACCACCCTAGCTAAAACTTTCCCAACTGGTCTACTATCAAAAAAATCAAATGACAATTTTTCAATATGTGTATATAGCTCACGTCTTATATTTAATAATATACTATTAGTTATAGCATATATCTTGTTCCATCTGATAACTGATACTATCCATGAAATAACATTAATAGTTATCAAAATTATTCCTATTTGAATTAATCCACTTACATCTTTATTTGCAACTTTATCATCTATGGCAATACTTAAAAGATATGGACTTAATACACCACTTACCATTACATATAACATAAGTAAAATAACAACTATAGACTCTTTTTTATAAGGTTTTAAATAACGAAATAATCTTTTTACCAAATCTCTTTTACTTCTTCTATTAGTTTTCTCATCTCTTCTAACCGTATTTTTAACCATTATATCACCTCTTCTTCTAGTTCATTAAAATCTTTAAATTGTTCACAATATATTTTAAAATATTCTCCCTTTCTTTCTAGTAATTCTAAATGAGTTCCTTTTTCCTTTATTTCTCCATTTTCAAGATAAATAATTATATCCGCATTTTTTACTGCTGATATTCTATGAGCAATTATAAATGTTGTACAATTTTTATTTTTATCATTTAAATTTTTCAATAAGGCATGCTCTGTTTCCATATCAAGAGCTGATGTTGCATCATCTAAAATTAATATAGGAGCTTTTCTTAGAAGTGCCCTTCCTATAGATAATCTTTGCTTCTGTCCACCTGAAAGTCCTAACCCTCTTTCCCCTATTTCTGTATCATATTTATTTTCAAGAGAATTTATAAAATCATAACAACAAGCTACCTTACAAGCTTCTTCTACTTCTAAATCAGTAGCATTACTATTACTAAAAATCAAATTTTCTTTTATACTTTGAGAAAATAAAAATGTATCTTGAGGTACTATACTCATATTGCTTCTAAGTGTATTTAAGTTATAGTCCTTAACATTTATATCGTCTACTAATACCTCACCTTCCATAACTTCATAATGTCTACCAATTAAACTCAATAACGAACTTTTACCAGCTCCTGTTGTTCCCATAATTGCAACAGTACTTCCAGCAGGAACTTCTAAATTTATATTTTTTAGAACATTTTCATCTCTATAACCAAAACTTACATTCTTAAACTCAACTTTACCTTTTATAACACTTGGTTTTTTATTGCTTTCATTATTTTTTATTTCAGGCTCTCTATTAAATATCTTGCTGATATTCTTAATAGAAGCTGAACTCATAGAAATAAGATTTAAAAGCTCTCCAAAAGTTCTCATTGGCCATATTATATTCCACATATATCCTGAGAAAGCTATTAAAACACCTATAGAAATTTCCTCTTTCATAACAAAATAACCACCTAATACAATCATAATCATTAAAGATATGTTTGTTAAAAACTCTATTGGTGGAAAGTAAATTCCAATCATCTTAGCTTGTTTTATACACAATCCATAATAATCTTTATTTAACTTCATAAATTTTTCAATTTCATATTTTTCTCGTGTAAATGCTTTTACAAGCTTTATTCCAGCAATATTTTCTTGTGCTGCTGTATTTATCTCAGCTGTTTTATCACTGATTTCTTCATATACACCTCCAAAATTTTCTTCAAGCTTTATTCCTAAGAAAACTATTGGTATAAGTACTAATAAACAAGCTAGTGTTAATTTCCAACTTAAATAAAACAAAATAACCACTGAAACAATAAAGTAAATGGCATTTTCTATAAATAACCTTAATCCATACCCTATTGTATCCCAAATAATTTCTGCATCTTCTCCTATTCTTGCCATTAACTCTCCAGTATTCATATTATCAAAATACTTAAATTCCAATTTTTGTATATGAGAAAACAAATCCTTCTTTATGTCTTCATGAACATGACTACTAGTTAAATCATAAAGATACTCTTTTATATAACCTAAAATTCCCTTTGATATTGTTATTGCAAGTAATGCTAATATTATGGGAGTTACTATACCTATTTGCCCTTCAGCTATACCTTTATCTAAGAGTTCCTTTTGAAGAAACGGAACACACAAATCTAATGCTATAACTATTAACATTCCTAAACTACCTATACCTAACCACGTTTTGTACTTTAAAATATTCTTTAATATGCTCTTCATCTTTCCCCTCCTAATTTTATTGATTTTTTTCCACAACTAAAAAAGCCATGGAAAATCCCATGGCCTTTAATATAATATTATCCTCTAAATTTAACAAAACAAAAAGGCCATGGGTAATAGCCCATAACCTTAATAACTACAAAGTAATTATTTTCTTATATTATATTCAGAGATAGGGCTATTATTATTTTCTTTTAACTTTTTAAAATTTGAATAAAACATTTTATTAAACACGTTCCTACCTCCTTTTCTTTTTATTTTTAATTTATTCCATTTTATCTAAAATTATATATTTATTCAATTATTTTGTCAACCTTTAATATTAATCTAATCTATATTAATTTTTTAATTTTTTCTCTATTTAATTCAAAAAACGTATCTATAGTTTCCATTGCATAATTACATTGTGCTTCTTTAAATTCCTCGCCATTAGTTGCAATAGAAGACCATGTACATCCACTTCCACAAATTCCTGCTATATTACAATTACTGCACTTTTCAATATTAGAAATATCTCTTCTCCAAAAATCTTCTTTCTTTTTATCTATATCTAAAATAGGTGTATAACTTCCTATACTATATTTCTTCATCCCAACAGTTTCAGGACACGCATATATCAATCCTTCTGCCCCAAAAATAAAATAATTTCTGCAAGCTGCAGAACATGGTAAAGGTGCAGTCATATCACTTTTAACACCATTCATTACGCATCTTAGTAATGATGTTCTCTTTTCCATATCTATTCCCAATCTTACTTTTTCTCTATTATCACCAAGATCCACTTCATTAAGTTGACCTATAATCTCTTTCATTATTAAATGCTCTGGCATCCAATCTGGTAACTTATTAGTACAATAATGATCAGCTACAGGTGCAAACTGACAAGTAAACCTTTCATCATCAATCCACTTTTTATCTTTAATAAATTCAAGAAAATCTTTTACATAAGCAACATTTCTTTTTCCTGTATTTATTCTTAACGCTATTGGTATACCTAATTCTATACACATATCAATATTCTTTTCTATATCCCTAAATGTTCCTGCTCCTGAAAGATATTTTCTTGTATTATTATGTATCTCTTCTATTCCATCAAGAGTTATTTGTAATCCATCAATCATTTTTTTATATTTTACAAAAATAGATTTAAATTGATTAATTTGAGTTCCATTTGTTATGGCTTCTACTAAATATCCTTCTTCTTCTGCTTTTTTAAATATATATTTAACTATCTCTTCAGTTTTACTTAAAAATGGTTCGCCTCCATATAATAATATAGAAACTTCATCAAATCCTCGTTCTTCTTTTATAGTATTAATTGCTTCAAAAATTTTATTTACTTCTTTTACCCCTAATACTTTTCCGCTTTGTTTTACTTCCTTAGGTTCAAAACAATATGTACATCCTAAATTACATGTATAAGTTGTACATATTATGAAAGTTGCTACTGATACATCTTCTTTAAGGGACATAATTTCTTTTAATAACTTATAATCGTCATCTGGATTATTTATTAAATAACCTCTTATTTTTAATGCATCACATATATCTTTATTACTTTCATCATATATTCCATTTGATATCTTTTCATAAATATCTTTCTCGATAATATCTACAGCACCATTCATTGTATTCATTATAAGTTTATTTTTTTCATCTATTTCAAATTCTTTTATATATCTACTTAACTTCACAAAAATAACCTCCATATTATTTTATAAAATATCTATTTTTTATATAAAACAAAGATTATAACTTTATAATCCCGTGTAAAATTCACCATAATAACATTCTAGAACTCTCCTTAAATTAAGAAGAGCTCTAGTTATATATCTAAAGAATTATTAATTACAGCACATCAATATACTAAAACTATAATTATTTTTTAATATTAAATTTAAGTTTATAAAAGTTGTTACAGCTGTATATTACCAGCTAGTTACACAACTATTTTTGCAAGAACGATAGCAACATTTTTTAAGCTTTGTTGCTTCACTTTTTTCTTTATCTATTTCTGACCAAAGTTGATCATTTGTATTAAGTGATTTCATAATAAATCCCCTCCCCATTTTATTTTTTGCTGAAATTAATTTAATTCTATGGATATCCTATTTAAATATTCTTCCACTACTTCCCTTGAATTTCCACAAATCTCTTTTCTAGCGTTTCCTTTTAGCTTATATGAAACCATAGGACACCCGCCACCGCAAAAAGCTGCTATATTGCATTTACTACACTTGTCCATCTTATCTACAGTTCTATCTCTAAATTGATTAATAAACTCATTTTTTAATTTTAATTCTGGATAATAAGTACCTGCAGAAAACTCTGTTTTTCCAACAGTTTCTGGACATAGATAAACATTATTATCAGGCCCTACAGCAAATGTAGAAAGGAAAGTTGCTTCACAAAAGTTCACTACGGGAGTTATTTGATATTTCTTCATAAAATCACATGATATTTTACGCAAATATCCAGTTATTCTATACATATCCGGAGTGAATCTTATTTTCTCAGTTAAATACCTATTAATATTAGATACATTTTTCAAAATACTATCTAATATGTAAGTTTCATTATATATTACCTCATTACATCTATTAGAAGTATTGCAATGTTGAGTTACAGGAGCAATATCTATTGAAAAATTTTTATTCTTAACCCATTTTTTAACATAAAAACTTTCTAAAAATTCATCTAGATACTTACTTGTAACTTCATTTACATTGACTCTTAATGTAATGTTTAATCCTCGTAATATACAATCATCTATATTTTCTACTATCCTTTGAAAAGATTTTTCCCCATTTAAGGTTAATCTATTTTTATTATGAATTTTTTCAATTCCATCTAACGTTACTTGTAAATTTATTTTATCTTTATATTTTTCTAGCTCTTTAGAAAATATATTTAATTCCAAACCATTTGTTATAATATTTGTGTACACATTCTTTGAATATGCTAATTTAATAGAATACAATACAATATCAAAGGTTTGCTTTTGTAATGGTTCTCCACCAAATAATGTAACCATATAATCTTTTTTATTAAAATCATTAATAATATACTTTTCTACATTTTCAAAAGCACTTTTTACCTGTTCCTTTGTCATAACATTTTTATCATTATGAATCTTGTGCCCTTGAAAACAATAGGTGCATCTCATATTACACCCATATGTTAAGCATAATAATAAGTTTAATCCACTTGTAAAAGATTCTTCATCTTTTTTACATAGACTCATTATTTTATTGAAAAACTTATCATCATCTTCTTCATTCTTTATATAACCTCTTTGATGTAATATTTTATATTCTTCTAAACTCTTATCGCCATTTTCTATAGCATTTAGTTTTTCTTTTTCTATAACATCTATTGCACCAGACATAGTATTTATAAGCAATACATTGTCCTTATCAATATTTTGTTTTAATAAATATCGGGTAAAAATATCGATCTCCCCCTTTAATCACCAAAGTATATCTGGTTGTTTAATAAAAAGATTTCATCGCCACTAATTAATATACTCCTTAAGTAATAAAGTCCTTGCTTTTTAGTTTTATCTAATTTGACAGAAAATACATTATCCATCAATTCATTAGTATCCTCTATTTCATACAAACTGGCTATTCCAGTATTAATTACAACTATCCCCAACTTTATATCCTTAAAAAGTAAATCCAAACTATATTCTAGTACAATTTTATCCTGATCAATGTTTATATTAGTTAACCTAAATACATCTTTATCGGTACTAGAAACAGAATATATTTCACAATTAGGACATATTCTTTTATAATAAACTCTTCTACTATTAATACTATTAAATTTCATAATATTTATAGCAGAATTACATATATAACAAACTTCTTTTGAGTCAAATAAATAATCAGAATGCATATTTAAAGTATTTAGCATAAGATGTGTATCTGATTTCATTGAATACTCTAAATATTCTTTTAAAAACTTTATTTTAAAATACTTTAAAAACTTTCTGCATTCAATTATTATGTCAGTTAAAAATGTAAATTTTTCAATATTTAACTTTAAATTTGATTGGATATACTTAAACTCATTCAAACTTCTTTTTAAATACTCTATCTTTTTTATATTTGATTCTATATAATCATTACTTAATATAAAATCATTTATAAATTTACATTTTTCTAATTCATCTAATATAGATTGAATCTTTTGATTAAGTTTATCTTCCTTATAAAAAATAATACTATTATCAAAATACTCTTTTTCTGAATATACTACAATATTATATTTGCCATCATAATATATTCCTAAGGTATATTCCCAATCAGAATTTTTATCAATAGGAATTGTATTTAATAAATCAAAATCATTTTTCTTAAAAATTTCCTCATCTATACTAAATACATTCCCATTATTAATAAACTTAGAATTAAATTTTATCTCTACATAATCCTCATTTATATAAACAACTTCACACTTGCTATTTTGTTCATCATATTTCTCTAAAAAAATTGCATTTAGCGAAGCGTCTCCAACCATAATTGCTGTTGGACTCTTTCTGAGAAACTGCTTTATTAAAGTATTAAAATAAAACGTTGCTTTAGCAAAATTACCATATGTAGATAATAAAACATGATATATTTTAACTTCTTCTACTGTATAGTATCCAATAATATAATTTGATATATATACATAACAATTATTATTTATAGCTTGAGTCATTAAAGATAAATTATAATCTTTATATTTTCTCCCTTTAAATGAAATTCCAGAGCATGTATTAACAAATAAAAATTTAGCTGCAATATCCTTTACATTAAGTACTTCTCCACTATTCCCCAATCTTTCTAACCTAAAACATTTTCCTGATTTAATACACTTAGGAATCATGGTACACTTATTATTGCTTTCTATATTTTCTTTACTACAAAGAATTCCAAATTGTAAATTCACACATAAATAATCTCCATGTCCAACAAATAAACAAGCATCATTTTGTTTTAACTTTGAATATGTTTGTGATTTATCTACATTATTTTCTATAAAGTCTTCAATTAAAACACTATTTATTTTTATTGAGGTCTTATCTTTAACTTTACTCATATATTTAAAAATATTCTTTTTACTATCTGCAGTAATAATACTAACAGGTACATTCATATTTATAATATTTCCAATAATATCATTATTAAAATCATCTAATTCTCCAACTACTGTTACAGTCTCTATTCCTTCATTTGAACCATTTTCTATATCTGCTAAACTAAGTATCCTTCTATTATTATGCTTTGCATATAAACTAACTTCATTTGCTAAAGAATCACTAATACTTAATATAGTATGTCCACTATATTTTTTTATACTACTCATGAAACTATATATCCAAAATTATTGGAATCTTCTACGCATGAAATCTGTAACTTTTAATTGATTTCTATCAAATTTAAGACCTTCTTTAGCTATAACAGTACTTGCATACATAGCTAACTTAACCATATATTTAGATACTTCACATGTAACAGGGTTATTTCCTTTTGTTGTTTCACCATTTTCTACTGGAATAGCAACACAAGCACCACCACAAAGATGTCTTGCCCAACAAGTCTTACAATCCTTACGATTATATACTGTTCTATCAAATAATTCATTTCTCTTAGAATTAAATCCTTCATTTACATTACCCAAGTTGTAATTCTTATTATTTGTAAATCTCATACATGGATAAAGATTTCCTTTAGTATCTACACTTGCGAAACCAATACCTGCTCCACAACCATAAATTCTTCTTATACCTTTTCCTATAGCATCAATTTCAGATATCATTGGGAAAATGTTAAATTCTTCCCCTTTTCTTAACTTTGAAAGGAATATTTCAATTAATTTATCATATTCAGTACATAGCTTTGGTACATCTTCTAAACCATATGAAATTCCTCCACATCCCATTGCTGGAATAAAGAATGTTGAATTAAATTTCATCTCATTTAATAAATGATTTACTATTCCACATACATCAGTAACTCCTCTAGATATAGTTGATCTAGGTATTATTGCATTTTTATCTATTTCTGCAAAAATCTTTTCTAAGTTTTTAACTATTAAGTCATATGAACTTCCACCTTCAGCTGTAGGTCTGAAATGATCATGAATCTCCTTAGGTCCATCTATACTAATTTGTAATCCTATCTCATTTTCCTTTATTAACTGTAAAATTTCGTCATTCATGATAGTACCATTAGTACAAATATTCATAAATATCTTCTTATCATATTTCTTTTCTAATTCCTTTACTCTACCAACTATATATTTAACTAGAGGAACATTAACAAGAGGTTCTCCACCAAATAAATGTAAGTTAAGATGTTTTGCTTCCTTTGCTTGATTTACAAACCATTCAAGTGTTTTATCAGCTACTTCTTGAGACATAAGTTCTCTTTGTCCCTTGTAATGTCCTGTAGAAGCGAAACAATATCTACATCTTAAATTACAATCTTGAGATACATTCATTACTAAGTTAACTACTTCTCTATTTCTATCTATACTTATCTTTTCATATACTGGTATTTCATCTACTAATATATTAAATTCTTTTAAATCATTTATTACCTTATTTAAATCATCAGTTGTATATTTTTCAAGTAACTCATTTTCAGATACTTCTTTACCTTGAAACCAATTAATAAAATCAATATATTTTTGATCTACAGAATAGAAATCTGAATTATTTATATCTAAAAGAATTTTAACATCATTATGTTCAAAACTATAAACTTCTACTATCTTATAAGTATTTTTAACTTGATCTAAAACATTCATATTATAACCTCCACAAAGTTTAAAATAATTTTTTTATAAAATAAATGTTATAGAACAAAATTAAATTCATTCTATAACATTTTTAACAAAATAGAATGTTATTTGTTAATTATTAAAATAATAAAACTTAAATTAATGTAACATATTACATACAAGCAACTGCTCCACTATCACAACCGCTATTTACATTAGGATCGTTATCACGATATTCATTACTGTTTATCTTTTCCATTCCACACACCTCCTTTACTAAAATATAACTTTATAAACAACATTCTATCTCATCACTATATTTTGTAAGCTATTTTCAAATAATCATATTTCTTGTATTTAAAATCTTTATAGTTTCTTCTACTGTATTAACAAAAATAGCTTCTATTCTATTAGTAAGACATTTTGGAAGAGTCTTGTATTCTTCCAAAGCTGCATTTGGTAAAAATATGTATCTTATATTATTTTTAACAGCTGCACTAAACTTTTCTTTCAATCCACCAATCCTCACTAAATCCCCATTTAAATCTATTTCACCAGTAAATGCAATTATCTCTTTAAATCTTTTTTGCTTTACATATAAATATATATTTATAAAAATAGCTAAAGCTGCTGATGCTCCATCTTTACTCAAAGCAATTTCAGGCATATTTATACAAATATCATTTTTATAGAAATATTTTTCATCTAAATCTAAAACCTTACTGCTCGCTATCATATATTGAACAACAACCTCCATAGATTCAATCATAACTCTTCCTATATTACCACTTACCAATAACTTACCCTTTCCAGGTATGCTTCTGATTTCTATAGGAAGTACTATTCCCCCTGATTTTGTCCAAGCTAAACCTACGCCCTTCTTTACTTTATTTGAAATTTCTTCATTAAAATAACATCTATTAGGTCCAAGAAATCTATGTACATCTTCAATATCAATGCTTGTCTTATTCTTTTTTTCTTTTATGTTACTAGATATTAAGCCTTGTAATAATTCATTAATAACTATTTCTAATTCTTTTATACCAGCTTCGCAAGTATAGTGATTAATAACATATTTAATAACATCATCTTTAATGTCAATTACTTCTCTTGCTATATTAGAATAAAATGAGTCTTTTATAAGCACTTCTCTTAAATATCTAATCTTCTCATCTAAGGAAAGACATCCATATTTAAAAGTTTTAAAATTTGATTTTAATTCACTGGATATAGCTTTAAAATTATTAAGTTGTAATACTAATATAGTATTATTCAATCCAACTTTTTTCCTTGTTTGAATATCCGATAATACTTTGAAAAAATAATCAATATCAGGATTGTTCGAGTTCAACACATACTCTTGTTGCTCTAACACCAAAATATTTTTACTCTTAATTTGATTTTCATTAATGGATAAAATATCGAAAATCCCCTCTTTTGAAAATATTTCTTCATAACCTAATTTCTTAATTCTTTCAATTATATCCCTAAACGAAATTCTAATTAAATTAAAATTCAATACTTCAGATATAGTTCTTATAGCATTTGTTTTTCCAGTTCCGTATGGAGAGCATAAGATAATATTTTCCGATTTAAATTTTCCAAATCTATTATTTATCAAATCTAAATCCATAATATATTTTGCGAATTCATCCATCATAATTATTTTTTCACTTAATAATTGGTAATCAGAATTCTTCTTTATTAATTTATCATTCAATATTATCCCCCCCAAAAAATAAATTTCATCTCTTGTTTAATTAAATTTTATACCTTTATTTCTTTATTTTTTTATTTTTGTATCTTTTTAAAGTTTTTTTGCACTTTTTTAAAGTGACATTTCTAAATGCATATTATTATACGCTTTATTTAAGCAATTTTCATAAATTTTCTTTACATATTTTCGTTTAGATTGACTTACAGGAAGGATAGTTCCATTGCTCAACTTCAATTTTTCATATTCAAATTCTTCTACTCTATTATGATTAACTAAAAATGACTTATGACAAAAGAAAAATCCTTTAAACTTAAGAATAGAATATATGTTATTTAAAGATTCATAAAAGCTCTCTCTTTTATTCAAAGTAACCATTTCTACTTTTCTATCAAAACTTTCAAAATATAATATGTCATCTATTTTTTGTCTTTTGATTTTATGTCCAATTTTATAATAAAACATATAATCATATGACAATTCAAAAACCTTTTCTAAAGAATATATTACATCTTCATCTTTTATGGGTTTAACCAAAAAATTTATTGGTCTTATTTTAAACAAATTTATTGTACACTCAACACTGTTACCCATATATACAATCTGCACACTATTATCTCTTAATTCATTTCGAATTTTATCTCCTATTGAAACTCCATTAATATCTCTAAGTTCAACATCAAGAAAAATCATATCATACCTTATACCATCTAATAGTTTTTTATATAAATCTTTACCAAAATTATAAACATCTATTTCTATTAACATCGGAAATTTATCCCTATTTTTCAGGATTATATCTTCTATATAATAACTTTTTTCTTTTTCTTTACAACACACTGCAATACAGAACATATATACCTCCTTAAATTTTACTTTTTTTTTATTATATACCTATTTATTTTTACAAACAATATCAACTTACTTTTAAAAACGACATTATAATCAATATATTTCACTTCTTAAACACAGCCATTGCAAATTTCCCTTAAATAATATACCCTATTATTAACGATTTCCTTTTAACAGGAATTAAAACTAATTTTAGGAAGTGGTGTTTTTGAAAAAAATTCTCGTACTTTTCTCATTTTTTTTTATTATTTATATAGCCTTTTTATTAATTAAATTTAAAACTTCTCTCCCTTCAACAGATTCAGTATCAAACTCTGAGATTGATCAATCAACAGATGCTATAAATGATAATAATGATACTGAAGATAGTATTGATGATCAAATAAAAAATGAAATGCTACTAATATCAGACTCATATAAAAATTTATATGTATCATTATCAAAAAATGAAACTCTAAATTTATCCTCCGAAACAAAAGAAAATATTTTAAATAAAATTGCCGAAACAGGCTTTTCTGTAATAACTAAAGATAAAAATATGAGAAATCCTAATAATATAAGGAATTTTAATTCTAATATAAAAAAAGGAATTAATTGCAACGTTACAATATATGAACTTTCAAATAATATACTTGTTAGATATTTTTTCGAATTCTCCGCTAATCATCTTACAGTTACTATTACGCCTGCTCACTGGGATAACTCTAATAAATTAGAAATCGAATATACTGATAAGTGGGATATAGATAGATTTAAGTTTACCAATAACGGATATTTTCTTTATCACATATCATATCCTATTTCTTTGGGAGGAGGGGAAGATTCATATGGATTTAGAATTGAGCCTTTACCAGATGAAAACAGATTATTTTGCGACAAATATATTAAGTCAATTGGATATATAGGGAATAATATTTTTACAGAGAGTTGGACTTCTAAAACACTTAATAAATTAAATTTCAATGACATGTTTGAATATATTTACAAATTAGATACAGGAAAAGAACCTCCTTACTCAGAGCCATATAAAAATGAAAAAATCGTATTAGGGGGACAGCCTATAGTTATTTCAATTCCCCAAGATGATTTTGAAAATATAATAACAAAATACTTTCCAATTACCCCAAAACAATTACGTAGTACGGCAGTTTATAATTCTGATAAAAAGTGCTATCCATGGCTTATGTTTTTTTCACCTCAATTTTCACAAACTCCAGAAGTAATTGATGTAAAACATAATTCAGATAAAAGTATTACTTTAACAGTAAATGCTGTAGATATAGAACATTACAGTGATTGTGATTTTAAAAATGTAGTAACTATCATGAATTATGATAATAATAATTTTAAATATTTATCAAACTCAATAACTAAACTTGTTCAAGATAATTTTCCTGAATACGTGCAACGTATAACCAAGTAATTTAATAACTAAAATATATAAATAAAATTGTAAGCGTCAAAGTTTTTGACGTCTTTAATTCATACAAGAATAGTAATAAAATATCCCTATAAAGATTTTAGAAATTTTCTCTTTATAGGGATTTCATAATTTTTTTCTACTTCTTAATTTTTAGATTATCCGGTATCTAATCAGACCAAGGCATCAGATTCTCTAAGCTTTCGCTATCGGTTATATCTATATTTATTAGATTATCAAAAAGATAAACTAAATACCTTTCTATAACTAACTTATTAGCCTTGGCAGTTTCTATAATACTATATAAATAGCT
>SVCL01000074.1 GCA_015058405.1 Clostridium sp.
ATAAGGAATTATTTTTCTTTTAGAACCTTTTGCATGGCTAAAAAAAGTGACTTCAGTTAAGGTTTAATATACTAAAAATGCTTTTAAAAAATTAAGATGCAATTTAATTAATAGAAGCGTGGCGAAGCCACTTTTTTAATTACTTAAATAAATAATACAATTATAAAATGGAGGGGACCAATGAATAATAGTGAAAAAAAAATAAGTACAGAAGGATTATTATATAACATAGATGATAATCCAAATCTTCTAACACAAATATTATTAGGATTACAAAATATATTTGCAGCTTTTGGGGGAATAATAGCAGTTCCTTTAGTAATATCAAATGCATTAGGCTTAGATGGAGCTACATCTACTGCTGTACTTGGGGCAACAATTTTAGCATCAGGAATAGCAACGGTAATCCAATCAAGGGGAATAGGAAAAGTAGGAGCTAAGGTGCCTTGCGTTATGGGGACAGATTTTACTTTTGTAGCACCGTCTATAACAGTAGGATCTATTGCAGGGTTACCAGGAATAATTGGAGCAACTATTTTAGGGTCAATAGTAGAAATAATAGCTAGCTTTTTTATTAAACCTTTATTAAAACTTTTTCCACCATTAATTACAGGAACAGTTGTATGTTTAATTGGATTAACTTTAATACCTGTATCAATTGATTGGGCAGCAGGGGGATCTGGTAGTGCGAATTATGGTGATATAAAAAATATTAGTATTGCTTTATTTGTACTTATTATTACCTTATTAATAAATAGATATGGTAAAGGAATTGTAAGTGCAGCGTCAGTACTTATAGGAATGTTTATAGGATACATAATATGTATTCCATTAGGAATGGTTGACTTTAGTTTAGTAAAAGAAGCTAATTGGTTTGAGTTCCCTAGAATATTTGAATATGGATTTGATTTCAACTTTAAATATGTACTAGCTTTTATACCTGCTTATATTGTTACAACAATAGAAACTGTAGGGTGTTTAACAACAATATGTGAAGTATCTAATGTTAAGAAAGATGATAAAATTATAGGAAGAGGAGTTTTAGCAGATGGTTTAGGTAGTGCTTTAGCAGGAGCTTTAGGATCCTTCCCAAATACAACTTTTAGCCAAAATGTAGCGCTAATCCCGTTAACTAAAAATGCTAGTAGATCTATTGCAACAATGGCTGGAATTATATTAATAATTTTAGGATTTTTTCCAAAGTTTGCAGCGTTAATCAATGTAATGCCATCGCCTGTATTAGGGGGAGTTGGTATAGTAATGTTTGGAACTATTGCAGCTGCTGGAATTAAGACTTTGAGCAAAATAGAAATAAACAATAGAAATCTTTTGGTAATAGCAACATCAATAGGATTAGGTCTTGGAGTAACATTTAGACCAGAGTTTTTATCAGGATTACCTGAAGGATTACAATTAGTATTTTCATCAGGAATTTCCACTGGAACAATAGTAGCACTTATTTTAAATAAGTTATTAAGGGAGGAAGCATAAAGTATGAAGGAACTAGAAAATAAAATTTTAGCAGAAGGTAGAGCATTAAACAGTAATGTGTTGAAGGTAGATTCTTTCTTAAATCATGCAGTAGATGTAAACTTAATGTTTAAAATAGGAACTGAATTTAAGGAATATTTTAAAAATCATAATATAACAAAAATATTTACAATAGAGAGTTCGGGAATAGCACCAACAGCTATGACAGCATTCCAAATGGAACTACCTATGGTAACTTTAAAAAAGCAAACATCAAAAATATTAAAAGATGATGTTTATCAAACTACAGTTCATTCTTTTACTAAAGGAACAGATTATGAATTGACTTTGTCAAAAAGATACATAGAAGAAGGAGATAGAGTATTAATAATTGATGACTTTTTAGCTAATGGAGAAGCAGCTTTAGGAGCAGCTAGACTTATAGAAGGAGCAGGTGCTAATGTTGCAGGAATAGGAATTGTAATAGAAAAGTCATTTCAACCAGGAAGAACACTTCTAGAAGACAAAGGATATGATATATATTCTTTAGCTAGAGTTAAGAGATTAGATGAAGGTGTAATTGAATTTTTATAAAATAAATGGGGATATATCAAAAGACTTAAAGCAATGATGTTATATTTTTTGATATCATAACATCTTTAGTGTTTAAGTAATTCTTTTTGATACATGCCCATTTTTTATTAAATAGAACCATTCCATTCATCATAAAAGTTTTTCATAGAAGTGAGATATAGTATCAGAATTATGTTCTTTAGAATCAGGATTAAATATTTCACGATTAAAATGACCACCAAAAGTAAAGGTTCTTGCTATTCCTATAGCATCAAGTCTATCGGCATCTTGAACTATTTTTCCTTCTATAGTTTTCATTATATGAGTATTATTTTTATCTTTAAATTATACTTTAGATTGAATCATAAGAAAAGCATGTTTTCAATGTTAATAGTAGAAAGGGGATAATATAGTTACTTTAGGGAAAAATATATTAGAAAAATAATAAACAAAGGAGAAGTTGTATTATGGCAAAGGCTGGAATGAGAAGACCAGATGTAAATGAACCACATGGTACAGAAAGTAATCATAAATCACGTTATGGTAAAGGAGAACCTGTTGTACCAGAAATTCAAGGAAAGGCTAAAACAGGTAATAAAAAAGCTGGACCAATTTATTATTCAAATTTATATAATCCTAAGCTATCAAGTAATTCTTCATCAATAGTTGTTGAATCCCCTTGTAAATTAGCAGCAATTTTATATTGAAGAATAGCTTTTTCTAGTGCATATCCATATATCCCATCAGGAACTGGTTCATAATAACCTATATTTTTTTAAAGCTCTCTGAACATAAAAAACATCAGTACCTTTATCATTAATATTAATTTTTCTATTATAGGGTGAGAAACGCCAGCTAGGGCCACTATATACAATTACTCTTGTGTCATAGTTAACTAAATTGAAAAGTTCTTTAATATTGTTGTTATACATACGAATACAGCCATTAGATGCTAGGCTTCCAATAGAAGCCGGATTACTAGTTCCATGTATTCCAAAGGTATCCCAAGGAGCATTTAATCCTAACCAATATCCGCCAAAAGGCCCATCCTTTAATGCCTTACTTGTTATACGCCATTGGCCAATTGGTGATGGAGTAGAAGGCTTTCCCATGGCAATTGGATACTTCTTGATTAATTCTTTACTATTTTCCTTTAATAAAGATAAAGTTAATTCATTTACATCAATAAATATAATATAATTATCAGTTTTAGTTGCTTGTAAAGAATAAGCTTTTAAGTTAAAAGAAAATAATATGTTTATAGTAGTTATTATAGTAAATAAAAGTTTTTTCATATAGTTCACCTATCCTATGTTTATATATATTAACATTAGAATAATCTTAAAAAAATATTCAATTAATAAATTTGATTTAGAGATATTTATAATGATTAAAAAAGGATTAAGATGGAATAATTATTAAATAGAGAGGTGAGGTATGGAGAATGGAGATTTTTATATCTATATTTAGTTATATTTTTGAACATTTCATGATAAGAAGATATTATAAAAAATTTAATATTTTTAATGAAATTCAACTTATAGTGAGCAATTTTATTTTAAATTGGTTTATATTTAGTAGGTATGATTTTAATTTATATAGTATAAAGCTAGTTATATTTTTTTCGTTATTAATTGTGATTGGATTTATAGATTTTTATACATTTACTATATATAATTCTATGATTAAATTAGGAATAGTATTTTGGTTTATTACTAATTCTATTAGTGATGAAAAATTAATGGATAATATACTAGGTGGAATGATTGGATACCTAATATTTTTTATTATAGAATATTTAACCAAAGGAATTGGCGATGGAGATAAAGATTTAGCTTTACTAAGTGGTCTATTTTTAGGAGTTTCTAAAATATTATTAAGCATATATATTTCTTTTATAATAGGAGGTATAGTATCAATAATATTTATTATCCTAAAAATAAAAAATAGAAAAGATAAAATAGCTTATGCTCCATATTTAAGTTCAGGATGTATAGTAAGTACATTATTTGGTGATGTTTTATTAAATGAATATATTAAGTATTTAATATAGGATAAGTAATCTGTATTAATTCTCAAGGGACAATTATTATAGTATAATGATTGTAATGATGAGGAAAGGATGAATATATAATGAAAGTATTAATAAATGAAAAAGAATATGCCTTAGATAATGATCATTTTGGAGGATTTTTAAATGATGAAGAAAATCCAATAAAAGATATTGATGAAAAGGATATATTAAATATATTAGAAGGAAAAGAATTAGATTTTGAAAAAGCTTACTATAGTTCTCCATGTGAAGAATGTAAGGATACAGTTGATAATAAGCTTAAAGCATATCCATTTTATGAATATCATTTTTATTTATATACTAAAGAAAATAAAATTGTTTGGGATAGTTTTAAGGTTGAAGAAGAGAAAATTAGTTTTACTAAGATGAAAAGAGCTGGAAAAGCAGATAATAGTTATATAGTTAGCGTAATTATATGTGCAGGTTGTGGAAATTTTGAAATTGAAATAGAAGAGCTTGAAGTATAAAAAATAAAGGTGGAGAGAAATAATGAAAAGGGGAATAATAAAATTATTATCTATAGTACTTATATTTAATTTATTTATTTTAGTTGGATGTGCTAAAAAGAATGAGGCAAATGAAGCTAATAAGGATTTTAGTAATGTGGAATTACCAATAGCAACTATTGATGTAGAAGGTTATGGAATTGTAAAGGCGGAACTATATCCAGAATATGCACCCAATACAGTTAATAATTTTATTGAACTAGCTAATAAGGGATTTTATAATGGATTAACTTTCCATAGAGTTATTAAAGATTTTATGATTCAAGGTGGAGATCCAGAAGGTAATGGAGCAGGTGGTCCTGGGTATTCAATTAAGGGTGAATTTCCTAATAATAAGTTTAAGCAAAATACTTTAAAACATACAGAAGGTGTAATATCAATGGCAAGAACTTCAATAAAAGATAGTGCAGGAAGTCAATTTTTTATAATGACGAAAGCAGCTAGTAGTTTAGATGGAGATTATGCAGCTTTTGGGAAGGTAATAGAAGGCATGGATGTAGTGCACAAAATTGAAGAAGTTGAAACAACTAAAGGAAATGATAAACCAGTTAAAGATGTAGTAATTAAGTCTATTAATGTAGATACAAAAGGAAATGAATATCCATCACCAGAAAAAATAAAAAAGTAAAGTAAGACATAATATTATGATGATATATTAGGCATAATATTTATGAGGTGATGATTATGAAAAATAAAGATGGTCTTGGAAATCCAATGCAAAAGGGAGAAAGAAGACAAAGATTACATCAAGGTCAAAATAATGTAGGAAATCCACAAAAGTCAAGTTATTACACAAATCATCAAGGAAAAGATATTAAATAAGTTTTTAGAGTATAAAAAATGGGACAAATGTATTAACATTTGTCCTTTATTTATTAAAAAAGCTTTGTTATAGCAAGAATTATAAGTATTAGACCAGATAACCAAGAAAGATTTAATGGCGATTTTTCAGAAAACTTTCTTCCAAGGAATTGGCCTAAAATCACTGAAGAGAAACCTATTAAAAAGCATAAGCAAATAGTAAGTAGATATCCGCCACCAACTAAGCTGCTTCCAAACCCAACTGCAATACTATCAAAAGAAAGAGCAAAAGCAAGATATAGAGCTTCTTTTGGTGTTAATATTTTTGATTTATCAAAATCGGCTTTAATTTCATCAGCATATATTTGAAAAATAATATTAATATCAAATATCTTTATGGTAAGATGCTTATCTAAATAGTTTTTTCTACGGATATAGTTTTTAAAGATTCCTTCAAATAACCTGTATATACCTATAGCTATTAAGATTATAAAACTAATATATATAGGAAGTTTACCAGGGAGAAAACTACTTATAAAACCGCCAAAGAATAAGGATATACCTAAAGTTAAAGAGCCAATAATATTTATGATTAAAGATGAAATTATAGGAATCTTTATTTTATTAGTTCCGTATGCTATGCTGGCTACAAATGCATCTATACAAACTGAAGATACTAATAATAGGGATTCAATCATAGAAATATACTCCAATAAATTTGTGGTTAGTAATATACTATGATTAGACAAATTATTAGTTACAAAATATCTTATAAAATTCCAATAAAAAATATTTTGGATTTAAATTAGACAACTAAAAATAAGAAATAATACATTTCGATAATATTATTTGTTTTATGATGTTAATTATTATTTTCTTTTACCAATGTACTCCAAAGTGTTTTAAAATTATCATTATTATTTCTAGCATATTGATAGAAGTTTTTTAAAAAATCTAAGCGAATACCTTTTTCTTCAAAGGTTTCGAAATTAATATTTCCTAATAATGCCTGTCTTTTTAGTATGTTAATAAATTCTATATTATTTGAGTTTTTCATCATATCATACATGGACATAAATGTTGTAGTACGTCCAATACACATATCACAATGAAAATGAAGCCAATTTTCTCCCTTTAAGCTAGTTATAAATAGTATAAAGTTGTCTACCATCTCATCTGTAGGTCTTTCATTGTCTACTACTGGGATACGAAGATAATTCAATTTTTTTGATTCAACTAAATCTTTTTCAGTTTTTATTACTTTTTCTATAGTTAATTGTTTATTAAGGGCGTTTTTATCTTTAAGTTATTTTTTAATAAATCTAATGACAAATTAGTGAATTCAGAACTTCCAGATATATTTAAATTACCAAGCCCGATTAAGTCTAAATTACTATTAGAAAGATTACTTAAGTCAGTAGTCTTTCTAAAATTAAGAGGGAGTTTATTTTTATCAATAAAGTCTAATCTTAATATATAGTCATCATGGTTTTCTGAAAAAGCTTTTATTGTAGTTGAGTTAAAAAAGGGTAGTAATGTTATTAATAAAAGAAAAATAATTGTTTTTTTCATAAATAATACCTCCTAAAATGTAGAACTATAGATATTTTGTGAATAAACAATAAAAAATATGTAGATAAAAACATTAGTATATATGATATAATAAGGCGTGTTTATAAAAGTTGGAGGGGATTTTTAAATGTATAAAATTATTGCGCTAGACATGGATGGCACTTTACTTAATGATGAAAAGATAATAACAGAAAAAACAAAAAATGCTTTGATGAAGGCTAGAGAAAAAGGAGTTAAGGTTGTTCTTGCTTCAGGAAGACCAGTAGATGGATTGAAAAAATATTTAAAAGAACTTAATCTTATTGATAATGATGAATATGTACTTAGCTTTAATGGTGGATTAGTTCAAAGAACAGGCAATGAAGATGTGATTTTTGAAGTAGGTTTAACAGGAAAAGATCTTCACTATTTAAATGATATAAGTAGTGAGTTAAATGTAAATATACATGCTTTTTCTCCAAATAGAGGTTTAATAACTCCTAAAATAAGTAAGTATACAGAAGTAGAAGCTAATTTAAATGATATAGATATTAATGTTATAGATTTCTCAGAAGTAGGAGAAGATGAGCATATAGTAAAAGTAATGTTTATAGATGAGGCTGAAATTTTAGATGAAGCAATAGAAAAATTGCCAAAAGAAATTTATGAAAAGTATACAGTTGTTAAAAGTACTCCATTTTTCTTAGAAGTAATTAATAAAACTTCTGGTAAAGGTAGAGGATTAAAAGCTTTAGCTGATCATCTTAACGTTAAGCAAGAAGAAATAATAGCTGTAGGGGATGCTGCTAATGATTTAGATATGATTGAATATGCGGGTCTTGGTGTAGCTATGGGAAATGCTACTGAAGAAGTTAAAGAAAAAGCAAATTATATAACAGCTTCAAATAATGAAGATGGTATAGCTGAGATTATTGAAAAATTCATTCTTTAATTTAAAATACATAAAAGTAAAAAGATTACATATAAGAATATAAAAATATATATTCTTATATGTAAAAATTAATTTATTAATATGAAAGTTATTCGGCTACATCAATAAACTTAAAGTTATTGACATCAAATAACCCTTTATCAGTTAATTTTATATTTGGAATAACAGGTAAGGCTAAAAAAGATAGAGTTAAAAATGGATTAAAATCAATTTCGGGTGATAATATTTTTATTGCGTCGTGTATAGAAGTCAAATCCTCTAGAAGTTCATTTATAGATCTTGTAGTCATAAGACCAGCCAATTCTAATTTTACTTTTCCTAATATTTTTTCATTGGATACTACAATAATACCACCACCTAAATCTTTAAGCTCATTTACTGCATATATCATATCTTCATCATTAGTTCCACAAACAATTATATTATGAGAATCATGAGCAATTGTTGTTGCAATGGCACCTTTTTTAAGTTTTAAACCTTTTAAAATACCTATTCCTATATTTCCAGTAGACTTATGTCTTTCTATTACCGCTGTTTTTAATAAATCATATTCAGTTAATGAATTGAATTTACTGTATAAGTTTAATTTATCAATATTAATTTTTAAATGATTTGTTTCTAATTTATTTGGATTTATTTCTATTACATTTAATATTGACTTATTCTTTAAATCAATATTAAATGAGTCTGATGTTAATTTAGGTATATTTATTGAATTATTTGGTTTAATAATAGTAGATTCTATATTATTAATTAATTTATTATCAGATACTACAAGATTACCATTTTTGAAAACTTTATTTATTTTGAAGTTTTTTAAATCATCAAGAATTAAAAAGTCTGCTTTGTATCCAGGGGCAATAGCACCTACATTATGAAGCATATAACATTCAGCAGGGTTTAAGGTTGCTATTTGTATTGCGGTAGAAGGATTAAGTCCAATTTCTATAGATTTTAGTATAGATGAATCAATAGTTCCAAATTTAATTAATTCGTCTATATGTTTATCATCAGTACAAAAGCAAAAACGCCTACTATTCTTTTCATTAACTAATGGAATTAATTCATTTAAATTTTTAGCAGCAGTACCTTCACGAATTAAAATATATAATCCACGTCTTAATTTATCTAGCACTTCTTCTTTGGTAGAACATTCATGGTCTGTTCTTATATTTATAGAACGATAAACATTTGTAAGATTTGTATTAAATCCAGCGCAATGTCCGTCTATTATTTTATTATTATTAATGCAATCGAGTAATTTATTTATCATATCATTTTTACAGTTAATTAGCGAGGAATAATCCATAACTTCTCCAAGACCTAAAACTTTTGGATTAGAGTAGAATTTTAATAAATCTTTATTATTTAAAGTAGCTCCGGAGTTTTCAAAAGGTGTTGCTGGTACGCAAGAAGGAAGCATAAAATAAAAGTCCAATGGAGCATTCTTGCTAAGCTCAAGCATAATATCTATACCCTTAGTACCTAATACGTTGGCAATTTCATGAGGGTCGGCGATTACAGTTGTTATACCATGAAGTAGAGCAAACTTTGCATATTCTATAGGAGTAGTTAATGAAGATTCAATATGCACATGAGCATCTATAAGACCTGGACAAATATATTTATTACTACCATCTATAATATTATTACTGTCATATTGTCCTATGCCGATAATATATCCATCTTTTATGGCAACATCGCCTAAATAGCATTCTTGAGTAAATACATCTACAATAGATATATTTTTAATAACTAAATCACAAGTAATAGCTTTTGAAGTACTTTTAATCCTTTTTATTAATTCTATCTTTTTCATTAAAAATCACCTCTTTTTTCTATATTTAATAGGGTTAATCATATTTCTTAACCCGTATATATCAAGGTCTCTAAGACCAAGATTTTTTATATCACTCAAATTTTTCAGTATCATTTTTACCTCTTTGGATAAAACTAATAGTATATACATAAACTAATTAGTTACACTAACGGAGGCTTAACAAATGATAACAAGA
>SVCL01000075.1 GCA_015058405.1 Clostridium sp.
TAACTATATATCTGATGTAATTAGACTCGCTAATCACATCAGATATATTTTTTAGTGCTATAAACATTTGCCTACCACCCGCATAGCAGGTGGTTTTATGTTTCGCATCCGCTCAACAGACTAAAGTCCATAATAAAAAAACTTCTCTTAAGAGAAGTTTTACTTAAACAATTTTTTATTTTATATAAATCTAACTTTGAATCTTTTTTACACTATTAAATTGAGAATCCACCTTAAAAATAGTTAAAGATACCTTTTTATATACTATAAAAGTTATAACATTTACCAAAATAGCTTTTATTCCATTGAAAGGAATAAGTCCTATAGAAACATATTGCATTAATTGACTACTTGTCATCTTCATATTATATATAGGTAACAATATATACACATTTGCAAATACTCCTACAACCTCCATAATTATACTACCAATAATCATTCCAATAACAGCTGATTTTTTACTCTTATTCTTAGAATAAATATATGAAGCAGGTATAACTAAAGAAATTCCTATTAAAAAGTTTGCTATTTCTCCTGCTCCACCAGTTTGAGTTCCTTTTAGTAATAGATGCAATAATATCTTTATTCCTTCTATTATCACTCCCGCTAAAGGTCCAAATCCAAAGGCCCCCATTAAGACTGGTACTTCACTTAAATCTAATTTTAGCCACGAAAACATAGGTATTATTGGTATTTCAATAAACATTAATATAGTAGCTATAGATGATAATAAAGCTATTTTTATAGATTTGTTTAATTTTTGATTTGTATTATTCATTCTTTGCCTCCCAAGAATCGCCTTAGGGTGTTAAACATAGGTAAAAATAACAAAAAGCCCTAACACAAGTGTCAGAGCTTAATATAACAATTCAAAGAATTTTCTTTTTATAATTACCTTCTTTCATCCAGACTATAACTGTCGGCTTCGGAATCTAACCGAATCTGCTAAATATTAGCTCGCGGGCTATACCGCCGGTGGGGACTTACACCCCGCCCTGAAGACTATTTTATTTATATATTTATTTACATATTTTATTATATATTTTTCTAATTTATTTATCAATATAAATTATATATTTTACTTTAATTCATTATATACTTCTTTTAGATGTCTAGTTAATTTTTCATTTTCTCCATAATCTACTCTACAATCAATAATAGCTGGTACCTCTTGATTAAAAGCCTCTTCTAATACAGATACTAATTCCTCTGCCTTTTCTACCCTATAACCCTTAGCATTCATAGACTCCGCTAACTTTACAAAATCCGGATTAGTAAAGTCTACATAATGGCTCTCACCATATTGATCCAACTGCTTCCACTTTATAAGGCCATAATTACTATCATTAAATATTAGAATTACAAAAGCTACTCCAATACGAATTGCAGTCTCTATTTCTTGAGAATTCATCATAAATCCGCCATCTCCTGTTATTGTTAGAACCTTTTTATCTGGATTTATAATTTTTGCTGCAATAGCTCCTGGCACTCCTATTCCCATAGTTGCAAATCCATTAGAAATTATACATGTATTAGGTTTATAACACTCATAATTGTTAGCAATCCACATCTTATGAGCTCCAACATCTGATATTAATATATCTTCTTTTCCCATCACTTTTCTAACATCATTTAATATTTTTTGTGGTTTCATAGGAAATGATTCATCTTCTTCAAATTCTTTATTTTCTGCTACTAGCCTTTCTTTAATTGTTAGTGCATATTCTGGTTCATCTTTTCTACAGGTTCTCCTTGCAATATTAAACAAAGATTCTGATATATCACCTACCACCTCTACAACAGGCTCATATAATTTATTAATATGCGCCGCACTTGTATCTATATGAATTATTTTTAACTTCCCATCATTATTCCACTTTGTTGGAGCATACTCAACTATATCATATCCTATAGCTATAACTAAATCAGAATTTTCTATCACCCCATTTACATATCCTTTTTGAGGAATTCCTATTGTTCCTATATAATACTTATTATCACAAGGAATAATTCCTTTAGACATCATTGTAACTACTACTGGTATCTTGAGCTCACTTGCAAACTTTGTTAAAGCCTCACAAGCATTATCCCTAACAGCACTACTTCCAACTAAAATCACAGGATTCTTAGCCTTGAATATTTCTGCAGCTGCTTCTTCAATTTTTTCTATAGGTGCAAATTCTTTTGCTATTTTCTTTTTCTTTAAAGGTCTTTCGTTACCTGCTGACATTTTTGAAATATTTACAGGCAAATCAATATGACACGCTCCAGGTCTTCCTCCTTCTGCATATTTAAATACTATTCTAACTATTTCATTGATAGTATCAGATCTTACCACTAGCTTACTTTTCTTTGTTATTGGTGCAAATATTTTATCTAAATCCAAAAATTGATGTGATGTAAGATGCATTCTTTCTGTTCCTACTTGGCCTGTTATTGCAACAAGAGGTGCACCATCACTATGAGCATCTGCTACTCCTGTTATAAGATTTGTTGCACCAGGTCCAAGTGTTGATAAACACACTCCTGCTTTACCTGTTAACCTACCATATACATCTGCCATAAAAGCAGCCCCTTGTTCATGTCTTGTTGTTATAAACTTTATTTTAGAATCTTTTAAGGCATTCATAAATTCAAGGTTTTCTTCTCCTGGAATTCCAAAAATATATTTTACCTCTTCCTCTTCTAAACATTTTACTAATAACTCTGCAGTATTAAACTCTCTCTCCATAATAACTCCCTAAATTCATTTTTATATATAAAAAGGTGTTCATTTCAAATAACCGAAATGAACACCTTTGTTCCTAAAATAACATTTTAATTTTTCTATATCATTATTTTATAACACAAAACCTTTTTTTACAATTTTTTTATTTTTATTCCTTAATATCTTTCATACTCAAACTTATTCTTTTACGTTTTTCATCTACTTCTAAGATTTTAACTTTAATAACATCTCCAACCTTAACTATATCTAGCGGATGTCTAACAAACCTATCTGCCATTTGACTCTTATGAACTAATCCATCTTGATGAACTCCAATATCAACGAAAGCTCCAAAGTCTGAAACATTTCTTACAGTACCCATAAGTACCATGCCCGAGCTCAAATCCTTAAGATCAATTACTCCTGTTTTTAATATAGGTTTTGGCATTTCATCTCTAGGATCTCTACCCGGCTTTTGAAGTTCTTTTATTATATCTTTTAGAGTAAGTTCTCCTATTCCAACTTCTTCTTCTAAATTCTTAAGACCTTTAGCTTTAACTCTTTCTTCAATATCCCCTAAACTCTTATTCTTTAAATCAGATTCTGTATATCCTAAAATCTCAATAAGCTTTTTAGCTTCTTTATATGATTCAGGGTGAACAGAAGTATTATCTAGAACCTCTTTACTTTCAGAAACTCTTAAGAATCCTGCACATTGTTCAAATGCTTTTTGTCCTAACCTTTTAACCTTTAAAAGTTCTTTTCTACTCTTAAATCCACCTTGTTCATCTCTATAATCAACAATATTTTTTGCTATTACCGCATTTATTCCTGAAATATATGTTAATAAAGATGGTGTTGCAGTATTTAAATCTACCCCTACTTTGTTAACTGAATCCTCAACTACACCTTTTAAAGATTCTTCTAACCTTTTTTGAGTAACATCATGTTGATATTGACCAACACCTATGGCCTTAGGATCTATCTTTACAAGTTCAGCTAAAGGGTCTTGAAGTCTTCTACCTATTGATATAGCACCTCTAACTGTAACATCTAAATCTGGGTATTCCTTAGTAGCTAATTCTGATGCTGAATAAACTGATGCTCCTGCTTCTGATACTATAACATAAGCTAATTCCTTACCTGTTTCTTTCTTTATTTCTGTTATCATTTCAGAAATCACTTCTTCTGACTCTCTAGATGCAGTTCCATTACCTAAAGATATAACATCAACATCATATTTCTTTATAAGAGCTTTTAATGTCTTCTTAGTTCCTTCTATATCCTTTTTAGGTACAGTTGGATATACCGCAACATTCTCTAAAAATTTACCAGTACTATCTAATATAGCGACCTTACATCCAGTTCTAAAGCCTGGATCATATCCCATAACTGTCTTTCCTTTTATAGGAGCTTGCATAAGTAGAGCCTTTAAATTTTCTTTGAATATCATTATAGCTCCCTCTTCACCCTTATCTGTAAGTTCACTTCTTATTTCTCTTTCTATAGATGGGAATATCAATCTCTTATATGCATCTTTTATAGCCAGCCTTAACTTTTCATCTGTTACTTCATTCCCCTTAAGTAATTCTTTTTCTAAATAACCTACGATTTTATCTTCACTTATAACTATTTTTACAGAAAGTATCTTTTCTTTTTCTCCTCTATTTATAGCTAATATTCTATGAGGTGGAATCTTTTTAACTTCTTCACTATAATCATAATACATTTCATAAGGAGTTGTTTCTTCAGATGACCCTTTTGATTCTATATATCCCTCTCTCATAATAAGTTCTCTTATATGCTTTCTAAATTTAGCTTCTTCCGATATTGATTCTGCAACTATATCTAAAGCGCCACTTATAGCTTCCTCAATATTTCCTACTCCCTTTTCTTCACTTATATATTTTGCTGCTTCTTCTTCTATACTTCCTTTAAATATTCCATCATTAATTAAAATTGCTAATGGTTCCAAGCCCTTTTCTTTTGCCTTTGTTGCTCTTGTTCTCTTTTTAGGCTTATATGGTCTATATATATCTTCTACTTCTGTCAATGTTTCTGCTGCATTTAAAGCTAGTGTAATTTCCTCAGTCAACTTTCCTTGCTCTTCAATAAGTCTAGATACATCTGCTTTTCTTTCTTCTAAATTTCTTAAGTAAACTAATCTCTCAGATAATTTTCTTAATACTTCATCAGAAAGCCCACCAGTTCTTTCTTTTCTGTAACGTGCTATAAAAGGCACTGTATTTCCTTCATCTAACATTTCTATAACATTTGTAACTTGATTAAGCTTTAATCCTAATTCCTTAGCCAATCTTTCTTCTATTTTTACCATAATTTCCTCCTCATTAAAAAACAATATCTCTATTATAAACTTTTTTTCAATTTTAATAAATAAATTGTAATTTTTTTTTATAGTATTTACTTTTAAATTGTTGCCCTATCTGCTATAATTTAAATTGTAAATTTTTTACAGTAGGTGATTTTATGAATAAAGTCGTATCAAAAATAGTATCATTATGTCTTGTTGTACTAATAACTTTATTAGTTTTAGATTATTTTAAAATAATAGCTTTTAGTAAGATGATTAAAGACTCCCTATCTTTAATTACACTTATATTAATTGTTTTCTCCTCTACTGCTGTAATATGTACAAACAAATCGGGATTCAACAAATTTATAAATGCTCTTATTTTAACTTCTATAACTGTAGGATTATTATTTTATATTTTTAATGGAAAGCTAAATAAACTTGTATATCTCTCACTTCTATTTACAGTTATTTATGCTCTTATAGATATGCTTTATTATAAAAAAGCATAAACTTACTTAACATAATATTTTGTTCTATAAAATCATTTATTATTAGTAATAACTTTCCTTTTAAATTAATATTATTAAGTAAAACATTAATTAAGAGGAATTCTTATGAAAAAAAAATTATACTTTTTTTTAACTAGTATCTCACTATTATGCTTAACTTTTTCATTAATTTTAAACGGATTATTTAGTAAATTTGCCACTTCATATGTTAAGCATAATATTGAATACTTATCTTCTGATGAATTTAAAGGAAGATTATGTGGAAGTGAAGAAAACCTTAGGGTTGTTAATGAAATAAGTAATCTTTTTAAAAAATATAATCTAAAACCTTTAGATAAAGATTATAAAGAAAACTTTAACGCTCTAATTCCTATAAAAAATAATAAGACTCCTTCATTAGAAATTATGAATAATTCTTGTTTAATAAAAAATTTTTGTTTAGGTAAAGATTTTAAAGATGATTTTTTAAACTTTAAAACTTCATCAATAGAATTTACTAATAAAGATAGAATAGATATATACTCAAATGGTTTTTCTATATTTAAAGATGGAATTGAATACTTATTTTGTATAAACTCAAATAATTCTTTTTCTTTTAGAAGTTCATTTTTTGCAAATTCCCATTATGGATTTGTAATACAAATTACAACTTTTACTTTTAATGAAATCTTAAATTCCTTAAGGAGTGGATATACCCTTAAAGTTCAAATGCCTTATGAAATTAAAGAAAAAGAATTAAATAATGTTGTAGGAAAAATAAATGGTTTTTCAAGCAAATTACCACCTTTAATATTAACAGCTCATTTTGATCATATAGGTTCTGATTCCTTAAATACAATTTATAACGGTGCTTTAGATAATGCTTCGGGGATTTCTTTTTTATTAGAACTTGCTAGAACATTCTCTTCTTTAAAATTTCCTCAAAGAGATATTATTTTTGTAGCACTAAATGGTGAAGAAATGGGTCTTCTAGGTTCTAATGCATTTGCTTCAAAATACAAAGAAAAGCTTCATGGAGCTACTGTTATAAATTTTGATATGATAGGGGTTGATAATATTCCTATAACGTTTATTGGTGGCAAAGATACACAAAGTAATAGTTCTACTCTATTAAATAATTTAGAAAGACTTTGTGACTTAAAAAATATTAATTATTTAGAAAGCTATGCTAATTCTAGTGATCATGCTTCCTTTATAAAAAATGATTTTGATTCTATTACTATCTCACATGCAGATACAACTAATATACACACACCAAACGATACTGCTGAAAAAATATCTGCTTCTGCTATAAATAATGTTTATGATTTAGTTCAAGATGAGATTAAAGAATTCGCTTATAACAATATTTTTTTATTTTTCTATAATTCTAAAACTATTCTTTTCTTTACTATATCCTCCTTTTTATTAGTAGGTTTTAAATTTATAAAAATAAAAAAGTTAAAATAAAAATTGGATAGATAAGAATTTTGTTTCCCCTCCGAAAGGAATCACTACAAAATTTTATCTATCCAAAAATTTTATAATATCCAATATACCTTCTCTTCCGCTATACTAAAACCTAATTTTTTCTGCAAATTTAAGGATTTATAATTATTCACTTTTACTTCTCCAAAAGGAATTTTTCCATCCTTAATCGCTTTATTAACTGCTGTCCCTTGCAAAATAGAACCTATCCCCTTATTTCTATACTCAGGAAACACTTCTAATAATCCTATAGAACCTTCATCATGATATCCAATAAAGCCACATAAATTATCATCTATAAATGCTCCTAGCATATTATCATTTTCTATTCTCTTTTGAATATAATCTTTATCAATTAAATCTATACTCGAATATTTTTCACTAACAACATCCAATTCCTTTATTGATAATGATTTTATCTCACCTTCAAACTCCGGAATCTTTACTAACTCATCTTTTTGCCAAACTGAGTGATATGTTGCCATTATCTCCTTAAGATTGCATTTATTTTTAATCTCTTCACAATAGAAATTTTGATTTGCTAATATTAATTCTGTAGTTTTAGGGATTAATTTAATAATCTGTTCACTTGTCTTTTTATCTTCTGTAGAAATCATATATATACCTGATTCCTTATCTACTATTAGTATCCCTTTTTCTGAATCAAATAACACTTCAGCACTTTCTCTTCTTAAACATTCAAGTATATTTACATTTAAAAGATATTTTCTATACAACATTTTTTCAGCTTTAGTGCTTATCATATTCTCATCCCCATTATTCATAATAATACTTATGAAATTTTAATTTCTCACCTTACATTCTATTCTGATTCATTCATTATTCCTAAAGCATCAAATATAATAAATGCTATATTAAGTATCATTCCTGCCATTGTCGCAAGCCCCATACCTGTTAATTCTATAGAACCTAGATTTATCTTCATTCCACTAAGACCAACAACAAATATTATAGATGTAAGTATTAAATTTCTTGACTTTGAAAAATTCACTTGTTCTTCTATAAATGTTCTTAATCCTGATGTTGCTATAGTTCCAAATAACAAAAGACTTACTCCACCTATAACTGGTTTTGGTATTGTATTTATAATTGCTGACATCTTACCTGAAAAACCTAATATTATAGAAAATAAACCTGCTCCACAAATTACATACACACTATAAACCTTGGTTAATGCTAATACACCTATATTTTCACCATAAGTTGTAGTTGGTACTGATCCAAGCAATCCTGAAATAACTGTTGATAATCCATCTCCTAATAATGATCTATTTAATCCAGGATCTTCTGTTAAATCTCTTCCAACAATACTACTTGTAACCTTTAAATGACCTATATGTTCTGCTACTACAACAAATGTTGCTGGTAATATTGTAAGAATTGCATGTACATCAAAGTGTGCTAATTTTATATTAGGAACTACAAAAAATGAAGCTTGGCTTATTGGTGATAAATCTACTTCTCCCATAAAGTAAGCTACTATATATCCTACAATTATTCCTATTAATATTGGTATAACTTTTAAAAATCCCTTTAACAAAACATTACATAATATAACTGTAATTAAAGTTACCATTGAAATTATTACCCAAGTTCCATTAAATTCTTGAGTATTGCTTCCTCCTACAGGAAACCCTGCCATGTCAGCTGCTGAACTAGCTAATTCTAATCCAATTATAGTTACTATAGCTCCCATAGCTGCTGGCGGAAACAATTTATTTATCCAGCCTGTTCCTGTATATCCTACTATTATAGCTATCGCTGTAAAAACAAGACCTGTAGCTACAAATCCACTTTGAATTGTTTGAAAATCATATCCTTGACTTTGTAGCAAAAATACTGGTGATAGAAAAGCAAAACTTGATCCTAAATATGCCGGAATCTTCTTTTTTGTAATAAAAGCATATAATAATGTTCCTATCCCATTAAAAAATAATACTGTTGTAGGATCTATTCCTACAAGAATTGGCACTAAAACCGATGACCCAAACATAGCAAATAAGTGTTGAAAACTTAATGGTATTGCTCTTTTTAAAGGCACTGGTTCTGTAACATCAATCGTTATATCTCTTTCTATTTTTTCTTCTTTATACATAATTCCCCTCCTAACAACATTTTCATTATATACAATTTAAATAACATTATCCATTGCTATATTATAATTTTTTGATATAAAAATAAAATAATGACTATACTAATTTTTATTTATTTTAGTATAGTCCTTATTATAATTTTATTTATCTTGAGCAGATAGATATGCATTTATAAACATATCAATCTCACCATCCATAACTGCATTAACATTTGATGTTTCTATATTTGTTCTATGATCCTTTACCATACTATATGGATGAAATACATATGATCTTATTTGGCTTCCCCAGCCCATATCTTTTAATTCCCCTGTTAAATCTTCAATCTTATCCTTATGAGCTCTCTCTTTAAGTTCAATAAGTTTAGATTTAAGCATGGCCATAGCGGTATCTTTATTTTGAAATTGACTTCTTTCACTTTGACATTGTACCACTATTCCTGTTGGTAAGTGTGTTATTCTAATAGCTGACTCTGTTTTATTAATATGCTGTCCTCCAGCACCTGTAGATCTATAAGTATCTATTTTTAAGTCATCTGCTTTTATTTCTACATCTTGCTCTTTTGTAAGCTCTGGTAAAACTTCTACTGATGCAAAAGAAGTTTGTCTTTTTCCATTAGCATTAAAAGGAGATATTCTTACTAATCTATGAATACCTTTCTCTGCTTTTAAATAACCATAAGCATGTTCACCTTCTACACTTAAAGTTACACTTTTTATCCCAGCTTCATCGCCTTCTAATAGATCAATTACCTTTGTCTTAAAGCCTTTCTTTTCGCACCATCTTGTATACATTCTAAGAAGCATTTCAGTCCAATCATTGGCATCAGCTCCACCAACACCTACATGTAAACTTAAAATAGCATTATTATTATCATATTCGCCTGATAATAACATTTCTATTCTGTACTTTTCCATTTCTATTTCTATAGACTTAACTTCTTCTATTATTTCATTAGCTGTTTCTTGGTCATCTTCTTCCATTAGTTCTTTCAAAACCTCAACATCATCTATACGACTTACTAAACTATTATGTCTTTCTAACTTATCTTTTAATCTTCTGCTTTCTTTAGTAATTTCTTCTGCTCTTTTTATATCATCCCAGAAGCCATTTTCTTGCATTTGTAAATCTAACTCTTGAACTTTCTTCTCTAAAGCTTCCTTGTCAAAGTGAAGCCCCCATTTCCTTTATATTTTCCTTAAGACTAGGAAGCTTACTTAATTCCTTTTCTAACTCAAGCAACATATTTATCACCTCTATTTTTAGCATTATTAAAGACTAGCCAAGGTTAATTTTGACTAGCCTTTAAATATATTATATATTATAATGCTTCCCTACCACAGCAGTTTTTATACTTTTTACCACTACCACATGGACAAGGATCATTTCTACCTATTTCAACTTTTTTTCTAATAGGTTGTTGTTTTGAAGATTCTGATTCTCCACCTGCACTAGCATGAGTTGCGCCTGTTTCTTGTGCTACTCTTTCTCTTTCTGGAGTTCTTTCCATTTGAACATGGAATATATATTTAACTGTATCAAGCTTTATAGATGCTATCATTTCATCAAACATCTCGCTACCTTCCATTTGATAAGCTCTAACTGGATCTTCTTGCTTAAATGCTTTAAGTCCCATACCTTGTTTTAAATGATCCATATTATCTATATGTTCCATCCACTTGCTATCAACATTTCTAAGAAGTATAACTCTTTCGATTTCTCTCATCTTTTCTGAACCAAATTCAGCTTCTTTTCCATCATATATTTCTTCTGCAATTTTTATGTACTTATCTACAATTTCTTCATTTGATAAATTCATTAATTCATCTACAGTAGCTCTATTTGCAGGTATACATATTTCATTTAAATAAGCAATTAATTTTTGCATCCCTTCTTCTGCTTCTTCACCTTCAAGCCCATTTAAATGAACATTAACAGCATTAGTTATTACTTCTTTAGTCATTAACATTATTTGATCTTTAATATCTTCTCCTTCAAGAACTTCAGATCTTTGTCTATAAATAACTTCTCTTTGTACATTCATAACATCATCATAACCTAATAATGTTTTTCTTGTATTAAAGTTATTACCTTCAACCTTCTTTTGAGCATTTTCTATTTGCTTAGTAATCATTTTATTTTCAATAGCATCGTCTTCTTCAAGTCCTAATTTTGCAACTATACCTTGAATTCTTTCAGAACCAAATCTTCTCATTAATTCATCTTCTAGAGATATATAGAATTGTGATGATCCTGGATCTCCTTGTCTACCTGAACGTCCTCTAAGCTGATTATCAATTCTTCTTGATTCATGTCTTTCAGTACCTATGATTTTTAAACCACCAACAGCTTTAACATCATCACCAAGCTTAATATCAGTACCTCTACCAGCCATATTAGTAGCTATTGTTACCATTCCATACTCACCAGCATGACTTATAATTTCGGCTTCTTGTTCATGATACTTAGCATTTAATACTTGATGTGGTATACCTTTTTTCTTTAATACTTTAGATAACTCTTCTGACTTTTCAATACTTACTGTACCAACTAAAACTGGTTGCCCTGTTTTGTGTGTTTCAGCTATTTCTTCAGCTATAGCTCTAAACTTTCCTTTTTCTGTTAGGTAAATAACATCTGGTTTATCTATTCTAGCTACTGGTTTATGAGTTGGTACAACTATAACATCTAATCCATAAATTTCTTCAAATTCACTTCTTTCAGTTAAGGCAGTACCTGTCATACCTGAAAGTTTATTATACATTCTAAAATAATTTTGGAATGTTATAGTTGCTAATGTTTTAGATTCTCTAGCTATCTTAACACCTTCTTTAGCTTCTATAGCTTGGTGTAAACCATCAGAATATCTTCTTCCTTCCATAAGTCTACCTGTAAACTCGTCAACAATAATAATTTCCCCATCTTTTACCATATAATCTTTATCTTTTTTCATAGTAACATTCGCTTTTAACGCTTGAGTTACATAATGTTGAAGTGCCATATTTTCAGCATCAGCATAGTTTTCTATCTTAAATGCCTTTTCAGCTTTCACTATACCTGAATCAGTTAACATAACTGCATTAGCTTCTTCATCTATAGTATAATCTTCTTCAGATTTTAATGTTTTTACAAAGAAGTCTGCAACCTTATAAAACTCTGTAGACTTTTCTCCAGCTCCAGATATTATAAGAGGAGTTCTTGCTTCATCAATAAGTATTGAATCAACCTCGTCCACTACGCAGAAGTTAAGTTGTCTTTGAACTCTTTCTTCTTTATATATAACCATGTTATCCCTTAAATAATCAAATCCAAACTCATTGTTTGTTCCATATGTTATATCACATCCATAAGCTTCTCTTCTTTGATCATTGTTTAACCCATGAACAATAACTCCTGTTGTTAAGCCTAAGAACCCATATAATTGTCCCATTTCATCTCTATCTCTTGAAGCAAGATAATCATTAACTGTTATTACATGAACACCATTTCCAGTTAAAGCATTTAAATAAACTGGTAAAGTTGCAACTAATGTTTTACCTTCACCTGTTTTCATTTCAGCTATTCTACCTTGATGTAAAACAACTCCCCCAATTATTTGCTCTCTATAGTGCTTCATTCCAAGGACTCTTGTTGAAGCTTCTCTTACAACTGCAAATGCTTCTACTAGAATATCATCTAGTGTTTCTCCATTTTCTAATCTTTTTTTAAATTCAGAAGTTTTAGCTTTAAGCTCCTCATCAGTTAGTTTTTGCATTGCTTGATCTAATGCTTCAACTTTATCTGCTATAGGCTTTATTTTATTTACTTCTTTTTCTGTATATGACTTAAATAAACCACCAAAAAATCCCATAATTCCATCCTTTCAAATCTTTCTTTTTATTATTCTTGTTATTCGAATTTATAAAGTAAACTACTTATCTTTAAATTATAACATTTTACCTTATTTGTTATCAAGAATTATAAACACATAATAGCTAATAATAAGCAAATATATTCTTAATTTTATAATTTTTATCAAAAAAACAACCTATAGCATGATGCTATAGGTCATTATAACTTACTATTTATATTCAGGTTCTATCAAACCATAATTTCCATCTTTTCTTTTATACATTACATTTACCTTACTTGTATCAGCATCTTCATAAACAAAGAAATTATGTCCTAATAATTCCATTTGTAAAATTGCTTCATCTGCCGACATAGGCTTTACATTAAATGATTTAGTTTTTACAATCTTTTGCTCATCCTCATATTCATCAATTAATTCCTTAGCATTAAATGATGGAAATCTTAATGATCCACTAGAATTTTTTCTAGATAATTTTGTTTTTTGTTTTTGTACTTGTTTTTCTAACTTAGCTCCTACTAAATCAATAGACTTATACATATCATCGGTACTTTCCTCTCCTCTTAATATAACTCCATTAAAAGGAATAGTAACTTCTATAATTTGTCTGTTTTTTTGAACACTTAATGTTGCTCTTGCTTCTACGTTAGAATCAAAATACTTTCCTAACTTAGATACTTTTTTTTCAACACTCTCCTTTAATGCAGATGTTAATTCAATGTTTTTTGCAACTACAGTTACTTTCATACAATTCAGCCCCTCTCATATGTTTTAAAGTGAATTCACTTTTTTGTTTACCTTATTTTACCTCCCAGAAGAAAAAAATACAATAGTTTTTTTCACAAATTGTCAGAAAATTTTGTATTATTGTTTTTTATATATTTTTAGAATTCGTCTTTCCTATTTTAGGGCAAAAAAATAACAGCCTAACGCTGTTTATTTCTTCTTTTAATATCTGTAAAGCTAGCTGACCTGGTTTTTGACCCCACACTCGCCTGCTGGAGCTTTCGCTACCCGGAATTAACCTCTCACTACTAACACTCTCAGTTTAAAAACTGGCAGGACTTACTTCTATACCGCACCATGCTCACTAGAACTTTGTCTAGGTTACGTGGATCGTTTTGCCTGCGACTGGCATCGACTTTCAACCACAGACCTAGCCTTACAATAATATTATATATGAGATTTAGCAAGAGTCAATATTTTTATTTCTAAAGCTCCATTTTCCTTTAATACTTTTTTACCCTCTCCTATGGTAGCACCAGTTGTAATCACATCATCAATAAGTATGATTTTTTTTCCTACAACATCTACACTATCCTTTAATTTAAATGCACCTATTAAATTAGTCTTTCGCTCATCTTTAGTTAACGTCTTTTGAATCTTTGTTTCTCTAATTTTTTCTAAAGTATCAATAACAGGATAACCAATCCTAAAACTTATTTCTCTAGCTATATATTCACATTGATTAAATCCTCGTTCCCTTAAGGTTTTCTTACTTATAGGAATAAATGTTAAATAATATTCGCCTTTTAAATTTTTTAATTTTTCCTCTATCAACTCTGCTAATATAATCCCAGCATTAAAATCATGTTTATATTTTAATTTTAATATCAATTCCTTTAGGGGACCCTTATAATAACCAATACACAATTCATCATCTAAAGGTGATACTATTTTATTTTTACATTTATAGCATAACCCACCTTCCGCCTCTTCTTCTTTACAAATAATACATTTATAACTTTGAGGAAAAATTATTTCTAATAGCCCCTTAAAAACCATAAATAAATATTTTTTTATTTCTTTTAATACAAACATTAATTTTCTATTCATAATATAAAACTTCTAAATATAACCTCCATAATACTTGATATTTTAAGTATTATCATGTTATTAGAATTTAAACCATATATATTAAAATCTTGGCTTATTCTATAGCATCATCATTTAAAAGTTCTTTTATTCTCATCTCTAAAGTAGAATATCTTTCTGCACTATTAACATTTGAAACCATATATTGAAGTGCTCTTGGGTATCCAACTACAGTAACCAAGCTCTTAGCTCTAGTTATCCCTGTATATAGTAGGTTCCTATTCATCAAAAATGGAGACCCCATAAACGATGGTATTATAACCACCTTAAACTCACTTCCTTGACTTTTATGTATAGTTATAGCATAAGCAAGTTCTAATTCTTCTATGCTTTCCGAATCATAAATAACCCTCTTATCATCATCAAAAATAACAGTCACGGTTTTTCTTTCATCATCAATACTTTGTATAAATCCCATATCTCCATTAAATACACCTTCACCGCTTATATTTTCTCCCTTAGAATATAAACTCCATTTAATAGAATAATTATTTTTAGTCTGCATAACCTTATCTCCTTCTCTGAGTATAAGATTTCTTTGCTTTCTCTCCTTTTTCTCTTTTGAAGGTGGATTTAATATTTCTTGGAGTTTTTCATTTAAGTTTACTATTCCAAGTACGCCTTTTTTCATGGGACTTAATACTTGAATGTCTCTTCTCTTATCCCATGTTTTATTAAAATTAGGTAATCTTCTATTAGCTAAATCTAAAACTGTATTTAATATACTATCCATATTTTCATATTTTATAAAATAGAAATCTTTATCCTTCTTATTTAAATAAGGCATCTCTCCATTATTTATTCTATGAGCATTAGTAATTATCAAACTTTCTGCTCCTTGCCTAAAAATCTCTTTAAGTCTTACCACTTTAATAAGAGTACTGTTAATAAGATCTCTAAGAACATTTCCTGCACCAACCGAAGGTAATTGATCTGCATCTCCAACGATAATAAGTCTTGTTCCAACTCTTAATGCCTTTAATAAATTGTGCATTAAAAATATATCTATCATTGATGCTTCATCAATTATTACTACATCGCCATCTAAAGGTTCATCGCTTCCTAAAGCTGTATCATCATCTTCTCCTGCACTAATATCTAACATTCTATGTATGGTTTTCGCTTCTTTTCCAGTAGACTCTGTCATTCTTTTAGCTGCTCTTCCTGTAGGTGCTCCCAAAAGTACCTTCATCCCTTGATTTTCATATATATCTATTATAGCTTTAATAATTGTTGTCTTTCCTGTTCCAGGACCTCCTGTTATAATTTCCATTCCATTATTAAAAGCTCCTAATATAGCATCCTTCTGAGACTTAGCAAAAGTAATATTTTGCTTTTCTTCAAACACCTTAATTTCAAATTCCACATCAGTATTAATTGTTTGATAATTTTCAATAGAAAGCTTTGCTATTTTTTCTGTTATTCCAAGTTCACTATAGAAATATATAGGTATAAATACTGCTTCTTCATCGCCTATTTTCTGTATTATCAATAAATTTTCTAAAGAAGCATTATATATACTTTCTTCAATTAACTCTCCATCTATCCCCAGTAATTCCTTAGTTTCTTCTATAACCTTTTTCTTAGGCATATATGTATTTCCCATGGCACAAAATCTATTTATTACAAACTCTATTCCACTTTTAACTCTAGAAACTGAATCCTTTGCTACCCCAATACTTATAGCTAATCTGTCTGCTATGGTAAAACCTATTCCTTTTATTTCTCTACATAATAAATACGGATCTGTCTTTATTATCTCCTTTGCATTTGGACCAAACTTCTTATATATCTTTAAACATTGACCATTACTTATTCCATGTCCTTGAAAATATATCATGATATCTCTTAAATCATGTTGTTCTAAATATGATTCACATATTATGCTAAACTTTTTTTCACCTATTCCATCTATTTCTTTAAGCCTATTGATATCATTATCAAGTACTTCTAGTGTTTTTTCTCCAAAATGAGAAATTATTTTCTTTGCAGTTACAGGACCTATACCTCTTATTACTCCAGAAGCCAAATACTTTTCTATTCCGTCTATTGTATCAGGCATTATCTCTTCACATGTACTAATACTTAATTGTTGCCCAAATTGCTTATGCATTTTCCAAATACCCATAATTCTTACCTGCTGTCCTTCTTTTATAAAAGGAATTGTTCCTACAGCAGTAATAGTTTTATTATTTGAATTTAGTTTTATAACTGTATATCCATTATCATCATTTTTATAAACTATACTTTCTACAAAACCTTCTACTTTATCCATAACATCTTCTCCATGTTTCAATTTTCTCACATATTAATATGATTATATCATAGCTATTTTTTTTCATACAAATATAAATCGCATAAGGATAGTAATTACTATATAAGTATTAATTGTATTTTTTACAAACAAAAAAGAGGCTTAAAATTATCGAGCCTCTTTTTGACAATTATTATAATAATTTTTTTATATCGTCAACTTTATTAAGTTCTTCCCATGGTAACTTAACATCAGTTCTTCCAAAGTGACCATATGCAGCTGTTTGCTTATATATTGGTCTTCTTAAATCTAAATCTCTAATTATTGCACCTGGTCTCAAATCAAATACTTTTTCCACTATAGAAACTAGTGTTTCTTCACTAACCTTTCCAGTTCCAAAAGTATCTATTTGAATTGATACTGGTTTTGCAACACCTATAGCATAAGCTAATTGAATTTCTAGTTTTTCAGCAACACCAGCTGCTACTAAGTTCTTAGCAACCCATCTTGCTGCATAAGCTGCAGATCTATCAACCTTAGTTGGATCTTTTCCTGAGAAAGCTCCACCACCGTGTCTTCCCATTCCTCCATAAGTATCAACTATTATCTTTCTACCTGTTAATCCTGAATCTCCTTGAGGTCCTCCAACAACAAATCTTCCTGTTGGATTTATATAATATTTAGTATCTTCATCTAAGAAATCTGCTGGAATAACAGCATTAATTACATGTTCCTTAAGATCTCTTTCAATTTGTTCTAATGAAACATCTTCTCCATGTTGAGTTGAAATTACTATTGCATCTATTCTCTTAGGCTTATCCCCTTCATATTCAACAGTAACTTGTGTTTTTCCATCTGGTCTTAAGTATTTTAAAGTACCATTTTTTCTAACTTCAGTAAGTCTTCTTGATAATCTATGAGCCATAGCTATTGGATATGGCATATATTCTGGTGTTTCATTTGTAGCATATCCAAACATCATACCTTGATCTCCAGCACCTACAGCATCAACATCATCTTTTTCTCCATTTCTAGATTCTAAAGCTTCATCTACTCCCATAGCTATATCTGCTGATTGTTCATCTATTGCAGTCATAACAGAACAAGTATCACAATCGAAACCATATTTTGCTCTATCATAACCTATTTCTCTTATAGTTTCTCTAACAACTTTTGGTATATCAACATAACATTTAGTTGATATTTCCCCCATAACCATAACCATTCCTGTTGTTGTTGTTGTTTCACAAGCAACTCTGGCATTTGGATCTTTTGCTAAAATGGCATCTAATACTGAATCTGATATTTGATCACATATTTTGTCTGGATGCCCTTCTGTAACTGATTCTGATGTAAATAGTCTTTTCATTAATTTTCCCCTTTCAAAGTTTTTTTCAAATAAAAAAACTCTTCAATAATGAAGAGAGCTTACATTAATCTCTCTCATCTCGTAAACAATTGTCTACAGGAATTGGCACCTTGTAATTTAACAGGTTGCCGGGTTTCATCGGGCCCTATCCCTCCACCTCTCTTGATAAGAGTTTTCATATTATATTAAATACATGATAACATACTATATTCTAAAATTCAATATCTTAATATATTTTTTTACATTTTTTATTCTTATTACTCATTCGGCAAAATATCAATCTTATTTTTAACAAAAATGTAATTTTTTTATTTTTAACAAGATTGATATCTCACTAAACAAAAAATAATTAATTAACTAACAACTTATTAAATTTTAACCTGGTAACATCCAAATTAATTCACAAGCAGCTACAACATATTTCCTAGAATCAGGACCATCTACTACATCTATTGGATTTGCACTATTTTTCATGCTCTTTAGTGTTGCATTTGAAATTCCTAATTTACTTAATCCATCAAGCCCATAATATGCTACAGCATGTCCTCTTATTTCTTTGGCTATTAATTTCACATTGCCCTTAGATATCTTTCCTTCATTATATAACTTGTTTGCAGCAGCCATTGCTCCAGCCTTTGTTGCTAATGAACGGTTAACAGGTATAGCATAACCTCCATCAATAACTAACATTTCTTCATCAGTAATTGCAACATATCCTTTTGGCATTTCTAATACGGATTTATTCATAACTATCCACTCCCTTTTTATGTATATATTATAAAAGACAATATAATTCTTATAACACCAATAACAAATTCTAAAATTCACTTATTATTTGTTTTGTATTATTAAAATTTATATATCTCTTATTACTAGTTAAATATTCATAATATCAAATGTTATCTGTTTTCTATTTGCACAAATATATCAGCCACTATATTCTCATCCTCTTTCTTAACAAATACTGTATAACATTCATTCTTAACATCAATATCATTTTCAAATGCATATACCCCTAATTTTTGATATGCATACTGTAAGTTATCTTCTTTTTCAATAAATCTTGCAAACAAGCAATCTTCGACTCTTATTATTTTCTCAAATTTATATTCATCACTATTTTCAAGCGGTTCTTTTAACTGAACCATAAGTTCCAACTTTACCTCAACTTGTCCTTTTCTGTTTACTATCGTTTTTGAGTGATTAATCATAGGACCTACTATCAAATTTTTCTTCGACTTTACATAACTATCAACTAAATAATATATCTTAGAAATTTGATCTAATTCATTTTCTCTTATTTCCCTAATTAATACATTAGTTAACTTTAATATCTTATTTTCTCTTATTATTATTTTCTCATTAGACTTCATATTTTCCCTTTTTCCTTTAACCAAAACTTCTGTTATCTAGACAATATTCCTAATGAATCTAATATATAATCAAAGTATGTTATTTTATCATACTGAATTCTTGCTTCTACAGTCATCCCACTTTTTATATTAATCTTATCTCCATTTTTATTAATAAGATAATTAGAGTCTGGCTTTATATACACCTTAAAATAAGATTGAACCTCATCTTTATTAATTCCTTGTAAATTAGTAATATCGCTATCTATATTTTCTATTACTCCATGTATAGTTCCATATTGATTTTGAGGTAGACCTGATATTGATATATCTACTTCATTACCTTTTTCTATCCTAGCAACATCCGAAGCAGATACATGAGCTTCTATTAGATAATCATCATCTACTGAAGTTATACTTGCCAATATTGAAGATGCTTGTACCACATTTCCTTCTTTGCACTCAGATATCATATGTATCTTCCCTGTTTCAAATGCTGTTACAGTATAACTTTCTTCTCCCATTTCCAAAGCTTTTAATTGTGCATTAATTAAATCCAATTGATTTTGAGCTTGAAGTATAGATTCTTCAGCCGACTTTATTGAAAGATTTCGTATTTCCTCTCTCTTATCAGCAATTTTAGTTGCTTCAGCATTAATCTGATCATCTGTATATCCATAAGATTTATATGACTCTATATCAAAGTCTTGCTGAGCAACTTGATTTTGATATAGTTCATATTGACTATAATATAAATTATCTTCAACATTATTAGCATCAAAATAATTATTATTATCCTTAATTGATTTTACTAAGGTTCTATATTTACTTATTTGCCTTTCATATATTGATTTTTGCCCTTGTAATTGATCCTTTTGCAAATTTAAATCTGCGCTTTTAACTCTAAAAAGCACATCACCTTTTTCAACATATTTCCCTTCTTCCATATTTACATCATAAATCTCTCCTGAAAAAGAAGACATAATATAATTTTTGTTAACACCTTGAATATTTCCAGTTGACTTAACAACATATACTTTAGAAGTATTAAAACTTATTATAGTAACTAATATTAAAAGTACTGACATTATAACAACAATTATATATCCAAAGGCTGGTACCTTTCTATCATATAAAAGAGCACTATCTTTTAATTGTTCCATGGTTTTTACTTCTTTACTTCTAATCATTATTAGCACACTCCACATAAATATATATGAGATATTCATTTATATCTTTATAAATAAGTCATCTCATTCTCATTATCTATATCTTTATTATCAATCTCAATTACATCTTTACTTTCCTTGCGAATGAAATTACCTTGTTGCATTTCCCATAGATTATAATAGTACCCTTTCTTATTTAATAAATACTCATGAGTTCCTTTTTCTACAATTTTACCTTTATCCATAACTAGTATCTCATCACAATTTTTAATAGTTGCTAATCTATGTGCAACTATCAACATAGATTTGTTCCTAAATTTATTGTATATCATATCAAATATTACATTTTCAGTGGCAAAATCCAAACTACTTGTACTTTCATCAAGAATATAAAACTCATTCTTTTTAAGAAATGCCCTTGCTAATGCAATTCTTTGCCTTTCTCCACCACTTAATCCTTTTCCAGACTCCTCTAAAAACGTATTGTATTGTCTTGGAAGCTTTTTAATAAATTCATGAGCATCCACTATCTTTGCTACCTCTATCACTTCATCAATAGTAGAATCCATTTTACTCATTCGTATATTATCGTATATACTTTTAGAGAAAAGTTCTATAGTTTGTGGTACATACGAAATAGCCTTTCTTATCGAATAATTATCATATTCATTTATATTAACATCATCTATAGTAATTTCACCCGATTCAACTTCATAATACTTTAATAGCAATTTAGCTATAGTTGATTTTCCACTTCCACTTCCTCCAACCAAAGCTACCTTCTTACCCTTCGGTATTACAAAGCTAATATTATTCAATACTGGACTTCTATTACCATATCTAAAGGTTACATTCTCAAACTTTATTTCCCCATCAACCTTTTCAATTTCTCTGTAAAATCTATCTGAATTATCCTGTTCCACTTCATAATCTAATATTTCCGACATCCTTTTCATAGAAATATTGGCTTCTTGTATTTGCAATTGTAAACCTACAATTCTTCCAACAGGCTCCATAAAATATCCTGATAAAGTCATGAATGCCATCATGCTTCCTAAGGTTATATTATTTTCTATAACTTGTATTACTGAAAAATACATAAGCACTAAATTACCTACCATTGTTATTAACTGCGATATAGTTCCTTGAATATTAGATAACATGCCTTCTTTAAAACTAATTCTTAAACTTTTTATATATTCTCTTTCAATATTCTCAAGCTCTGTCTCTTCATTTGCATTTCCTTTTATAGTTTCTACAGCTCGTAATCCTTCAATTATTTCTGAGTTAAGAATTGATTCTTGTTGCATCTGTTCTTCATTTATCCTTTTATAAGGCCTTTTAAATATATAAACAAGAATTATACTTATAATAGTCATAAATAAAATTATAGAAAATAATATAGAATTCATCTTGAATAATATAACTCCTGTTGATAGTGCCATAAAAACATCTAAAACTAACGTTAATGCTATATTAGTAAAAATATTTTTTATAGTAAATGCATCTGAAAATCTAGTTATTATATCACCAGTTTTTCTAGTCGAGAAAAACTTTATTGGTAACTTATAAACATGTTCAAAATATCCTAACATCAATGGTATATCTATCTTTTGAGATAAAAATAACATCATTACTTGTCTTACAAATCCTATAACAACTTGAGTTATTGATATAATTGCAAAAATAATCAAAGCTACTAACAAAGTATTTTTCAACTTATACGGCACAACTTCATCCATTATTATTTTATTAAATAACGAAGATATAACTCCTAATATTGTCATTATGATTGATGATATTACCGTATATATAAATAGTTTTTTCTGAGGCATCGCAATCCTTATAAACCTCGAAATTACCTTTTCACCTTTTATACTATCTTGCATAAACTCTTCACCTGGTTTAAGAAGTAATAATACACCAGTAAACCCTTCATAAAACTCATCCAATTTCACCTTTATCACATCTTTGGCAGGATCACCTATTATTACATATTTATCCGTTATTTTATATACCACAACAAAATGAGTAAAACCTTCTTTAGTAATAACATTAGCTATAGCCGGCAAAGAAAACTTACTCTGAAACCCATCTCTGTCCACTCTAACAGCCTGAGATACAAAACCCAACTTTTCAGCACAGCTATTTAATCCTAAGAGATTAGTTCCTTTTAAATCTGTCCCCATCAAATCTCTTAATTTTGTTATAGTAGTTTCTTTTTTATAATATAAACAAATCATTGCCAAACATGCAGCCGCACAATCAGTAGCATCATGTTGTTTAACAAAATTATACTTCATTTAACCCCCTACTTTTTACATTTTTTTATTTTATAATACTTTTTATTTTATTTTTCCGCATTTTTCTATAAAGCAATTATACTATTCCAAAATTTTCATATCAATTATAAAATTCTATTCATTTAATAGCTTTCAACTACAATACTTAAAAGTTCTTTTCCACGCAAAAAAGAATAGGAAATTTTCCTATTCTTTAATGGTGGATGAGGATGGATTCGAACCATCGAAGCAACTTGCAACAGATTTACAGTCTGCCCCCTTTGGCCACTCGGGAACTCATCCATATTTTTTGTGGAGCTGGCAATAGGAATCGAACCTACAACCTGCTGATTACA
>SVCL01000076.1 GCA_015058405.1 Clostridium sp.
CTTTAAAATTCACTTTTACCAGTGGATTTATTTAGTGTACCATTTTTTAAGAAAATTTTAAATAGCTATTGAAAAAAATTTAATCTAAGGTTTCTTTTTTAAGTCTCTTATTGCTAAGTTGACGACATTGTACGAGCGCTTACTATTTTTTTTGCGCCTCTTATACCTATACCAGGAATTCTAATAAGCATTTCATAAGGTGCAGTATTTATTTCAACAGGAAATAAATCGAAATTATTTAAAGCATAGGTAGTTTTGGGGTCAAAGTTAATATCAAAGTTTGGAACTTCGTGATTTAATAATTCTTCTGCTTTAAAACCATATACTCTTAAAAGCCAGTCGCCTTGATATAACCTATGTTCTCTTAAGGTAGGTGGGTTTTTTATTTGTGGTAAATTCTTACCAGAGTTAACTGGAACATAGGCGGAATAATAAACTCTTTTTAAGTTAAATCTATTATAAAGATTCTCACTTAGGTTTAAAATATTTAAGTCACTTTCTTTAGTTGCTCCAACTATAAGTTGAGTACTTTGTCCACCGGGAACGAATATTGGTGACTTTTTATATTTTTTACGTTCTTCTTTGTTGGTTAGTATAGTGTTTTTTATAAGACTCATAGGTTTTAAGATATCTTCTTTATTTTTATCAGGTGCTAATAATTTTAAAGATTTAGAAGAAGGTAATTCTAAATTTACACTCATTCTATCAACTAGAGATCCAGCCTTTTTTATAAGTTCTTCATCAGCTCCAGGAATTGCTTTAAGATGAATGTAACCTTTAAAGTTATATTCATTTCTTAATTTATAAACTATATTTGTGAGTATCTCCATAGTGAAGTTTGCATCTTTAATGATAGCAGAACTTAAAAATAATCCTTCAATATAATTTCTTCTATAGAAGTTTATGGTAAGATTAACTACTTCATCAGCTGTAAAAGTAGCTCTTTCAATATTATTAGATTTTCTGTTAATACAATAAGAACAATCATAAATACAACAATTACTTAATAATATTTTTAATAATGAAATACATCTACCATCAGGGGTAAAACTATGACATATTCCGCTTGAAGCTACAGAACCAAGATCGCCTTTGCTTCCTTTTCTATTTGAACCAGAGGATGAACAAGATACATCATATTTAGCAGCATCGCTTAAGATTCTTAATTTCTCAGTTATTTCCATAATTATCACCATCTTTAAAATTTCTAAAAATAGTATAACTTAAAATCTTTGATAGAACAAGTGTTCTGTTTTGGAAAGATATATATTAAAAGGCTATTTATAAAATGAAATTTTATAAATAGCCTTAAAGATTTATTATAAACGTTTTTCATAATTTCCTGTTATTTGAGAACCTTCATTTAATATGATAAATGCTTTTGGATCTACATCTAGAACAGCTTCTTTTAATTTTTCTATTTCATATTTAGAAACTACTGTTAATAAGATATGAGTATCATCATTAGTATATCCACCAAATCCATTCCAATGAGTAACTCCACGATGTAAGTCAAAGATGATTTTTTTGTGCATATTCTCTACCTTAGTAAATATCATTACATTCATATTAATATTTTGGTAATGGATTCTATCAATTGTAGATGTTATTGCTATGGAAAAGATTATAGAATATATTCCTGTTTGTAAGTTGAACAATAGTATACAAATAATATAGATACATGAATTAAAGTAAAGAGTGAACTTTCCTACAGAAAAGTCGTTTTTCTTTTTTGTAAGATATAATCCAATTACATCTGCACCACCAGTTGAAGCTCCAGCACGTAAAGTTATTCCTATACCAACTCCTGCTATAATTCCCCCTACTAAACATGAAGTAAGAATATCATTTACTATAGGAACAGAAGGAACAGGTACTATAGATATTAAAAGTGCTTGAGTAGCTACGCTAAAGGCAGTTCTTACACAAAAAACTTTTCCTATAGCCTTATATCCTAAATAGAATAATGGTACATTTAGTGCAAAATTAATTAAACCAGAAGTATTAAAGTTTTTTAAAGAATCAATATGTGCATAATCTATTAATAATGTACTTATTAGTTGAGAAACTCCCATAGTTCCACCACTATATAAATTTAGAGGTACTATAAAGCCATTAAATCCTATACAAAATAGTAATGATCCTAAAAGAACGATAGAATATCTTTTTAATGTAGTTTTATCAAGTATCATTTTAAAATCTCCTTCATTTGTTTAATAAAAGTAAAATGAGTTTATAAACTTATCTGTATTGTTTAATATTATAGAACACTAGAAAACGAATATCAACGAATGAAGACGATAAATGAGACGAAATATAAGTTGTTTAAACAATGCTATTATTTAGTTTGCATATTTAAAAAAAATGTCTTATATATAAATAAATTTTAAATGATTTATTATAGATATCAAAAATAACTATATAGAATTAATATAAATAAAAACAAATAAAGTCAATTGTCATATATTGAAATTAGGCGTTTTATTTATGAATTATTGAAATGCAATCACTTTAGGAGTATAATTTTACTATACTCTTTGCACTGCATACAAATCTACAGTACAAACTGAGCAGGCTATAAATTTTAAGTTTATATGCCGGGTCACTAATATGTGACAGCAGATGATGAATATACGACGTCTGCGGGACAGTAGTCTTTTATTATTGTTCCGTGGATGTTTTTTGGTTATGAGGGAATAATTAATAATGTAGCAATAAGTACCGCAGGTAAGTTGGAGAAAACTTGATTTTATATGGGAGGTTTTATTATGAAAGAAATTAATAAATCTGTAGATACTTTAAATGAAAAAAAAATTGCTATGAGGGTATCGGTAGTTAGTATTATAGTTAATTTACTTTTATCTTTAATTAAACTATTTGCAGGTATATTTGCAAAATCAAGTGCTATGATTTCTGATGCAATACATTCAGCGTCTGATGTATTTAGTACGTTTGTTGTAATTATTGGAGTTAATATTGCTAATAAACAATCGGATAAAGAACATCAATATGGTCATGAACGTTTAGAGTGTGTAGCAGCAATAATTTTAGCTATTGTATTAGCAGTTACAGGTATAGGAATAGGGATTGATGGTATAAAAAAAATATTGGCTGGAAATTATGGCGATTTAGAGGTTCCTGGTGTGGTTGCTTTGATAGCTGCTGTTATGTCTATTTTAGTAAAAGAGTGGATGTATTGGTACACAAGAAGAGCAGCTAAGAAAATAAATTCATCAGCTCTAATGGCAGATGCATGGCATCATAGATCAGATTCTTTATCGTCTATAGGAGCATTTATAGGTATATTAGCTTCAAGAATTGGATATCCAATATTTGATCCTATTGCAAGCGTAATTATATGTATATTTATAATTAAGGCGGCATATGATATTTTTAAGGATTCTATTGATAAATTAGTGGACAAATCTTGTGATGAAAAGACAGTAGAAAAGATAAAAGAAGTCATAATGAATCAGGATGGTGTAATAGGGATAGATTTATTAAGAACTAGATTGTTTGGTTCTAAAATATATGTTGATGTTGAAATTTCTGCAGACGGAAATAAACCGTTAAAAGAAACTCATGCTATAGCAGAAAAGGTACATGATGCAATAGAAAATGAATTTAAAACAGTGAAACATTGTATGGTTCATGTTAATCCAGATAAAGAAGAGTAAAAAATAAAAAGTATTGATTCTTGAACTGCCCCCTGTCAAGTAGACAGGGGACAGTTCATTTTTCAATACTTTTTATTTTTTATTCTTCTTTCCCATATATATACATTTTATAATACAAGCTAATGAAAGAATAATTAGCATAATTAATATTTCTGAATAGCTATCATCTGATGTTTTAAGTAAAATGTCGTTTTTATAAGTTCTACCTATATATTTAAAATAGTCATGTAAATACGGATTTTTTATAAGTTCAATTATAGTATCTTTATTTAAAGATTTTGATATATCTTTTATGGAATTAGTAATATCTAAGTTATCTCTATAAATTTTAAGTATATGATAATTTAGAGGTGGTTTTATAGAAATTTCTATGCTAGAAAATCTACTGCAAGTAAAAGAAGCTTTGTCCAATATGACTAGATTGTTATAAAATAATATACCATTTTCATGATTGATTATATTAATTTTATGATTGTAGGGAATTGTAGTATAGATTTCAACTTTATTTTTTGGGGAATATTCAGGTGAAGCAAAAGTAGATATAGAAATATTTAATATTAAAATGAAACTTAGTACGAATAGTAATAATTTTTTCATAATATCCCTCTATAGCTTAGTGATAGTTAAGGTGAAAGTAAAATTAGTAATTACTTCTGCAGATATTTTAGTAGAATAAATAGTAGCTTGTACAAATAAAAGATTTAGGATAATAAAAATTGTTGATATAAATATCGATAGTATCTTTTTTGTTGTCTTCATTAGAAAAAAACTTATAATACAGTATTTACTACATTATAAGGTTAAAAATGTAAAAATGTTACTGAACGTTAAGTATAATTCGAAATTACCTAAAGATATGTTTATTTCTTTAGTGTTTGCTGGTATAGTTAAGGCACCAAATCCAAATAACTGAACTCCAGAACTGGGCTTAGGTTGTTCAGTATTATTATGCGGAAACCAATCTGTTATATTTTTATCTATATCTATTGGAAATTTATTTTGTATTTTATCAGAGAATATATATAAGCTGCTTAAAAATAATGCAATAAAAATAAGTGAAAGTATTACTATACGTATAAAAAGCCTATTTTTTAAAAGGACTACAAAGGATATGTCATCAGTATCACACTGTATATAACCTACTTCAGAATAGATTAATCGATTATAGTTCTTGTATTTATAAATAGGAAGACAATCATTATCAATGCTAACATATCCAATGCAGTTCTTATTATTTAAAGAATTCTTCCTTGAATATTCGCCTAAGATTTTGTAATCTTTTTTAGCATATAATGAGTGTACTTGCTTTTTAGTATAGCATTTAAAATATTAATGACTTAAGCAATTTTTTTTCATAAAAAAACAATCCTTTTGTAAATGCTATATATTATTAAATGGTTTAAAAAGTACTTAGATTAAAAAAATAATTGAATAGTTACTATAAATAAAGACAATACTAAACTTGGTAATATTAAAAAAATTAAATTAAAGATTTAATAAAGAAATATGTGACAAGTGGACATGCTGAAATTATATATTAATATAAAGAAAAGTTTATAGAACTTATTGGGAATATATAAACATTTAAGGTGTTGTATTTACTGGAACTATAATATATAATTTAAATATTCCTGTGAGGGAGTAGTTAGCAAAGAATTTTGTGATAATGTCAACAATCATGATTTATAGGAATCTGGCATTATCTTAAATAATGAGACTCACAGATAGTATTACCAAAATACTATCTGTGAGTCTCTTTTTAACGCATAGGAAATTTTAAAACTTTTTTATAAAAAAGGAGATGAAAATATGATTTATTTAATTTATTTAGTTCTTGCTGCAATAGTAGTGTTTCTATCAATTAAAGCTTCTGTTTATGTTGATCAAATTGACAAAAATACTGAAGTATCAGGGGCATTTATAGGAGGAGTTTTATTATCAGCAGTTACTTCATTACCAGAACTTTTTACAACAATATCTTCTACAGTCTGGCTAGATAATCCTGGTCTTTCTTTAGGAAATGTATTAGGAAGTAATTTATTCAATACTACAATAATAGCTGTTATGATTTTATTTGGAGTAAATTCATTTAAATCTGCAGAAGTATCAAGAAGCCATGCATATTCTTCACTTGTAACTTTATTAATATATGTAGTTATATATTTAAATATGGTGAAGATTCTTGATTTTGAAATTTTAACAATTAATATAGTTTCTATAGTAATATTAATTTTATATATTCTTGGAGTAAAACTTATGTCTAATGACGATAGTGTAGAGAGTGAAGAGGAACAAGAGGCAGCAATTACAGAAAACTTTAATTTAAAACAAGTAATTATTAAATTTGTTTTTGCTAGCATTGGTATAGTAGCTTCTAGTATATTAATTACATATGTTACAGATATAATTGCTGTAAGATTAAATTTGGGAGCAAGTTTAGCAGGTGCTTTATTACTTGGGATAGCTACATCTCTTCCAGAATTAACATCATGCATATCATTAGCTAAGATAGGTAATTTTAATGTAGCTATAGGAAATATTGTAGGAAGTAATTTGTTTAATTTCTTTATTTTATTTGTAGCTGATTTATTATATATTTCTGGAAGTATATATAACTTTAATGATGCTCAAAGTTGGAATCTAGTTATATATGGACTTTTAAGTAATCTATTAATATTAGCTATATTGAATTCTAAAAAGAGAGTTAAGAGTACTTTCTTTTATATATTATGTTCCTTGGGAATATTAGCTAGTTATTTTCTATTTATGATAGCTTAATTTTATAATAGGAGTTGTATTAAAAGAGGTGTTTCACAACTTTTGATACAACTCCTTCTATTTTTGCTACAAATTACGTTTTGAAAAATAATAAATAATATAAAAAATATTTTGGGGAAATAATATCTGAATTGAAAAAAACAAAAAATATGTAAAAAAATAATAAAATAGTTTCCATATAAATGCATATAGTGTTAAACTATATTTAGTCATATTTTTGTGGAGGAAAAAACTATGAATATTTCAAAGGTACAGATTCAACTAGATAGTAGTGATATTTTAAGTATAATAAATGAATTTGTAGATGTAGATGGTTTAGAGTTTAATACAATCAATATAGATAATAAAATAAGTCTAGAAGGTTGTTATAAAAATAATATTAAAGTTAATTTTAATGCTAATCTTGTTTTAGAAGGTATAGTTGATGGAAAGATATATATAAAGTTAGCTAAAGTTAATTTTATGAAGCTTGGAATTTTTAGATTTATAAGAAGTTTTGCATTAAAAAAAGCTTTTGAATTTATCAAGGTAGATGGAATAAACTCTAAAAAAGATTTAATAGAAATAGATTTAGAAAAAGTTTTGAAGGATGTACCTTTTATTGAGCTAATACCAAAAGATATTTATATAAGGGATAAATATGTTTATGCAGAAGTTGAAAATATAAATATATCTATTAAAGGGGAACTTGTAAAAGAAAAAGAGGATATTATTGAGGAAGATAAAGAAAATGAAACAATACAATATCCTGTTAATAAAGTTAAGGATACTTATTATAATGGAAGAAATATAATTAAAGACAAGCTACCAGAAGAGTTGAAGGGAGTTAGCAATATAGTGTTTATTTTGCCGGATTTAACGGCATTGATCTATAGATTGTTAAAAGATAAGAGAGTGCCTTTCAAAACTAAAATGGCAGTTTCAGCTTCAATAGCATATATAATGTTTCCAATAGATATAATACCAGATAATATTCCTCTTATTGGGAAGATTGACGATTTAGCTGTTATTATATTTGCTTTGAATAGAATTTCTGAAGATGTTCCAATTCAAGTCATAGCTGAAAATTGGAATGGAAAAGATGAATTTATAACAGTATTAAAGTCAATTATTGATTATTTAATTAATTTTACTAATGCAAAGAACGTAGAAAAGCTTTATAATATGGTGGAGGAACTAAGTACACTATAAAGAAAGGTTTTGTATGAAGTATGGCAAAGTTTTATTCAGTATATAGAGGAAAATCAGGAACACCTAAGATATTTACTAACTGGGAAGAGTGCAAAAAAGAAGTTTTAGGTTGTAAGGGAGCTATATACAAAAGCTTTAAAACAAAGGTAGAGGCAGAAGAATTTTTAAAACTAAATTCTTTAGGAAAGCAAGTTTCCATAAAAGAAGATAGCATAAAAAATGAGGAATTTAATTTAAATGATGGATTAGTTATTTATGTTGATGGGAGCTTTTCTTTAGAAAAGGGAAATTATTCGTATGGATTAATAGCTATAGACAATGGAGTAGAGATATACGAAGATTATGATATAGGAAGTGATAAGGAATCTGTATCGTTTAGAAATGTTGCGGGCGAGGTTTTAGGTTCATTAAAAGCAGTGGAATATGCTATTGAAAATAATTATAAAGAAGTTAATATTGTTTATGATTATCAAGGAATAGAATGTTGGGCTCTTGGAACATGGAAAAGAAACAAAGTTCTTACACAAGAATATCATAAAAAAATGCAGGAAAATATGAGAAAAATAAAAATTAACTTTGTAAAAGTTAAGGGGCACAGTGGAGATAAATATAATGATATAGCTGATAAACTAGCAAAAAAGGCTTTGGGAATTATTTCATAGTGTAAATATATTAAAAAATACATATTTTAAATATAAGAATTTTATATTTAAAGAGGTGTTTTTATGAAATGTATTAGTGGAATGATTACTGGAGTAATAGTTGGAGCTGCAGTTGGAATGATGTTATTACCTCAATTAGATAGAAAGACTCAAAAAGCTATAAAAAGAACAGGACAAAAGATTTTTAATTTTGCTGAAGATTCTTATGATGGCATAAAAGAACTGATTTGATAAGGTAGAGTCATTTGACTCTATTTTTTTTAATAAATTTGAATAAATAACAACAATTATTCTGAAATTTGTTAAGTATATTACATTATGTTGCTTGCTTTTACAAATTTATGTTATAATTCATATATATATTTGTAAATTTACTTGTAGGAAATAATAATATTTAAAAAGGAAGAGGATATAATGGAAATTCTGTCATTAGGAGAAAAAATAAAAAGAAGAAGAAAAGAATTGAACATGACTTTAAAGGATTTAGCTAAGGATAGAATTACTCCTGGTCAGATAAGTCTAGTAGAGTCAGGGCGATCTAATCCTTCTATGGACCTATTAGAGTATTTATCTGTTAATTTAAATACCTCTGTAGAATATCTTATGGAGTCAGAAGAAAGCCAAGCCGAAAAAATAAGTAAGTATTATTCTGAATTGGCGGAATCGTACATATTAAGTGGGGAATATTCTATAGGAGAAAGTTATATTGAAGAAGCATTAGTATATGCGGAAAAATATAATTTAGAATATAGAAAAGCTAAGATATTATACTTAAGGGGAAAAATTAATATATTAAAAGGGGAGTTAACACTAGCACAACAATTCTTCTTGTCTTCAAATGTAATATTTATTAAAAATAATAACTATGAAGAAATAGTACAAACATTCTTAAGTTTAGGAAGAATAACTTTAGAATTAAATGCTTACTATTCTGCTAGCAGTTATTTAAGACAAGCTGAAAAGGTATATCTTGATAATAATATTGGCGATGATGTAGTTTTAGGAGAAATCTATTACTATATGTCAAAAACTTATTTCTTAGTGGAAAACGAAGAAAAATCAAAAGAATATGCTGATTTGGCAAAAGAAAAATTTGATGAAATTTATAACAAAGAAGAATATGCAAAAACATTACTTCACATATCTGAAGAATACAATAGAAAAGGTGATTTAATTAATGCCATGAAGTATTCTGATAAAACTCTTAAGATATATGAAGAGATAAATAAAAACAAAAATTTATCTAACATTGAAAACAATTTAGGAAAGCTATTTTATAACTTTGAAAAAATTGAAGAATCATTTAAACATTATAATTTATCAAAAGAGATTATTGGAAATAGGGATGATAAGCTTTTAGTAGAGACAAATTTGAATATTTGTAAGAATCACATAAAACTAAAGAATATAGAAAAGTGTGAATTATTATTAAAAGAGATTTATCCAAGGATTTCTAAAGATAATGTTTCAGGTTTAATAGAATATAATCTAATTAAATACAGAATATATACAATTAAAGAAGAATATGATTCAGCAGAAATTTTACTAGTACAAACTTATAAATTAGCTAAAGAAAAGGGTATGTATAAAAGAGCTGGAGAACTTGCAATTATGCTTGGAAAATACTTTATGGATAATAAACAAGCTTCAAAGGCAACTGAGTATTTAGATGAAGGTGTAGGTCTATTCAGAGAACTAGGAATTCTAGAAAACTAATATTGGGTGGGTGATTAAAATGGAAATATTGTCTACTGGGGAGAAAATAAAAAGAGCAAGAATATATAAGGGGATTACATTAAAGGACCTATGTGAGGATAAAATTTCAATTTCTAAAATGAGCTGTATTGAAAATGGAAAAGTTAAAGCGGATAAAGAAATTGTTAGATACATAGCGGACAAGATAGAATTGGATTATGATTATCTTATACAAGATGTATATGAACAGATAGTAGATAATTTAGCAGTTATTAAAGAAAGTAAAACAAAAGATGAGGACATAGAGGAGAATATTAGACATAATTTATATTATGCAGTTGAGTATAAATATTATGAATTAGCTTTTGAACTTATACATATATTATTTTCATATTTTTTAGAGGAACAAAAATATGAAAAAATTCAATTAATTATTTCTCAATATTATGACCTTTATCAAAAAAATAATGCAACAGAAAATACTATAATTTATTTTGAAGATATGGCTAGATTTTTGCTTCAAAATAAAGAATATGTAGAAGCTATCGCTTATTATAGTAGACTTAGAGAAATTATTTCTCTTGATAATGATAGAAATAAAGAAATATATGCTGGAATTACTTATAATGAAGGAATGTGTTATTGCAAGCTTAATGAAGAAGAAAAAGCATATGAACTTTTACAAGAATCTATTAAATATTCAACATATTTAAAGGATGAAATAAGTAAGGGGAAAATTTATCAAGTAATTGCTTTAGCTAGTATTAAACTAAATAAGGATAATGCAGAAGAATATATAGAAAAAGCATATGAATATCAAAAAGAAAATCCTATTTTAGTAGCAAGTGCTAAAGGTGAATATGCAAAAGCATACTTTGAAGTACAAAATACTGAAAGAGCTAAGAAGGAAATTATATCTGCTATAGAAATATTCCCTTCTCATAACAAAAGTAAATTTGTACAATTTTTAAATGAATCTATAGAAACATTATATAAGAATGAAGAATATGATAAAGCTTATGAATTAACAGATCAAGCTTTAGATTTATCCATAGAAACTGGGGATATAAGATTAATAGAAAAATCTTATTATTTCAAGGGAAGTATCCTACAAAAGCAAGGTAAGGTTAGAGAAGCAGAAATGTATATGAACCTTTCAATGGATTCTTTATTTAAATTTGGAACTCAAGAGCAAATTAGATTAAGATATCTTGATATGGCTAATATGTACTATAATTTAGGGGAAAGTAAAGAATCAATAAAATATTTCTGCCTAGCAATGAATAAAGAAAAAAATATTTAAATATTATTATGAAAGAAGTGTTTATGTTTTTTGACATAAACACTTCTTTTATTTTTAGTAATAAAAAAATATATTAAAGTAAAAAATAAAACTTTGACTTTCTTTGACCTTTGTATTATTATAATAATATAAAGAAAAACTATAACAAGGAAGACAAGGAGGAATTGTCTATGAATATTGATAAAATGACATTAAGAGTACAACAATGTTTAAGTGATGCAAATCTAATTGCAGTAAAATATAGTCATCAAAGAATAGAAATAATTCACCTATTTGCAGCCTTAATGGAACAAGAAGATGGATTAATACCAAATATAATGACTAAAATGGGCGTTGGTAGTAAAAATATAAATGCTGCTATAAATCAAAAATTAAGTTCAATGCCTAAAGTTATGGGCGAAGGTGCAAATTCTTCAGGAGTTTATATAACAAGACAAGTAGAAGAAGTATTAGTAAAAGCAGAAGAAATATCAAAACAATTTAAAGATTCATATATAAGTGTAGAACATCTAATGCTTGCAATTTTAGAGATAGATAAAAAAGGTTCAGTTGGAGAAATTCTTAAGGAGTTTAATGTAACAAAAGAAGAATTTATGAATGTACTAGAAACAGTTAGAGGAAATCAAAGAGTAGAAACTCAAGATCCTGAAGGAACTTATGATGCATTATCAAAATATGGAACTAACTTAGTTGAATTAGCAAAAAAACATAAGCTAGATCCTGTAATAGGTAGAGATGATGAAATAAGAAGAACTGTAAGAATACTTTCTAGAAGAACTAAAAATAACCCAGTTTTAATAGGTGAACCTGGTGTTGGTAAAACAGCAATAATAGAAGGTTTAGCTGAAAGAATAGTAAGAGGAGATGTACCAGAAGGATTAAAAGATAAAATCATATTCTCTTTAGATATGGGTTCTTTAATAGCTGGCGCAAAGTATAGAGGGGAATTTGAAGAAAGACTTAAAGCTGTACTGAAAGAAGTACAAGGTAGTGAAGGTAGAATAATTCTTTTCATAGATGAAATTCATACTATTGTTGGTGCTGGAAAAACTGATGGTGCTATGGATGCTGGAAACCTTATTAAACCTCTACTTGCAAGAGGAGAACTTCATTGCATAGGAGCTACAACTTTTGATGAATATAGACAATATATTGAAAAAGATAAAGCCTTAGAAAGAAGATTCCAACCAGTAATTGTAGATGAACCAACAGTAGAAGATACTATATCTATATTAAGAGGATTAAAGGAAAAGTTTGAAATTCATCATGGAATAAGAATTCATGATAGTGCTATAGTGTCAGCTGCTAAGCTTTCTGATAGATATATACAAGATAGATTTTTACCAGATAAGGCTATTGATTTAATAGATGAAGCAGGAGCTATGATAAGATCAGAAATAGATTCTCTTCCAACAGAATTAGATATAATAAGAAGAAAAGTATTCCAAATGGAAATAGAAAAAGAAGCTTTAGAAAAAGAAAATGATGAAGGTTCTAAGAAACGCTTATCTGCATTAGATAAGGAACTTGCAGAGCTTAAAGAAAAAAATTCTGAAATGACAGCAAAATATGAAAAGGAAAAAGAACATATAGTTGCTCTTAGAGATTTAAAAACTCAACTTGATGAAGTGCGTGGAGAAGTAGAAAAATATGAAAGAGCTTATGATTATAATAAAGTAGCGGAACTTAAGTATGCAACAATACCAGCTTTAGAAGAAGCGATAGAAAGAAAAGAAGCGGAAGTTAAAGAAAATTATGAAGGTGCTTTATTAAAGGAAGAAGTAACAGAAGAAGAAATTTCAGAAGTTTTATCGAAGTGGACAGGAATTCCAGTAACAAATCTTTTAGAAGGTGAAAGAGAAAAGTTACTAAGATTAGATAATGAACTTCAAAAAAGGGTAGTAGGACAAGACAAAGCTGTAGAAGCAGTAGCCAGTGCTATCCTTAGAGCAAGAGCTGGACTTAAAGATGAAAATAAACCTATTGGATCATTTATTTTCTTAGGACCAACTGGTGTTGGTAAAACAGAACTTGCAAAAACATTAGCAAGAACTTTATTTGATAGTGAAGATGCCATGATAAGAATTGATATGTCTGAATATATGGAGAAGCATGCTGTATCTAGACTTGTTGGAGCGCCTCCAGGATATGTAGGATATGAACAAGGTGGTCAATTAACAGAAGCTGTTAGAAGAAAACCTTATTCAGTTATTCTTTTTGATGAAATTGAAAAGGCACATGAAGATGTATTTAATATGTTCCTTCAAATATTAGATGATGGTAGATTAACTGATAATAAAGGTAAAACAGTAGATTTTAAAAATACTATAATTATAATGACTTCAAATATAGGATCACAATATCTTTTAGATAATCAAAGTGAAGATGATATAAGTAAAGAAAGTAAAGATTTGGTTATAGCAGCTTTACGCAATAAGTTTAAGCCGGAATTTTTAAATAGAGTAGATGATACTATAATGTTTAAACCTTTATCAGAATTAGGTATTAAGAAGATTATAGATATATTCTTAGATGAAGTTAGAGGAAGATTAAAAGATAAAAATATAACCTTAGAAGTTACAGATAAGGCAAAAGATATATTGGTTAGAGAAGGATATGATGTAGTGTATGGTGCTAGACCGCTTAAGAGATATATCCAAAATACCCTTGAAAATAATTTGGCAAGAAAAATTATTAAGGGTGATGTTCATTATGGATCAAATGTAGTAGTAGACGGACAAGACGATGAATTAGTACTTTATACAAAGTAAAAATAGCTTGTATCAAAAACTCCATAATTGCCAAAAATAATAGCAGATAAATGAAGATAGAAATCTAAATTTGGTTTCTATCTTTATTATTAAGGAGGTTTTTGATATGGAATATATTACAGCAGTAAATGATTATGTATTGTTAATGCCTTCAGGAGAGCTTAGAGGATATAAAGATATTGATTCAGCTATGTTTCAAGATGAAAAAGATGAAATTATATCTAAACTTCTAAGAGAAGATATAAATATGAATGTATATGATTATGGTTTGTTTTCGCTTTTAAATGATTTTGAAGTTGAATGGGCTTAGATAAAATGAAAGGGGCTGTCGCACTAAAAAATAGTGTGACGCCCTTTTTCTATAAAAAAAATTAAATCCTAACCTCAAAGAAGTCAGGATTTGTAGTAAAATATTTACATGAATAAAACAAATATTTTACATAAGAATTATACAATTA
>SVCL01000077.1 GCA_015058405.1 Clostridium sp.
AAGCACGCCGCCAGCGTTCGTCCTGAGCCAGGATCAAACTCTCAATAAAAAGTTTAATCTTACTCAAAAAACTTACTCATAAAAAGAATTGCTGGTTCTTAACTTATTTATATCTGTTCAATTTTCAAAGACCATTTTGTGCATCGCCCTCAAGCGACTTCTTTATCTTATCACCACTCAAACAACTTGTCAACAACTTTTTTACTCAATTTTTTATTTAAATTTAAGTAATTTGTTTTTTGTTGTCTGCCTCAGCGACGAGATTTATCTTATCATATAATATTTTATTGTTATTTATATTATTTTCTATTATTTTATTTTATTCTCCTAATACTTAATTTAATGAATATATACACTTATTTTCATATACTGATATGCTAGGACAAGTTTCCGCCTATTTTTAATAAAACTTATGAAATTTCAAATAATTTATACATTATACTTCCCCTAAAATAATAAAAAATATTTATAAAATACTTTTATATTAATTCTTTATTTATAATTATTTTCAACATTACAAAAAAAGACTCTACAAGAAAAAATCCTATAGAATCTTTTTTATAAATCAATATTTTATAATTTATATAATTTTTCTTTTCTCAATAAATAAAGGATATAAATCAGATCCCATTAACTTTTCGTCAGCCTTAATTTCAGTTCCTTTATCTGCAATGACATTATCTAACACAGAGTTATTTCCAATAATACTATTTTGCATTATTACACAATTTTTTAATTTTACACCTTCACCTATATATACTCTTCTACCTATTACACAATTCTCTACATCGCCTTTTATATAACATCCATTTGCTATTATAGAGTTAACTACCTTACTTTCTTTTGTATAGCGTGTTGGAGCTTCATCCTTAATCTTAGTAAATATAGGTCTCTCTTCACTAAACACTTCTTTACTAATTTTACGATTTAATAAAGCTAAATTTGCATCATATAACGCTTTTAAGGAACTTATACATTGTAAATATCCTTTAAATTCATATCCTCCAACTCTCAACTTGTCCAGATTATCATTAATATATTCTTTTACTTTTCTATACATACCATTGGTTATGCATTCATTAACTATATCTATAAATGTACTTGTCTTTAATACATACATTTCCATACTTATATTTAAATTACTACTATGCCCTACATTCTCACCAATACTTATAACATCTCCTAAATCTCCAAAATTCAAAACATTACATTCTTGAAAAGAACTATCGGGTTGTTTTATATTTTTATAAACAATAGTAACATCTTTTCCACTCTTTATATGTTCTGATATTACCTCTTCATAATTAATATTACAAATCATATATGATGGAGCTAATAAAACATATTCTTTATGACTAAACTTTAAAAATTCTACATTTTCAGCAAAGGTATGAACATCTTCAAATGATGGATCATACTCACTAAAATTAAATACCCTTAATCCATCTTTCTTTCTATTTAAATCCCATGGCTTACCATTAGTTAAATGATCTATTAAAGACCTAGATTTATTTTTTGTAAATATTCCTATAGAATCTATTCCCGAATTAGTCATATTGGATAAAACAAAATCAATAATTCTGTATCTTGCTGCAATTGGTACAGATGCTAATGTTCTATTAACAACTAATTCTCCCATTTTTCTTTCATTTCCATCTAAATTAATTATACCTACACAATTATTCATCTTTTTCCCCCATAACCTAAATTTTAAACAGCTTTATTCTTTTCTATAACAGTCCCCATCTTTATTTCATCTTTAGCTGCAATTATTGCTATTTCATCCCCAAGTCCTATTTTGCAATCTTTTCTTATAACTGCATTCGAACCAACAATAGCTTTTTCTATAACTACATTGTCTCCGATCTTAGCATTAGTCATTATTACAGAATCTTTTATTATTGTATTTTTTCCTACTTGTACTCCTTGGAATAATATTGAGTTTTCTACAGTTCCATTAACAATGCATCCTTCAACTATTAAGGAGTTCCCTACCTTAGCAGTTTCCCCTATATATTGTGCAGGTCTTACTGGATTTACTGAATATATCTTCCAGTTTTCATCATATAGATTTAATTCATTGTTTTCTTTTAGCAAATCCATATTTGCTTCCCAAAGACTTTCTATTGTTCCAACGTCTTTCCAATATCCTTTAAATGGATATGCCATCATCTTATTTCCATCTCTAAGCATGCTAGGTATAATATCTTTTCCAAAATCATTACTTGAATTTTTATTTGCTTCATCATCTCTTAAATATTTTTTCAATGTCTTCCAATTAAAAATGTATATTCCCATTGAAGCCAAGTTGCTTTTAGGATTCTTTGGTTTTTCTTCAAACTCATATATTGAATAATCTTCATTAGTATTCATTATCCCAAATCTACTTGCTTCCTTCTTTGGAACCTCTATTACCGCTATTGTAGCCTCTGCTCCATTTTCTTTATGGAAATCTAGCATCTTTGTATAATCCATCTTATATATATGGTCACCTGACAATATTAATATATATTCTGGATCTGCTCCATCAACAAACTCTATATTTTGGTATATAGCATTAGCTGTACCTTTATACCATTTTCCACCCTTTTCTTCTTGGTATGGTGGTAGTGTTCTAACCCCTCCATTTTTCCTATCTAAGTCCCATGGTTCTCCAATTCCTATATGCGCATTTAATTCCAATGGTTTATATTGAGTTAATACTCCAACTGTATATATCCCAGAATTCGAACAATTACTTAAAGGAAAATCTATAATTCTATACTTACCCCCAAAAGGTACTGCTGGTTTAGCTAACTTTTTTGTTAAAACACCTAATCTAGAACCTTGTCCTCCTGCTAATATCATTGCTACAATCTCATTTTTACCCATATAACTTACACCTCTCTCTTGTACTAATTCTCAAAACCTCATTTATATGCTTTTTAAAATCTTCATATCGTACGCTTCAAGGATTAACTCATTATCTGATCCCAGCTTAATATAACTCTTGTTACTTCCTAATAAATCTATAAATCTTATATTAAGCATTAGTCCTTTTACAACTTTTACTCGATTACTTCTATTTACTAGAACTACTATCTTTTCGTCCTCATATATCCTTTCAAAAGCACATACTTCAGAATCTGTTTTATAAAACTTTAATGAACCCTTTTTTAAAGCCTCTTCACTATTCCTTATTGATATAATCTTCTTATAAAAATTTAATATTTCTTTATTTTCTCTCTCCCACGGATAAGATCTTCTATTATCCGGATCCTTGCCACCTTCCATACCAGCTTCATCTCCATAATATATTAGTGGCACTCCTGGTAATGTCATTTGTAATGCCACTATTATCCTAAGAATATTAATATTTCTATCTAATATACTTAAAATTCTTTCTGTATCATGAGTGCTTATTATGTTCATATTTCCATAGAAATTTTCCATTGGATAATTCTCATACAAAGACATTATTCTCTTTTCAAATCTATTAGAATCTATATATCCCTTAACAAAATTTATTAATCCTTCCCTTAAAGGATAATTCGTAACCGAATCTAATTCTTTTCCATATAAATACCTTCTCTGCTTTGAATAACTAATTTTATTAGATGCGTCTTCCCATACCTCTCCCACTAGTACATTCTCTTCACTAATAGATTTAATTTTATTTCTAACTATTTCTATAAACTCATCTGGTAATTCATCTGCTACATCTAATCTCCAACCACTTGCTCCTAAATCAATCCACTTTTTAACTATTGAATGTTCACCATTAACCATATATTCCATGTAACTAGGCTCTAATTCATTTACATTCGGTTGATTATCTATACCCCACCAACATTCATAATTATTAGGATAATTATGAAACCTATACCACTTAATATATGGCGACATTCTAGATTCATATGCTCCTACCCCCTCATAATTACCAAACTTATTAAAATACTTACTATCTGCACCTGTATGACTAAATACCCCATCAAGTATTATTCTCATACCTTTTTCTTTAGCTGCTTTACATAACTTTTTAAATTCTTCATTTGTCCCAAACATTTCATCTATAACTTCATAATCTCCAGTATCATACTTATGACAACTTGATGCTTTAAATATTGGATTTAAATATAAAATACTTACTCCTAATTCTTTTAAATAATCTAATTTCTTTATTATTCCCTTTAAATTACCTCCATAAAAATCCCATCTGATTACTCTTCCTGTGTTATCTTTTATATACATAGGTAGGTCGTTCCAGTTACCATAAATAAATGAATTTTTCTTTGGTGAAAGTACACTCCCATCTTCATTTCCATTGAAAAATCTATCAACAAAAATTTGATATATCACCCCCTCTTTATACCATTTAGGAACATTGCTTTTTTCATAAACTGTTAACTGATATGGGACAGGATTATAATTATATACTTGTCCAACGCCACCAAGCCTCTCATCATTATTTCCATAATATATCCTTCCATATCCATCAATTATTATGAAATAATAGAAAACTATTCCTATATAATTTGATGTATCTATTTCAAAAGAATATTTAAAAAAACCTGTATTTAAATATTCTTTTGTCATACCAAAATTTTTAATTGTTCCATCTGGCTCAATTATCTCTAAAGCTATTACTACATCTTTATCAACTTCAATAGAAAGCTTTACTTTTTCGCCAGTCTGAACTGCTCCAAAGGGCCTTTTAAACTTCATATCTTGCGAATTATAATTTATTTTTAAGTTTTCCACTATATCCGCCCCTTTATAAGTTCTTATAAATTACTTCAGAACCCCAAATACCAGTTGCGTATTGCTCTATAGTTCTATCAGATGAGAAAATTCCTGAATGAGCTATATTCTTACCGCACATCTTTTGCCATTTATATTGATCTCTATACAAAATATTTACCTTTTCTTGAGCTTCTATATATGCTGCAAAATCTTCTAAGACGAAGAATTCATCATTAAAAGTAATCAAATTATCATATATACTTCTAAAGCGATCTTTATCGCTATGATATTTTCCATTAATTAAATCATCTACAACCCTCTTTATTCTTGGATTATTATTATATAAGTTAGCCGAATTGTATCCTCCATTTTTATAATAATTCAATACTTCATCTGCTGTTAATCCAAAAATAACTATATTGTCAGTTCCTACTTCATCTTTTATTTCTATATTTGCTCCATCTAATGTAGCTATTGTAACCGCACCATTCATCATAAACTTCATATTAGATGTTCCAGAGGCTTCTTTAGTAGTTGTTGAAATTTGTTCACTTAAATCTGTTCCTGGAATAATTTCTTCTGCTAAAGATACATTATAGTTTTCCATAAATATAACTTTAATTTTGTCATTTACCCTAGGATCATTATTTATTGTTTTAGAAATAGCATTTATTAGCTCTATTGTATTCTTTGCTAAGTAATATCCTGGTGCTGCTTTTCCTGCAAAGATAAATGTTCTTGGTTCTATTTCCATGTGTGGATTGTCTATTAATGAATTATGTAAATCCATTATCCTTAAACAATTTAACACCTGTCTCTTATAGGCATGTATCCTTTTAACTTGAACATCAAATATTGAATTTGGATCTACTTCGATATGCTGATTCTTTAATATTGTCTCTGCTAATTTCTTTTTATTATTCAATTTTATATTTCTTAATCTATCTAAAACATTTTTATCATCCAAAAAGTTTTCAAACTCACATAAATCTGTAGGATGCTTTATAAAGGAATCTCCTATAGTATCTTTTAATAATTGTGTAAGCTTAGGATTACTCTTAATAAGCCATCTTCTATGAGTTATTCCATTAGTTTTATTATTAAATCTATTAGGATATAAATAATAAAAATTGCTCATTTCTTTCTTTTTTAATATTTCTGTATGAAGTTTTGCTACACCATTAACACTATGACTTCCCACTATGGCTAAATGAGCCATCCTAATTTGTCCGTCCGCTATAATAGACATATCAGAAATCTTTTGCCATTGCGCTTGGAACTTATTCCATAGCTCTTCACAATACCTTCTATTAATTTCTTCTACAATCATATATATTCTAGGTAAAAGGCTCTTGAACATATCTATAGGCCACTTTTCTAATGCTTCTGCTAGTATTGTATGATTTGTATAAGATATAGTGTTAGTAGTTACCCTCCACGCAACATTCCAATCTATTCCCTCTTCATCAACTAATATTCTCATAAGTTCTGGTATAGCTAAAGTTGGATGCGTATCATTTATATGAATAGCTATCTTTTCATCCATCTCTTCTAAATTTCCATTGTACTTTTTAAAGTGCCTTACTATACTTTGGACACCAGCAGATACAAAGAAATATTGTTGCTTTAACCTTAATATCTTTCCCTTATAAAAAGAATCTTCAGGATACAATACTTGAGATATGGATTCTACTGAATTTTTATACTCTATAGCTTTTAGAAAATCCCCCCTACTAAAAGAAGAATAATCAAATTCATTAGAAACTGCCTCTGCACTCCACAGCCTTAATGTATTAACCATATCATTCTCATACCCTACAATTGGAGTATCATATGGTACTGCTAATACAGGTTCATAATTTATATAAGTAAAAGTTAACTTATCATTTATATAGTCAACTTTTACTTCTCCTCCGAACTTTACTATTTCAGATTTATTGATTCTTCTAGTTTCCCATGCATTACCTTCCTTTAACCAATCATCTGAAACTTCAACTTGTTTTCCGTCCACAATTTGTTGTTCAAAAAATCCGTACTTATACCTTATTCCACACCCATTTCCTGGGATATCCAAAGATGCCATAGAGTCTAAAAAACATGCTGCAAGTCTTCCAAGGCCACCATTTCCTAATCCTTGATCATGTTCTAAACACTCTAACTCATCCAAATCTATATTTAATTCCTTTAATGCACTTTTACATATATCTCTCATTCCTAAATTTAATAGTGCATCTCCTAATAATCTTCCCACTAAAAATTCCATAGAAAAATAATACACTTGTTTTTGACCCGACTTATTATTTCTCTTATTACTTCTAAGCCATTTCCTTGAAACATAGTCTCTTATTAATCCTGCTAATGCTTCATATTTTTGCTTATTGCTACCTTCCTTTAAATCTATTCCATGGAGCTCTAAAAATTTATTTATATATGCTTCTTTAAAAGCCTTCTTATCTATTGATATCATTCTAACTCCTCCTTAAATAGCTGTTTTATAATTTATCTATAAATTATTTCATTGTACATATTTAAATAAGAGTCTGCCGATCTGCTCCAACTATTATCTGATTTCATTGCATGTCTTATTATCTTATTCCATTGTCTCTTATCATAATAAATACCCATTGCATATTGAATTGTATTAAGCATTTCATCCGCATTGAAATTAGCAAAACTAAATCCATTTCCTGATTCATCATACTGATTATATGCTTGAACAGTATCTCTTAAACCACCTGTTTCCCTAACTATAGGTATAGAACCATATCTTAACGCTATAAGCTGTCCAAGGCCACAAGGTTCAAATAAGGATGGCATCAAAAACATATCTGAAGCAGCATATATCTTATGAGCTAAGGTATTATCAAATCTAATATTTGCAGATACCTTATTTCCATATCTATAATCTAACCATTTGAAATGATCTTCAAAATTTTTATCTCCAGTTCCTAAGATAACAAGTTGTACATCTTGTTGTAATAACCTATCAGCTACATTAACAAGTAAATCTATACCCTTTTGACTAGTTAATCTAGTTACCATTCCAATTAAAGGTGTAGTTCTACTTTGATATAATCCCAATTCATTTTGTAAAGCTTCTTTGTTATCTAATTTTGCCCATAAATTATTTACATCATATTTTTTATATATATAATTATCAGTTGCTGGATTAAATTCATCATAATCAATACCATTTACTATTCCTCTTAAATCACATTCTCTACATCTTAATAACCCATCAAGACCTTCGCCATAGAAAGGAGATTTAATTTCATTAGAATAACTATAACTTACAGTACTTATACGATCAGAATAATTAATTCCGCCTTTCATGAAACTTACACCCTTATTAAACTCTAAGCTCTTATTCTTATATGGCTCATAATCATAACCAAATAACTCAGGTAAAATAACTTTATCAAAACATCCTTGGAATAAGATATTATGAATAGAGTATACAGTTCTTGTGCTACAATAAAACAAATCCTTATAATACTCTAATCTCAATAATACTGGTATCATACCAGTTTGCCAGTCATTACAATGAATTACATCTGGCTGCCAATCTATTTGTTTTAGCATTTCCAATACTGCCCTATCAAAAAATGCAAACCTTTCTGCATCATCATAATATCCATATAACCCATCTCTATTAAAATATCTTTCATTATCTATTAGATAATAGGTAACACCATTTTCCTGATATTCAAATACCCCACAATATCTAGTTCTCCATCCTACAACAATATTGAACCATTTATTAAATCTAAGCCTATCTCTCATTTGCCAATTTATTTCTTTATATTTTGGTATAACAACCCTTACATCTACGCCCTTTTTTGCAAGTTCTTTTGGTAATGCCCCCGCAACATCACCAAGTCCTCCACTTTTTATAAATGGTGCAGCCTCAGAAGCTACAAATAAAACCTTCATATATATTCTCTCTCCTGCCTATTTTTTATTTATATACTATTTTTCTGATTTTTTATTACTTAGAGATTCAACCTCTACTATTTCATCCACAATATCTTGTTCAATATCTTTAATCTTCAATACTACAGTAGCCATTGGTGGAACTTTTATTTTTGTTGAGTATTTTTGATTATGGAATGGCACCTTTTCTGAATATATTGGTGTTTCCATAACTTGACCAGATCCACCATATTTCAAATCATCAGTGTTAAATATTTCTTCGTATTCACCTAAGAAAGGTACACCAATTTGATAATCATAATATACAGTTGGAGTAAAGTTATTTACGAATACCAAAGTGTCTTCATCCTTCTTTCCTCGTCTCATAAATATTAATATGCTTTGATCATTATTTTCCGGGTCAATCCATGAGAATCCATTGAAATCATAATCTAGTTCCCAAAAAGCTTTATTGTCTAGATATAGATGATTTAAATCTCTAAAGAAGTCATGAGTCTTTTTATACATCTCATCATCTTGCATAGATATCCACTCTAGTCCTTCATATTCACGCCACTCTATATATTGAGCAAACTCATTTCCCATAAACGTTAATTTCTTTCCTGGATGAGCCATCATATATGAAATAAACACTCTAACTCCAGCAAACTTATTCCACTTATCTCCCCACATTTTATTTAATAATGATCTCTTTCCATGAACCACTTCATCATGAGATAGAGGCAAAATAAAATTCTCTGAATAGTTATACATCATTGAAAATGTTATATTTTTATGATTATATTTCCTATACTCTGGTGCAATTCCAACATACTCTAATACATCATTCATCCATCCCATATCCCACTTAAAGTTGAAACCTAATCCATCTTCTTCACTAGGTTTGCTTATTTTAGGCCATGCTGTTGATTCTTCTGCAATCATAAGAGCACTTGGAAATTCAGTTAATACTTCTTTATTAAGTTCTCTAAGGAATTGCATTCCTTCTAAATTACCATTTCCACCATATTTATTAGGTGCCCATTCACCATTTCCTCTATCATAGTCTAGATATAATATGCTAGAAACAGCATCCACCCTAATTCCATCTATGTGGAATTCTCTAAACCAATATAGTGCATTAGATATTAAATAACTTTTTACTTCTGGTCTACCTAAATCAAAGTTACAAGTTCCCCAGCCTTTATTTTCTGCTCTCCATTCTTCTTGATATTCATAAGTAGGACTACCATCAAATCTATATAATCCATTTGCATCCTTGCAAAAATGTCCTGGAACCCAATCAAAAATAACTCCTATATCTTCATTATGAAGAGCATCAATCAACTTCTTTACCCCTTCTAAGTTTCCATATCTAGTAGTTGGTGAATAATATCCTATTCCTTGATATCCCCATGATGCATCAAGAGGATGTTCAACAATTGGCATTATCTCAACATGTGTATATCCCATACCTTTTACATACTTAGGTAACTCTTCACTTAATTCTTCATATGTTAAGAATTCTCCATTCTCTTTCCTTTTCCAAGAACCTAAATGTACTTCATATATATTTATAGGACTTTCAAAAACATTAACTTTCTTTTGCTTAGTAACCCATTTTTTATCATTCCATTTATACTTATCGCATTCATAAAGCACAGAAGCATTTTTAGGTCTTAATTCACTTTGTATTGCATATGGATCTGATTTATATTCTCCTCTATTCCCATACTTATCAACTAAACAATATTTATATAACTGGCCTGCAACTGGTTGTTCAAAAAAACCACTCCATAATCCACGTTCTGTAACCTTACTCAATTTAAATTCTTCTCTTACTTCAAAATTATTAAAATCTCCAACAACATATACAGCTGTAGCATTTGGAGCCCAAGTAGTAAATCTAACCCCTTTAGTTCTCATTTCTGTTGTAAAATGCGCTCCTAAAATGTTATATGCTTCAAAATTTCTCCCTTCATGGAATAAATACATATTAAAATCTGTTAAATCATGTTTATTTAATTTTCTTCCGTGTAATTCACTTTCATTAGTTTCTTGTTTTAATTTATTATTCACATCTGTACTTGAAGATTTTTTCACTAATAATTCTTTTTTAGCTTTACTTGCAGATTTTTTAGATGAATTTCCTTTAGAGCTTAATTTTTTATTATTTCTTTTATTAGTAGCTTTTTTAGAGTTCCCCTTTGCTATTTGTAACTTCTTATCATCTATTGTTTTCGCAGCTACTTCTTTTTCTTTTATTATTAGAACTTCACTTTCATTACTTTTAATCTCCAACTCATAAACCTCCCTTGATCAGATAGCACAATTACTTTTGGATATCTTCCATTTTTTTCATAATACTATTCTATCAAAACAATTGGAAAATTTCACCTATTTTTTATAAATATTTTAAAAAAAATTTAATTCACATTAAACATAAAAAAAAGATAGTTTATATTTATTATTTTTAAATAAATATAAACTATCTTAAAACGTAAAAAGCTACCGACATATGTCGATAGCTTTCATTATTACCTGGCAACGTCCTACTCTCCCACACAGTCTCCCGTGCAGTACCATTGGCGCTGTAGAGCTTAACTGTCCTGTTCGGAATGGAAAGGAGTGTTTCCT
>SVCL01000078.1 GCA_015058405.1 Clostridium sp.
CTTATATGGTGTTACTATTTTATGTAAAAATGTAAGACCTTCTTTTACATGCATAAAATCCTTGTTGCCATCTTCTTTATACTTAAATAATTTAAACCAAAGAGGAATAGCTCTTTTTCCTACTTTTAATGAAAATTGAAGTATTACAAATCTATCATCTATTGTTGTATGGTCAAATATTATAATAACCATTGCAATTAGGTTATTTAAACGGGGAGTAGATAAAATTATCATTTTTTCTAGCGTTTTTTTCAATTCTGTAGTAATATATTCTTGATCGTTGATCATAGAAACCACCTTTCTTTTGTGAGTTGTTTTTGCAGATTAATTTTACACTAGAAAAAGGTGGTTTTTTTATATTTTCAGAATAATTTTTTTTATTTAAATAGATATTTTCAATTAAATGGATAATAACTGTCCGTAGGTCAGGTAATATCAGGTAACTTTACATCTTGATATTGAATATCTAAACGATCTTGCAGTTCAAAGTAACCAAAATCATTATGATAATACAGTTCTAATCCCGAACAATCATATATTTTATTATTATTTAATTGTAAATTTTTAAAATCAAATTTATTTAAAGGAGTGATATCAGAAATATTATTATTACTTAATGATAACTTCTTAATAGATTGTAATTCTGGTAATTTTGAAATATCTTTAATACTTTCATCTGTTATTTCTAATTCCTCTAATTTTTCCAAATTAGGGATAGATGAAGCATTCGAAACCTTTATATTATCTATAATGAGATTTTTTTAATTTTCACAATATCTTAATGCATCAAAATTTTCAATAACCTTTTGTTGTGACTTATAATTATAATCACGCAAATATAACTTAGTAATTCTTCTTAACTGACCTTTAGTTATTTTGTTTTAAGCCTGGCACTAATATAAATTGTGCATTTATATTTAATTTCTTATCTTTACTTAATCCAACCTTCTATTGCAATATGAATTTTAAAAAAACAAAAAAACTGATTCCTGTAAAATATAGAAACCAGCTTTCAAAGCATTAATTTATTCCTTTCATTTGTCATTTAACTAATAGTACTAGTAATGTTACTCTTTTCAGAATATACTATTTCTCCACTATCAGTAGATATGCAATATTGCATTTTTACTTCCTTATTCTCTTCATCTCTTCCCTTAATAATTATTATATAACATAATTCAATCTTTGAATTTTCTTGACTTTCCACATAAGCTTTTTCTATATCCCCTTCAACTTCCTCAAAAGTATTCATTAAAGAAAAAGATTGTTTTGCAATATTCTTAGCTTCCTCTTCAGAAATGTTTATTAAAACTTCTTCTGCCTCTCTACCTATAGAAGCATTAGAGTAACCATCTAACTTTCCTGTTTGCTTATTTATCTTTAACGATAAGTTGCAGTTATAATAAGGATAACCTGCTTTATATTTAGTAAAAATCAAAGTATAATAAGGAACAACTTGAATCTCCTCTTCCTTTAAAACTTCTTTAAACTTATAATCCCCAGTATAAATTTTTTCCAAATAACTTTTTCCAATATCTACGGCCTCTTCTTTAGAAATAGCTATATTTAAATCCTTAGCACTTTGATTAGTAAATCCAATAACATTATATTTAGCATCCACATCTATAGCATAATCTCCAACTGTAACATTATAATATTCCTCTTTTTTTAAAGGATCACTTTTCTTAATAGATGTATATTTTTTGTTACCCTCTTCTTTTAAATTAATAATATCATTCTCTATAAGATTTATAACAAAACTTTCTGCTGCTTTTTTCTCCCTTGCTCCTGGTCCAATATGTCTATATATTATTACACCTGTTATAATCACAAGAATAATTAAAATAGAACATATTATTCTTTTCTTCACCTTCATTATTTGCGCTGTCAAAGCCTCATAAATATACAATTTTTAATATATAAAGTTAATTTTAAATTTTCTTAAGGATTTTGACAAACTGCCTCCCTTCTCTCATAATTCATTATTTATAAAAATAAATTTATTATTAAAAATTCTCACTATTATACCCTAAATGTTTTTCTAATCTTTTCGAAACTTCTCTACCAGCTACCTTCTGAACTAATGATAGTATCATTTCAAAACTTCCTAAAACATTTGCACTTAATATTATCTTTCCACTATCTATTATATTTCTTTCATCTACCACATCTTTATCATAAACTCCATAAGGTAATCTTGGAACTCTAATTCCTTCTAATACTCCGCAATGACTTAAAAAATTAATTCCTTCACCTTTAGTACAAATATAATCATAATGATTAAAATCATTTATAATTATATCTTGAATTTCTTTATTTTTTCCTATATCACCATCAGGAATTATTAAAATATCTGGCTTAAATATATTTAAATTGGATACCTCTGTATCAACAACTAGTCCATTCTTCAACTTTATCTTATTTTTCAGTGCAATGCTTCTTACATTAAATATTTCTTTTTCTTCTAATATGTTAACTATCTTTAGTGTATCAAAAGCAGTAGCATAGTCTAACATTCTCATACCATCATACATAAGTATTCCTATGTTTTTAGTAATACTATCTTCTTTATTAAAAAAATCTTCACTTGTTATTTTCATTTTCATTCCATCTTTGTATTGTCCAATCTCTTTAAAGCCTAAATTTTTAGCTATTTTAATTGCACTTTCAGTAGGAACACTATCTATTATCATTCCTCCACCAAAGTCTAGAAAAAAATATTCAAGTAGAAGTTTAAGAGCTTCTTCTCCATAACCCTTATTTCTATATTTATAATGTATCTTTACATTAAATCTAGCAATTTTAGTTACTAAATCATATCCATGAAAACTTACTTCACCTATTGCTTCATTATTAATAGTATACACTAAACAATAAAAGTTTTTTCCGTCAGTAGGATAAACCATTTTTTTATAAAACATTTCCCATTTACTTTCTGGAAAATCGAATACCCCTCCAATATCCTTCATAGTTTCTTCATCCGACCATAACTTAGAAACAAATGCTAGATCATCATATTCAGGTTGCTTTATATAAACATATTTCCCATTTCTCCTATAGCATCCTTTTATATTTGTCATAATCTAATCACCTATTTATTTTATTTATATATAGGGTTAATCATATTTCTTAACCCTTATATATCAAGGTCTCTAAGACCAAGATTTTTTATATCACTCAAATTTTTCAGTATCATTTTTACCTCTTTGGATAAAACTAATAGTATATACATAAACTAATTAGTTACACTAACGGAGGCTTAACAAATGATAACAAGA
>SVCL01000079.1 GCA_015058405.1 Clostridium sp.
CCTAGAACAAAGGTTGTTTTCATTATCTCAACATTACCTATTACAATTACTTCTGTGAACTCTGGTATTGATGTTATCTTCTTTGATTGCTTGTCTATTATGTTATATCTATTTAGAACTTCTATTGAATCATCATCTTCAAGAACTACTATGTCACTAACTTCTTTTAGGTTGTACATCCTCCAGTATTTATCTACAACACTTTCAGCTATTTCTTGAAAATGTTGTAGTATTTCTTCCTTCAACTCCTTTGGAGTTATCTCGGCTTTTTCTATGTCCTCTAATGTATTTATTATTATCATTTCTTTAATCCTCCCTACAGTAGATTTACTGCTTTTAGTTTTTCTTCTCTGCTACTGTTAATGTAAAACGTTGCAGTAGTATCTACACTGCTATGACCTGCTAGTTTACTTACAGTTGAAATTGGTACTCCTCTATTAATTAACCTTGTACAGAATGTATGTCTAAAAGTATGAGGTTTTAATTTATTTACCATTCCAATATCCTTAGTTAACCTTTCTAGCATTGTGTTTATTGCATCTCTTCTTAATGCTCCTCTTTGTCCTATTACTAGATATTCTAAATCTTTTACACTGTAATCTCTATTTTTAATGTATTCCTTAATTACATCAGCTAAATCGAATTTCAATGGTACTTCTCTATACTTTCCTCTCTTACCGTATATCTTTATTGAATAGTTTAGCAAATCAATATCCTTAATCTTTATGCTACATAGCTCACTTACTCTAACTCCTGTATAAAGTAGTAACATCACAATCACCTTATTTCTTTTACTTACCTTCTCCTCATTCTGAATGTAAAACAATATCCTATCAACCTCCTTATCTGAGTAAACTTCTACTTGTTTCTCTGAACCATAAGCTATCTTTACTTTATCCTTAGAATTTTCTACAATTATTTCTTTCATATATCCAGTAGCTACAAGATATCTATTTAGTGCATGAATGCTATTTATCTTTTTATTGATAGTTGCTACCTCATAGTTACTTTCTACTAGAAAATTCTTGTAGCTTACTACGTAGAATTGTTGTAACGTACCATTGAACTCAACTCCCTTATCTCCTAGAAATTCTATGAATGCTTTTATATCTCCAACATAACTTTCAATTGTTTTAGGACTCTTACCATCTTCAATTAGACTTATCTTGAAATCCTCAATTACTTGACACATTATCTTTACTCCCTTCAATTTCTTTAAATAGAAAAGAGTTAATGCTTCCTTGATTAGAAACATTAACTCTGTTATCAAATTAATAATATATATTTATCATCTATCTTAAATTCAGTTGATTTAGTCTTTATTTACGTTATGCAGTATTAGATTTTCCTAAGTTTATTGATTTAACTAATTTGTTACCCTATTATTTTTTATGCAGTTAAATTGCTCTTTATTATGCATTAAATTTTAATCTATCATTTCTAAATAATAATTATCATCTTCTTGAATTTTTATTAAAAACGCCTCTAATGAGTCTGCTATTTTAACATCATAGTAAAAAATATTGCTTGAATTCTCCTCTGTCAATTCTATTGATATTAATGCTGATTCACTACCTTCAAAAAATATTAATTTACCGTCTTCATATTCATCATATATCTCAATATCAGGATAAAATTCAAAATCACCTTTTCTTAATCTAAAATCTCTTATTGAATCAGTATCCATAATACGATTTACGTTATTTTCTGACCCATTGATAAATCCGTATCCAACCTCTAATAATAGATCCTTTAACTCTCTTGGAACAGTTAATTTTAAATTTTTTTCTAATTCATTTATCTCTTCTTCTTTAACTGGATAGAATTTGCTTCCATTATTATATTTTAAAAATTCATATTTCACTACTTAATTACCTCCTTTAAATAATTCATTTGCTGGAGAACCAGCTCCATGTATTCCTGATTGATGTTCATTAGGAAACCTTGCTGGATGTATATTCCACCACTCATGTTCTCCTCCGAATGAATTTTCAATCACATGATGTGCATCATACTTATCCCCTGCTTTTCTAACAACCTTTCCTGTATTAGGAGAAATCACATCTTCTGTATATGTTGGCCATTTTTGCCCTGTATTTCTTTCCCACTCTTCAATCAAGCTATTCTTAATTTTATTAAATTCATTTCTATGCTTTGCAGTTTCTTTTGGTGTTAACTTTGTGTATTCCTTATTCCTTAATGCATTTTTTAATTCTTCAACTTGATTTTTAGATAATTTAATTCCTGTTCTTGACTCGATATCTCTTACATAATTTTTAATTAAATTATAATCTATTTTAGGGTTACCTACCCCCTCATCAATACTACTAGCCCAATTCTTATATCCACTAGCCTCCCTAGCAAGCCTACTATCATCAATATTCTTAAGTACTCTTTTTTTATGTCATCAAAGCTTTCCTCAGTACTATTCCCCTTAACTTCAGGAATTTTTACTTCCTTTCCTCCTTCAACAAGGCCTACTGCTATTCCTCCTGCAACTGCTCCTCCTAAAGAACCTCTGTTAAAAATCCATTTGCTCCTCCAGTAGCTGCTCCAAAAGCACCTCCTAATGTTGCTCCTACTGCTACTGGTACCAATGCTGGAAAGAAACATGC
>SVCL01000080.1 GCA_015058405.1 Clostridium sp.
GGATGATCTAAAAATTAAAGATAAGAAATAATAAAATCCCTATAAAGATAATTGAGGTGTGATGTAAATCTCAATAACTTTATAGGGATATTTTATTACTATTTTTGAAGCAATAAAAGACGCCAAAACTTTTACGCTTACAATTATTTAACTTTATTTACATGAAAATATGGTTGCATGTTTTGAGTAAATAGATTCATAATTAATTTCATTTGTGATGATGATAATTCTTTAAATTGTAACCCAATTATATTATCAGTAATTCTACGTATGGTGCATTTAAAGTTAATATTATTAACAACTAAGTCTACATTTGTGTTTGTATATAGGCTTAGACATTCATCTAAAACTATTCCAACACCTTGTTCTGAGATATCTAATAATTTACCCATAATTGAAGTTGAAGAATCTATGACTAATTTTACTGGGATTTTATCTTTTATTGTAATTCTTTCACTTAATCTAAATATTGGTTTTTGATAAGCAACCTTTATAGAAGTAGCAGCTCCAATAAAGTTGAATATACTCCAAATTAAATTTAACATAAATGCACCTAAATCTAGTGTGCCGTTAATAACTGAAGGTATTGATATTATCCAAGATAAAATAGTAGCAATTATCAAGATTATGTGAGGCAAAACAATATTAAAATTGAATTTTTTCTTATCATATCTTATATCTTTAGAAGTAACATTGAAATTTATTTTTAATGAAAAAATTTCTTTAAGTATAGAAATACTTAAATGAGGTGCCATAGTTATATCATAGTAGTGAGCCCATAAAAGATTTCTAGTACCAGGAGAAAGTGCTTTAAATATAATAAATTGTCCTAATAAAAATGGAATATACACTTTTGATAAATTTTCTAAGGAAGAATTTATTATTAAAGTCCTTGTAAATAAGAAAATTAGAGGACATAATATATAAATCATTTTTTGTAAATTAGAAAACCAATAAATGATTCCGTCTATATAAGCAATTTTTTGTTTTAAATTTAATCCTTTTAGTTTTAATAAATTAATGTGCTTGAAAACTTGTAAGTTTCCTCTACACCATCGATCTCTTTGTTTAACTAATTCAGTAAATGTAGTTGCACTTAGACCTAAAACTAATTCTTCATTTACAAAAATAGAATCATAACCTTTTTCTTGTAACATTAGTCCAACAGCCATGTCTTCAGTTATAGAGAATGTTGGATAACCATTAATTTCATCTATATATTTTCGCCTGAAAATAGCATTAGTACCAACATGTAATACAGAATTTAAGGAAGCTCGAGCTTCTTGTATATCTCTCATAAAAAAGTCTTGTTCATTTGGAATATATCTTGATAAATTATATTGATACATATCTTGGTTATAATAAACTTGAGGAGTTTGTACAAAAGCTACATTTTCTTTAACAAAGTATCCAATTGTTTTTGTTAAAAACTCCTTTTTAGGAATCATGTCTGCATCTAATATAGCAAATAAGTCACCTGTTATATATTTTAGAGCATTATTTATATTACCAGCTTTAGCATGGCTATTATCTTCTCTGGTTATATAGCCTATATTATATTTATCACATAATATTTTTAAATTTTCTCTTCTACCATCATCACAAATATATATTTTAATCTTATTTTTAGGGTAATCTAAGTTGGTACAAGCAGCTATAGTTTTCTCAAGTAAAGATAAAGATTCATTATATGTACAAATTAAAACATCAACAGTAGGAATATTATCTTTTTCAAAATCATCTAGTGTTCTTAAGTCTAAGTTATATTCTTGACTAAATATATATTGGAAAATGAAAAAAGATATTAAACCCATAAATTCTGCTAAGAATAAAATAGTACCCAGTAGAGATGGTAAAAAACCAGAATTTACTGGTATAACAGTCAATCTCCAGCTTATATATACTAAACATACTATAGTATTTATAATTAAAAGAACTTTACGACATATAAAGAATCTTTTTGATAATAAAAAAAATAGTATTAGTAAAAAAGTTGTAATTATTGTATACATTTTTTTTTCTCCTTTGATCATTTTGAAAAATATGTCGAATATTATACTTTATAAGTATATGATAGAATCGATTAATTATACAAGTGTTTTATTAGAGTAACAATATGGTATAAATGAGATAAGAATCAAGATTATCCTTTAGTATTAATTTATAAGATTATAAATACTGTAATGAAAATTTAATATTATCCGAAAATATAAATATGAATTTTAAAATATAGTGGGGGGCAATACAGTGAAAGAATTAATTTTAGAAATTGAGAACCTTATTAATCAAGGGTTATTAGAAGAAGCAGAAGCTGCAATATTTGCTAACAAAGATAATATTGATTTAGATATAGCAGGCTCTATGATGAGTATAATTGAGTTTTATAGAGGAAATATAGATAAAGCTATGTCATATGTTCAAAAAGGTCTAATGAATAATATTAATAATGGTGATTTATATTTTAATATGGGGTTACTTTATGAAAGTAAAAAAGAATACAATAGAGCTTATTTAGCATATGAACAAGCTATTAGATATATTACAGATGAAGAAAAAGCTAATGTTATTATAGACTATATGGTTAATTTAAAGAAAAATTTCAATATAACAGTAAGAAATTATTCAATAATTTTATTAACACATAACAACTTAGAATATACTAAGCTTTGTATAAAGAGCATAAGATTGCATGATGTGCTTAATAATTATGAAATTATAGTTGTAGATAACAATTCTACTGATGGAACAGTAGAATGGCTAAAACAGCAAGAAGGAATAAGATACATATTAAATAATGAAAATAAAGGATTCCCAGCAGGATGTAATCAAGGAATAAAAATAGCTAATAAGAAAAATGATATATTTTTATTAAATAATGATACAGTTTTAATGCAAAATTCAATATTTAATTTGAGGATGGGATTATATTCAGGTGAAGATGTAGGGGCTACAGGAGCCACTAGTAATAGTGTATCTAATCGTCAAATGATATCTTATAAGTTTGATGATTTTAATGATTATGTTAATTATTCTAAATTAAATAATATTTGTGATGAAAGTTCATATGTAAATAGGATTAAGCTTGTTGGATTTGCTATGTTTATAAGACGAGATGTATTAGATAAGGTTGGTTATTTAGACGAAAGATTTACTCCTGGTAATTTTGAAGATGATGATTTAAGTTATAGGATAATAAAAGAAGGATATAAACTATTATTATGTAAAGATAGCTATATACATCATTTTGGAAGTATAACTTTTAGTAGTGTAAATCAAGACTATAAAAAGCTTATGACTACAAATTCTAAGAAGTTTAAGGAAAAATGGGGATTTTCAAGTGAATATTCTTCTAACATAAGAATGGACCTAATAAATAATATAAAAAAGAATAAAAATGATGAATTCAATGTTTTAGAAGTTGGATGTGCTTGTGGAGCTACACTTTTAGAAATAAAGAATATGTATCCTAATAGTAATATTTATGGAATTGAATTAAATGATAATGCTGCAGCTGTAGGAAGGAATTTTGCAGATATAAGAAGTGAAAATATAGAAAGTTCTGAGTTGACTTATACTGAAAAAAGTTTTGATTATATTATTTTAGGAGATGTATTAGAGCATCTAGTAAATCCAGGTAAAGTTTTAGAAAACTTAAAGAGATATTTAAAGGATGATGGAATAATAATTGCAAGTATACCAAATGTAATGCATTATTCAGTGATTAAAAATCTTATAAATGGAAGATGGAAATATGAGGATTCTGGAATATTAGATAAGACTCATTTAAGATTCTTTACTAAAGAAGAAATTTTAGAATTATTCTGTAATAGTGGATTTGAAGTTTTTGATTTACAGAGTATTAATGTAGTAAAGGAAGAAGATCAAAGCTTTATTAATGAATTAAAGCTTATGGCTGATAAACCAATGGCGGAAGAATATTCTGCATATCAGTATTTGATTTTTGCTCAAAAAATAGAGTATAAGTTAGGTATTAGTAAAAAAATAAGATTTTTATTAAGAAGAATTGAGATGAATATTGATGTGGAAAGTAATACTAGAGAATTGTTAAAGTATTTACAAGAAGAAAAAGCATCAGCACGAGATATATATGTAGAGATAATGCAAGGAATTGTTAAAAAGGATGAAGTTGCAAAATATATGATTGATATTTGTAAGCTTAATAAATTAGATGACGTAGCTTTAGAACTTATTAATTATATTACAGAAGAAGTGTAAGAAGTAAAATATAGATAAAGAAGAAAGTTTATTATATACAATTAATTGGAATATTGTGTAGTGTTTTTTTATGGAGGATATTATGGAGAATAGTGTGGCTTTTATTACTTGTGTAAATGATGAAGAAACTTATAAAGAAAGTTTATTATATATTGATAGGTTAATTATTCCTAAAGGATTTACTATTGAGAAAATTGCAATTAGAGATGCTAAAAGCATTACATCTGGATATAATGAGGCAATGAAAAAATGTAAATCAAAATATAAAGTATATTTACATCAAGATACTTTTATTATTAATCAAAATTTTATAAACGATATGCTAAAAATATTTTCTGATAAAAATGTAGGGATGTTTGGAGCAGTAGGAAGTATAGATGTACCTGAAAATGCTGTATGGTGGGAAAGTCAGCGTATTTATGGAAGTATTTGTGATAATGTAGGTCTTATTATGAGTGAAAAAAATCATAATTATATGGACTATGACATAAATGAAGAATATAAAAAAGTAGAAGCAATAGATGGTCTTATAATGGTAACTCAATATGATGTTAAGTGGAGAGAAGATATTTTTGATGGATGGCATTTTTATGATGTATCTCAATCTGCTGAGTTTGTAAGAAATGGATATGATGTAGTAGTTCCAAAACAAGAATCTTCTTGGTATATACATGATTGTGGATATATTGAGTTAGGTGATGATTATCAAAAATATAGACTAAGATTCATAGAGGAATATAAAAAGTAAAAATGAACTATATCTCTTATTTAGTAAGAGATATAGTTCATTTTTGTTTTCAATTTAACATAAATTCATCTATTTTTTTGCCTTTATTGGTAATAGCTTTTACTTTGAAGTTATTATGATTTATATCTACTAAAAGGTAATGATATATAGCTATAGGAGGAATTACAATTCCTTCTTTGCTTTTATATTTATTTTTTAGCTTTTCGCCTGCCCCTCCTGTAATAACTTGTGGGATATTATCTATTATTCGTCTTGAATAATTATGTTCATGTCCAGAGAAAACTATATCGATATTACACTCAGCAAGAGTTTTCCAAAAGTCATTTCTAAGCTCTGGATATAGGTCAAGGCAATGTCCAAGGTGAGCACCAGTAGGATAAGCTGGTGAATGTATAAAGACAAGTTTGTATTTATCGCAATTGTGAGTAATATCTTTTAGCCAGGAAAGTTGAGCGGTGCTTACTTTGTGAACTTCTTTAGGATGAAATGAATTTAATACTATTATTCTAGTATTAAAAAAGTCTTTATAATAAACAGTTTGATTGTAGTGCTTTAATGAATTGTTAGGGTGAACATTATAATAAAATTGGTGTAGTATTTTTTCATAGGAGTCATTTAAAGGAAAAATATTTACTTCATGATTCCCTACTACAGGTAAAAGTGTTATGTTTGGGGTGTAATTATTAATAATATCTTTTAGCTCAAAGAGTTGTTTAATTAGAATTTCCTCATTAATTCCTCCAGCAACTGTATCACCAAGGAGAACCATAAACTCAGGTTTTGGATTTAGGTTAGAAATTTGATTCATAATTGAATGAAGTATTTTTTTGTTTATACCATTTTCTTTTCCTTTAGAATCTCCCCATATTACAAATCTCAAAAAATTCACTCCTTAAAATTTTTACTAAGTTTTTGCCAGTTTGAATATAAATCTGAATGATTAATTTTTACAAATTTTAAAAACTTGTTTTTAAAATTAAGTTTATCTAAATCATGTAATAGTATACGAGGGTAGGAATATTTTTTTTTCATAGCTTTAGCTGTATCAATAATCTTAATATTATTATTACTTAATAGAAAAAGATGAAATAAGGCTGAATCTAATCTTGAATAGCCTACATAGTTCATTGCGTTATAAATTTCTATAATTTTGTTACAAACATTTAAGTCTAAAGGGTTGACTTTTAGATAGTTATCTAGAGAAATTCCAGATACTAATTCTCTAATGATGTAGTTATCTCCATATTCATATAGCCTTGGAAAGTGATTATCTATTTGCGCAATAAGAAGAGAATGAAGTTCTTCCTTAAAAGCAGTTTCCTTTTTAAATATCTTTATACATCTATTATCATTTATTTTATATACGGAGCCTTGAGTGCCTTTACCTAAGAGTTCTAGACTTTGTATATTTAATCCATTGTATGATTTTATTTGAATCACCTTCATTTAATAATAATATTAATATATGATAAAAGGTTTAAAATGTATAATTGATTTTTTGAAGTTTGAATATAAATATAGTATTTGAAAAAAATATTGACATAAGGTGCGATACAAGTTATTATTAATCAGTAATTAAATATTATATTCTTATCAAGAGTGGTAGAGGGACTGGCCCTATGATACCCGGCAACCTATTTATAAGTTTTATAAAGTGTGGTGCTAATTCCTGTAGCTTTTAGCTAGTAGATGAGAAACTGTAAATATGTTTTTTCAAGCGCTAGAAATAAAAGGTCTAGTGCTTTTTTACTTGTAGGATATTTTGATTAAAGTACCATTATTACTGGTATTACTGGCTTTTATTTATGTAATACGGTGGAGATAAGATAAACAATGATTGACAAAGGAGAGGTGAATATGGGTAATAAAATAGCAATTAAAACTATAGTGGCTATTGGTATTGGAGCAGCGGTATTTATGATACTTGGACGTTTTGGTTCTATTCCTTCAGGTATACCAAATACTAACTTGGAAACTAGTTATGCATTTTTAGCATTAATGTCAGTTATATTTGGACCAATGGCTGGTGCGGCTATTGGTTTTATAGGACATACATTAAAGGATTTAATGATTACGGGAAGTCCATGGTTTAGTTGGATAATTGCTTCAAGTGTTACTGGTTTAATAATTGGTTTAAGTAAAAGAAGAATAAATATAGAAGAGGGGAACTTTAGTAAAAAGCAAGTAATAAGATTTAACATATATCAAATTGTAGCTAATGTAATAGCATGGTTTATTGTTGCTCCAACTTTAGATATTGTAATATATAGCGAACCTTTAGATAAACTTTATTTACAAGGGGCTGTAGCTGGTATATCTAATATTGTAATAGTAGGAACACTTGGTTCTTCATTATTATATACATATGCAAAAACTAGAACTAAAAAGGGAAGTTTATCTAAGGAAGTAAATGATGAGGTGTCTAAGGTAAAAAATAATATTAATTCAGATGTAGAAAATAGGAAAGAAGATTCTACAAAAAAGGCAGTAATCGAATTTAAAGATTTTACTTTTAAATATAATGCTCAAAAGGAACCTACATTAAAAAATATTAATTTAAGTATATATGAAGGCGAAAAAGTTCTTATAGTAGGACCATCAGGTTCAGGAAAGAGTACCCTTTCTAATGCTATAAATGGATTAGTGCCTTTTATGTATGATGGAGAAATAAGTGGTTCTCTAAAAATTAATGGTAAAGAAACAAGAGATATGAGTATATTTGAATTATCTAATAAGGTTGGAACTGTACTTCAAGATCCAGATAGTCAATTTATTGGGTTAACAGTAGCGGAGGATATAGCTTTTAAATTAGAAAATGATTGTATTTCCCAAGAAATAATGAAGGAAAAGGTAGAAAGAGTGTCTAAGGTAGTAGGGATAGATACTCACTTAGCTTCTTCACCACATAGTTTGTCTGGTGGACAAAAGCAACGTGTTACTTTAGGTGGAGTTATGGTTTCGGATGCAGAAATACTTTTATTTGATGAGCCTCTTGCAAGCTTAGATCCTGCAACAGGAAAAACTTCGATAGAACTTATTGATAAAATTCAAAAACAAGATAATAAGACTATTGTTATAATAGAGCATAGATTGGAAGATGTGTTACATTGTAACGTAGATAGAATTGTAGTAGTAGATAATGGACAAATAGTTGGAGATTTAACTACAGCAGAACTTTTAAGTACAAATCTTTTAAAGGAAACAGGAATAAGAGAACCTTTATACATAACTGCATTAAAATATGCTGGAGTAAATGTAACTAAAGAAATAAATCCTGAATCTATAGAAACTTTAAAAGTAGATGATGTAAAAGAAAATCTTAATAAGTGGTATGAAGAAGGCAATGAAGAAGCAGCTGAATTAGATTCAGAAACTATACTTGAAGTTGATAATATTAGATTTGGTTATAGTGAAGAAAAAGAAATCTTAAAAGGTGTATCTTTCAAGATTAATAAAGGCGAAATGGTTAGTATAGTAGGAAGAAATGGTGCAGGAAAATCTACTATATCTAAACTTATAAGTGGTTTCTATAAACCAAGTAGTGGAGATATACTGCTAAATGGACGTAGTTTATTAAATGATAGCATTAAGGAAAGATCTGAAAAGATAGGTGTAGTTATGCAAAATCCTAATGCTATGATATCTAAAACTATGATATTTGATGAAGTAGCACTTGGTCTTAGAATTAGAGGAGTTCAAGAAGAAGAAGTTAAAGAAAGAGTATATGAAACTTTAAAGGTTTGTGGATTATATGAATTCCGTAATTGGCCAATATCAGCTTTAAGTTTTGGTCAAAAGAAACGTGTAACTATTGCATCAATTTTAGTTTTAAATCCAGAAGTTATAATTCTAGACGAACCAACTGCAGGTCAAGATTTTAGACATTATAGTGATATAATGGAATTTTTAAAAGAAATAAATAAGAGAGGCGTAACTATTATAATGATAACTCATGATATGCATTTAATGCTTGAGTATACTAATAGAGCTATAGTTTTATCTAATGGATTAAAGATAGCAGAAGATAGTGCGGCTAATGTACTTACAGATAAAGATGTAATAGAAAAAGCTAACTTAAAGGAAACTTCTCTTTATGAATTAGCGTTAAAGTCAGGAGTCGAAAATCCTAGACAGTTTGTTAAGAAGTTTATTAATTATGATAGAAAGGTTAGAGAAATATGAATACAATGCTAGAATATTCTAATATAGATTCACCTATTCATAGATTAAGTGGTGCATCAAAGCTTATTGCTCTAATTCTTTGGGCAGTAGCTTCTATGGTAACATATAATACTTTTGTTCTTATAGGAATGTTTATATTTAGTATAATAATATTTAGGATGTCAAAGGTTCCTTTTAAGCAGGTATCTTTTGTGGTATATCTTATATTAGTATTTTTACTTATAAACAATATTGCAATTTTTATTTTTGCTCCTATGCAAGGTGTTGAAATATACAATAGTAGAACAGATTTGTTTACTATAGGTGGGCCGTATGTAGTAACGTTAGAACAATTATTTTATCATTTTAATATAACTTTAAAATATTTTTCTATTATACCAGTAGCGTTATTATTTATAGTAGCAACAAACCCAAGTGAATTTGCTGCTTCATTAAATAAGATTGGTGTAAGTTATAAGATAGCATATTCAGTATCTATAGCTTTAAGATATATACCTGATGTTCAAAGGGATTATATGGAGATCTCTTTTGCTCAACAAGCTAGAGGAATTGATATGTCTAAAAAAGAAAAGCTTTCTAAAAGAATTAAAAATTCTGTATCAATATTAATGCCACTTATTTTTTCAAGTTTAGATAAAATTGAAACTATAAGTACAGCAATGGAGCTTAGAGCTTTTGGAAATAAAGAAAAACGTACTTGGTATAGTGAGAAAAAATTAAAAACAGCAGATTATATAACGGTTTTAATTATGATAACTATATTAATAATATCCATTAGTGCTAATGCAGTTAATGGTGGACGTTTTTATAATCCGTTTGTATAGAGATGGAGCTGTATCAAAAGGAATTACTTAAACAATAAAGATGTTATGGTATCAAAAAATTAAAATACTCTGATAAGTATTTTATATTTTTTTGCTATAACATCATTGTTTCAAGCCTTTTGATACAGCTCCATTTTTACGTCTGGGTCCAGTTATACAAAATAATAGAGAAAATTAAAATTACAGAGCTTAGAAGTGTCAAAGTATAACCTTAAATCTTAAAGAGAAAATACATTAGTATTAATAGTTCTATAAAAGTGAATAATATAAAAAACGGCTAAAATTTATTTTTATATTAGGTAACAAGTTTTAATTTTGGATAGATAAAACATTATATGCTAATAAATAAGGAGGCACAAAAGATGACAGTAATTCATTGGAGCGGTGCTATAGTTGGATTAGCTATAGCAATAATATTAATTTTAAGAAAATTAAATCCTGTATATTCTCTTTTTACGGGAGCAGTAATAGGTGGATTAATAGGTGGAGCAAGTTTAGCGGATACTACACAAATGATCATTACAGGAACTAGTAGTGTAATGGGAGCAGTAGTTCGTGTATTAGCAGCAGGTGTTCTTGCAGGTGTTTTAATAGAATCAGGTGCAGCTGAAAAAATAGCAGAAACTATAGTAGAAAAGCTTGGAGAGAAAAAGGCTATTTTAGCTTTGGCTATAGCTACTTTAGTAATAACAGCAGTTGGTGTATTTATCACAGTTTCAGTTATTATAGTTGCTCCAATAGCTTTATCTATAGCTAAGAAAGCAAAGTTAACCAAGCCAGCTATACTTTTAGCTATGATAGGTGGAGGAAAAGCAGGAAATATAATTTCAACAAATCCTAATACTATTGCAGTAGCAAAGGGATTTAATGTGGATTTAGCACAAGTTATGATAGGAGGATTTATTCCAGCTATAGTTGGAGTTATAGTTACATATATAGTGGCAAGCCTTTTAAATAGAAAAGGAGATCCTATACAAGATGTTGTTGTAAGTAAACATAAAGAAGAGGATAAACCTACTTTTGCTAAGGCTATGGTAGCACCAATTATAGCTATTGTTTTACTTGCATTAAATCCAGTAGGCAGTATTTTAGGAGTGGATTTTTTAGCAAATATAAAAATAGATTCAATGATAATACTACCTTTTGCAGGAATAGTAGGATTAATTGCTATGGGGAAAACTAATAAGATACTTGAATATACAACATCAGGTCTAAATAAGATGACAGGTACTGCTATAATATTAATAGGAGCAGGAGCTATAGCTGGTATTATTTCTAATTCGAATTTAAGTGAAGTAGTAGTGGATTTGATACATAAAACAGGAATTTCAGGAGTATTTTTAGCTCCGTTATCAGGTATATTAATGGCTGCAGCTACAGCATCAACATCAACAGGATGTATAGTAGCGGCAGGTAGTTTTGGAGAAGCTATATTATCTATGGGAGTTAAACCTTTAAATGTAGCAGTTATGGTACATACAGGAGGAGTTGTGTTAGACCAATTACCACACGGGAATTTTTTTCATGTAACAGCTGATGCGGTAAAGATGAATATAAAAGAACGTATGGGATTGATTATATATGAAGCAATGGTAGGTGGTTCTATGTGTATTGTAGCCACAATAATTTATGGATTTATAATGTAAATGATAAGGAGATATAGTTATGAAAAAAGATTTAGTTATATTATTAGCACCAGATTCTTTTAAAGAGAGTATGACAGCAAAAGAAGCCTGTATAGCTATGGAAAAAGGTATAAAGAAGGCAAGTTCAAATATTAATTGCATACATGTACCTATGGCTGATGGTGGTGAAGGAACTATGCAATCTTTAGTAGACGCAACAGGTGGAAAAGTATATACATTGGAAGTTATGGGACCTTTATATGATAAGGTAGAAGCACAATATGGGATTTTAGGTAGCGGTGAAATAGGAGTTATAGAAATGGCGAGTGCTAGCGGAATAGGGCTAGTTAAAGTAGATAAAAGAAATCCACTTTTAACTACTACTTATGGTACAGGAGAACTTATAAAAGCTTGTTTAGATAAAGGGGTTAAAAAGCTTTTAATAGGTATAGGAGGAAGTGCTACTAATGATGGAGGTGCTGGTGTAATACAGGCTCTTGGAGGAAAATTATTAGATAAAGACGGTAAGGAATTAGAATTTGGTGGAGGAAGTCTTGGAAAATTACATAGTATAGACTTAAAAGATCTAGATGCACGTTTAAAAGAAGTTGAGGTAGAAGTAGCATGTGATGTTACTAATCCGCTTTGTGGAGAAAAGGGAGCCTCTAATGTTTTTGGACCACAAAAGGGTGCAACTAAAGAAATGGTAGAGGTTTTAGATAACAACTTGAGACATTATGCAGAAGTGATTAAGAAGGAATTGAATAAAGATGTACTAGATATACCTGGTGCAGGAGCAGCAGGAGGTCTTGGTGCGGGACTTATGGCATTTTTAGATGGTAAGCTTAAAAAGGGAATAGAAATGGTTATAGAATATTCTGCATTAGAAGAGAAAGTTAAAGAAGTAGATATGGTTTGGACAGGAGAAGGAAGTATAGATTTTCAAACTCAATATGGAAAAACTCCTTTAGGTGTAGCGACTATAGCTAAGAAATATAATAAACCAGTTATAGCTTTAGCAGGTAGAGTTGGTGATGGAATAGATATATTATATGACAAGGGTATAGATGCTATATTTGGAATTATGCAAGGAGTATCTTCTATAGAAGAAGCTTTAGTTGATGGACAAAAAAATATAGAAAAGACATCTGAAAATGTAATAAGACTTATTAATGAATGTATTCATTGTGATAAATATAAATAGTATATAAAAATTATATTATGATATTCTATCCTTTTGGATAGGGTATTTTTTTAAAACTTATGGAAGTAAAAAAATAATAGGAGTAAGGTACAAAGTATTTTGCTTTAAATTATAACTAAATTATAAAATGATATAAATATAACAAAAGGAAAAAATGTAAGTAAGCTTTAGTATTCGATTATGGAATAGATATATTCCTAAAATGAATTGAATGTTAATAATTTAACATGTATTATAAGAGTAAAGAAATAAAACTTTGTAGAAAATTGTAGAAAAAATAACAATGAAAACGAGAGTGGATAATTAACATAAAATTTTAGAGGTGAATACAATGATTTTTGGAAATATAAAGTCAAATGAAAATAGAACAAGCTATCCAGAAGCTATTCAAAAAGCAATTAAATATCTTTCGGAAAATGACTTGGTTAATATGGCTCCAGGAAGATATGAATTAGATGGCGATAATATGATATTACAAGTTCTAGATGTAGAAACTACAGAAAGATGTAACTTACGTCCAGAAGTTCACCGTACTTATATAGATGTACAATTCTTAGCAAAAGGAAAAAAGGAGAATTTAAAATGAAAAAGTTTGATAAAGTAGTATGGGGAATGGTAGGTTGCGGTGTTGTAACTGAAAAGAAAAGTGGTCCAGGATTATATAAATCAGAAAACTCAGAGTTAAAAGCAGTATTTGATTTAGATTATGATAGAGCGGTAGATTACGCTAAGAGACATGGTGTACCTGTTGTATATAAAACAGTAGAAGAAATGTTACAAGATCCAGAAATTAATGCTGTATATCTTCCAACACCACCTAAATTCCACAAAGATTATTAGTTTTCATTTTTTAAATCTGAAAAAGATATACAATCTCTCTCTACAAATGGATGATCATTAGAAGTAAGAACAACTAATTCATCGTTAGCAAGAGTAGTTACGTCAAAAAAGTCTTTAGGAATATTGAAGTCACGAGCAATAGCAAAGTCAATTTCGCCTATCATTAGCATATTTAATATTGCTTCATTTTCATCTTCAATTATTTCAATATCTATATTTGGATACTTATTTTTAAAAGCAGCTATTCATAGAGGCTAGTCCATATTGCGTTAATACTGCTATAGTTCCAATCTTTAAAGTATATTTCTTAGATATAGAATGTTTCTTCATATTTAAAATAATATTATTATAGTCAGCTAAAAACTTTTCAGCATATATTGCAAAATCTTCACCTGCTGGAGTTAATGTTGTAATTCTAGAGGTTCTATCAAACAGTATAGTATCAAGTTCTTTTTCTAAAGCTTTTATTTGTTTAGATAAAGAAGACTGAGAAATACAAAGTTCATTAGCTGCGATAGAAAAGCCATTATATTTTTTTATAGATAAAAAATATTGTATTTGTTCAATAGTAATAGTAATCACCTCATGTATTTTTTTGAATATGTATAATCATAATATATTATAAAACGAAAAAGCGGTAATTTAAATACTTTAAAGCAAAATATGACGTGAAAAATAGGAAAAAGGTGAAAAACAATAAATTAAATGGAAAATAGTCTGTGGATTTTATTTGTAATAAATAAAAAATATACTATTTAAAAGTTGTATTTTTCAATATAAAATATATGTATACTATTCAATCAGATAAATGGTACTATTTTAAACAAGGTTCTAATGTTAAACGTTTTAAGTCTATAAGAGATGGAGAGAAGGTTAAGATAAGTATAAAAAGTCAAAGGTTCAATTTTTTCATATATATCCATTTTAAAAGGAGAGAAGAAAAAAGAAAATTTAAAAGAAACTAAATTAATAAAAGATGCAATGAAACAAATTAGTGAATATTTAGAAGGGAATAGAAAAGAATTTGATTTTCCAATATATCTAGAAGGAACTGAGTTTCAAAAGAAAGTTTGGGATACTTTACGTAAGATTCCTTATGGAGAAACTAGAAGTTATAAAGATATTGCTATAATGGTTGGAAATGAAAAGGCATCGAGAGCAGTTGGAGGGGCTAATAATAAAAATCCTATAATTATAGCAGTTCCCTGTCATAGAGTAATAGGTAAGAATGGAAAGTTGGTGGGGTTTGGGTGTGGAATTGATGTAAAAGAAAAGCTGCTTGATATTGAAATGATAAAAAGAAAATAGTTTTTTATGTAATTACATATCATAATGTAACAAACATAGCTAGTTTTTCATAATATATATTATAAATGAAAACAAAAGGGGAGTTAAAGATATGTATTGTCATAAATGTAAAAAGGTTATAAAAAAATATCATAAAATAATAAAAAAAGCATATAAGTTATATAGTGTGGGTGAAAAATTAATATATAAAAAGGGAATTAAAGAAGTTTTTAAAGCTATACAAGATATTGAATGTGGTCTAGATGATTATAAAAAAGCAGATGAAATATACGATAAAGCTGATTGTGAATTAGAAGAAAGCGGATGTTATACTTTAAGTGAAAAATGTAAATGTCTTTTAGAAGACGAAGAAGAAACTTATGAATGTGAAAAGAAAGAAGTAATAGAAGCTTTAATATTATTAAAAAAGGCTCTTAGTAAATTAGAAGAAGCTAAAAATACTTGTGAAGAAGCATGCCAAAAAGAAAAAAAGTATTAGAATGTATTCACTCTGATATATGTAAATAGCATAAAAAATTAAAATAGGACATCCTATTTCTTTTGAGGTAGGATGTTTATATGATAAATTAATTACTGGAGAAAAGTACATAGGATAGGAATTAAGCATAAGAACTTAGAGTATCCTATGCTTAATTTTTATTTAACGTATAATTTAGAACATTTTTATAACCAGTTTATATTAGCTTTTCCTCTTGGAACAGTTCTCTTATATCTAACGTCTGGGTATCCTATAACAAGGCAAGAAACTATTTGTTTATCATCTTCGATTTTAAGGAAATCTTGAATTTCTTTATTATCTTCAGCAGCTACTTTGAAAAATCCATTAAAGAAAGTTCCAAGACCTAAGGTATCAACCATAAGCTCCATATTAGAAGAAGCTAATGCACCATTAAATGGTTCTTTTGCAGTAACTATTATTGCTGCAGGCGCATTACAGAATAATCTGTCATGTTTTTTTCTATCTCCTTTATATGCACTATACATTTGAGTCCATAACATAGCATAACGTTTTAGGTGAATCTTTTCTGGGGTCATATTTTCTAATATGTATTCACCTTTTTTCTTTAAGATTTCATAGCTTAAATCACTAAGTTCTTGTAATTTATCATCAGTAACAACTATATAAGATACATCTTGTATGTTACGACTAGTTTGAGTAAACCTTCCAGCTTCAATTATTTGTTCAAGTTTTTCTTTTTCTACAGGAATATCTTTAAATCTTCTTACACTTCTTCTAAATTTAATAAAATTAAGTAAGTTTTCAGAAGGAATATTGAATGTTTCTTTGTTATATTCTATTACCTCATCCATATCGTAATCATCAGTAGAAATAGCTTTAGTAGGGCATATAGCTACGCAATGACCACACTTTATACAATTTTCATTTTTTATATGTGCTTTTCCCTCTTTTAAATAAATATCAGTTGCTGGACAATCTTTTATACATTGCTGACAAGCAATACATTTTTCTCTATCTACATTAAACATGAAAATCACCTCTTTCAATAAACATATTTTTTGTATAGTAATTATATATTATTCAAAAATACCTGTACAGCAGAATTGGTATTATTTATTTAAGAGTTTATAAGAAAAGTTATTATAATATTCAGAGTTAAGGTCAAGATCGAAGATAAAATCTAAATCTTTATGATAAAGTTGGTCATATAAAGTGTCTCTAGTACCATCAATTAAAGAAATATTTATATTAGGGAACTTGTTAATAAAGTTTTTAATATAAGTGGATATACTTGTAGAAGAGAAATTCTTTAAATCAAACAAATGTAATATATACAAAAAAGAGGTGTAATTAGGATGAAAATATTGGGTATATCTTGTGGAAGAAAGATGGGAAATACTGAGATTCTGGTAAAGGAAGCTTTAATGGGGGCTGAGGAATTAGGAGCAGAAGTAGAATTAGTAAGATTAAATGATTTGAATTTAAAACCTTGCACTGGCTGTAATGCTTGTGTAATCAAACTTCTTGATAAAGCTAGTAATGGTGATTGCGTACTTAAAGACGATTTTTCTTTTATAGAGAATAAAATAATGGAATGTGATGGTCTTATATTAGGTTCGCCAATATATGAAAAAGGACCAACAGGATTATTAAAGATATTAGCTGATAGGATGGGGCCTTCACATGATGTTGCCTTTAGGATGATAGCACAAAGAAGACGTAAAGAAGAAGGAGTAATAGGCGGAAAATCAATAGACGAAAGGTCCTTTAAAACTAAATCTGCATCAATAATTGCAGTAGGGGGAAGTGAATGGGATACATTAGCACTTCCATTAATGGAGCTAACATTAATATCAACACATATGGATATAGTTGATAAGATGTTAGTTAATTGGACTGGGCTTCCTGGAAGTGTGGTATTTCAAGAAGATAAGATAGAAAGAGCAAGAAATTCTGGACGACATGTTATGAAAACTTTACTTGAGCAAAAAGATAGAAGTATTTCAGATGAGAAAAAGAAGCCTGAGTATATAGGGGATGAGGGAGTGTGTCCTATTTGCCATTCCAAACTTATAGAGATAAGAAATGGAGATGCAAACTACCCGGCTATATGTGCTGTTTGTGGTGTAAGAGGAACGTTAAGTGTTATAGATAATAAGGTTAAAAATTTTAAAATATATTAGGAGAAAAAATATATGCAAGTTTATTTAGAAGATGTAATTGAAGCAATAGAATTTGAAAATGAATTATTAAATCATTATTATAATAAAGATACAGGGGTTATTATTTATAAAGAAGATAGTACTACTTCAAAGTATTCAGCTGAAGATATAGAAAATATCAATAACTTCGAAGAATGGGAAAGAGAATTAATATTGGCTTTACATGATTTGGAAGAAAATATTGCTATTAAATGGTGTAATGAAAATAATATTGAGTATCTAGAATAAATATAATTGTAAATAAAAAGAGGATATTTAAAAGTAATTAAATTAAATATGTTTAAGTAATAAAAAGATAAAATACATTCATTGATAAATTTACAAATTAGTGTTTGAATATAAAAATAAAACTTAAAGTGTAAAAAAAGGAATAAAAGGCACGATAATAAATGGAGTATAAAACCAAAAATAGGAGGAGTTATGAATAAGGTATCAACAAAAATAATAGTTGCTATAGTTGCTGCATGTATAGGAACATCATTTTTAATATCAATTATAATGGGGGCGAATAATAAGAAATTAATAAAAGAATCTGCTAAGCAATCATTAGAATTATTTGCGTATAATAGAGGAGATTGTATTAATAACTTAATAGATTATTCAGAGGGAGAAGTTAAGAATATTGAAAGTGCAATTTCAGCAGCTTTTGATATTTCAAAAATGGATGGTGAAGATGTATATATAAATCAATATATTGATAAGATAGCACCTATAGTAGAAGGAGCAGCAAGTGGGAATAAAAATGTTTTAGGATTTGCATTAATTATTAATCCTGAAATTACAAAGGATGCACATCAAGTTATTTATGAAAGAGAAAGTATTGGGGGAAAGTTAGAGAAAAAAGATAAGTTTACAAAGGCTGACTTTGTAGAAAATAATCCAAGCATGAGTTGGTATTATAGACCTGTTAAAGCGCAAAAAGGAATTTGGAGTGATCCACATAAAGATGAATATTCGGATAGTATGAGGATGTCTTATACTCAACCTATATATATTAAAGATACTTTAATAGGGGTAGTTGCAGTTGATTTATTTTTTGATGAATTTGAAGCTATGATCAATGACATTAAAGTTTTTAATGAAGGATATGCATTTTTGTTAAATAAAGATAAGAACTATATACTACATAAGGATTACGAAGCAGGACAATCCTTTAAGGAAACTCAAGGTATTGATATAGATACAAAAGAAAGTAATTTATCAAGTATTGAATATAAGTTAGGCGGAGATGAAGTTATAGTTGCATATAGTGTACTTAATAATGGATATATAATATGTCTTACAGGTACCAAAGCAGACATGCTTAGTGATTTTAATAAAAGTTTTACCTTTAGTATGCAAATTACTTTGGTTATATGTGTTGCAGTTTCAATAATTGCGTATATTATTGGAAAAAGAATAACTAAGCCAATAGGATATATATCAAAGTTGATAAATTCAACTACAAACTTGGATTTGAGAGATCATGAGGAATTTGAAGTAATAGATAAGTTTAAGGATGAGGTTGGTACAATAGGAATTGAAGTTAAAAAGCTAAGAAAATCCTTAAATGATACTATGTTTAAGATAAAAGAAGGATCTAATGAAACTGCTGTGGAAGCAAAAGAAGTAGCAGAAGTTACTGATAATATTAAAGAAGCATTTTCTAATATTAATGATACTATAATGGAATTGTCAAATGGAGCTCAAGAGCAAGCAAATGAAGCTCAAAAAGGTACTGAGGTTTTAAGTGAATTAGCAGATAAAATACGTAATACTCAAAAATTTACAGCTGATATTAAAAACAATATTCAAAGAGTTGCTACAGATAATGTATCAGGAAGTAGTGCAATTAGTGAATTAAGAAGTAAGTTGAATTTATCTGTGAAAAGTGGGGATAAAACAAATGAAGCTATAAATTTATTAAATCATAAGTCTAAGAATATAGGCGAAATTTTAGTAACTATAAATGATATTTCAGAACAAACAAGTATGTTATCATTAAATGCAGCCATTGAAGCTGCAAGAGCTGGAGAAGCAGGAAAAGGATTTGGAGTAGTTGCGGAAGAAATAAGGAAGCTTTCAGAACAAACATCAGAAGCTACAAAGAGAATAGAAGAAATTATAAATGAAATTTGTGCAAGTATTACTTTTTCTCAGGATAATATTAATAATTCTAATAAATCAATTAGTGAAGCAAGTAGTTCTATGAATATATTAATGGAGACATTTAAAATTAATGAAAAAAATTATGAAGGCATAATGAGTAGTGTAATGAAATTATTAAGGGAAATAGACGAAATTAATAAATCTAAAGATGGAGTAATTAATTCTATTCAAGGGATAAGTGCAATATGTGAAGAATCTGCAGCTGCTACTGAAGAAATATCAGCAAGTATACATACACAAACTCAATCTGTTAATAGAGTGGCAGAAGCTTGTGAACATTTAAATAAAATAACAGATGAATTAGATGCAAATATTAATAAATTCAAAATAAAAAGTTGAATTTAATTTAAAAAGTGATATAAATAAAGACCTCGTTGAATCGAAAATATTATTATATATAATATTTTAGGAGGAAACTATGAGAAAAATATCAACAAAAATTATAGTGTCAATAGTAAGTGCATGTATTTGTACATCTGTTATTATTGCAGCTATAACAAGTGTATCTAGTAAAAGGATAATAAAAGGCGAAGTATCTGATTCATTGCAATCATATGCAGTTGAACAGGGAAATGCTTTAAACAATGAATTACATAAAACTAAAGAATTTTCAAATAATATTGGGAAGATAGTATCAATACTTAGTTTGGATGATAATTCTCAAATTAGTGAAGAGAAAATTAGTAATTCAATAGATGAAGTTTCAGAGTTTATGAAGAGAGTAGCAAATGAAAATAGTCAATTGCTAGGAGTGGCATTTATAGCAAATCCGGAAATAACTCAAAATTTCTATGAAGTAATTTATGAAAGAGAAACATATGGTGGACAACTAGAAAGAAAAAACAAATTCAATAAAGAGCAATTTTTATCGAAAACTAGTGATGTTGATTGGTATTATGGACCTGTAAATGCAAAAAAGGCAGTATGGAGTGAAGCACATAAAGATGGATTTTCTGATAATGTAAGGTTATCATATACTGAGCCTATATTTGCAAATGATATACTATTAGGTGTAGTAGCTATTGATTTATTCTTTAATAATTTTGAAGATTCAATAAATGAAATAAAAGTATTTGATGAAGGATTTGCTTATTTATTAAATAGTAATAAGGAATATGTAGTACATAAGAATTATGAACAAGGACAATCTTTAAAGGAAACTCAAGGAATAAATTTTGAACCTGATGGACAAACAGGAAAATATGATTATGATGTAAATGGTACTAAAGGTATAATGGGATATAGTGTTCTTACAAATGGAGATATATTAGTAATAACAGCTGCAGATAGTGATATAATGAGTAAATTTAATAAAAGTTTATTTGTTGTTATATTAGTTACAGTAGCTATATGTGTGTTAGTTTCTGTTTTTGCTAATATAATAGCTAAAAGAATAACTAGACCAATAACATATATAACTAAAATGATAAGATCAACTGCAGAATTAGATTTACAAGATAATAGTGAATTTGATGAAATTGAAAAATTCCAGGATGAAATAGGAGAAGTTGGAGCAGAGTTACAAAAGCTTAGAAAACTATTAAATAAAACTATGTTAGAAATAAAGTTAGGTTCGGAAAAAACTGAAGCAGAATCTAAGAACTTATCAGTTATAACGGAAGATATTCAAGAGTCATTTATTAATATCAATGATACTATAATGGAACTAGCAAATGGAGCTCAAGAACAAGCTGATGAAGCACAAAAAGGTACAGAAGTATTAGGTGAATTAGCACTTAAGATAGAGAATACAATAAAAGTTATAGAAGATATAAAAGAAGATTTAGTAAAGGTTTCTAAGGATAATGATAATGGAGCTAATGCTATAAGTATGTTAAAAGAAAAGTTAGATGCATCGACATTGAGTGGAGATAAAACTAACGAAGCTATAAGTGTATTATCTGAGAAGTCTAGATATATAGGAGAAATAGTTGAAACTATAAATGATATTTCAGAACAAACTGGTTTATTATCATTAAATGCAGCTATTGAAGCCGCAAGAGCAGGAGAAGCAGGAAAAGGATTTGGTGTAGTTGCTGAAGAAATAAGAAAACTTTCAGAACAGACATCTCAAGCAACAAATAGAATAGAAGAAATTATAAATGAAATTTCGCAAGGAATAACTTTAGCAGGGGAAAATATTAATAATTCTAATAAATCTATTTGTGAAGCAAATGATGCTATGGATATATCTATGAAGTCTTTTGAAAATATAGAAAAATCATTTAGGACAATGTCAGAAAATATAATTTCATTAGTAAAAGATATGGAAGATGTAGATGCTTCTAAGGATGGAGTTATTAATTCTATTCAAGGAATAAGTGCAATATGTGAAGAATCAGCAGCTGCAACAGAAGAGGTATCTGCAAGTATTCATACACAAACTCAATCTGTAAATAAAGTAGCTAATGCTGCTGACCATTTAAATAAAATAACAAAAGAGTTAGACCAACATATTAATAAGTTTAGTTTATAATAATATGAAACTTGTCTAGTAAATTTCATAGTATAACAATATAAGTAATTTATTGAGAAAGATACTAGTGATAAGATTTTATAGAGAAGTTATATATAAGTATACATTGAAAAATGTTAATTTAAGATTAGAACCTTCAGTAACTTCAGATATTTTAGCTGTAATACCTGAAGGTTCTAAGATACAAGTAATAGATATGGAAGATGAATGGTCAAGGTATTATTTAATGATCAAAGAGGATGGGTTAAAAACGATTATATATCTATAAGTATGCATCCGTGGAGTAATGTACAATTAGAATAAAGGATGGTTATTATTATCATTCAATTTTGTACAATTCGACAGGTGCTTATATAATAGATGGGCGTCTTGGTAAAGCTCTTAGTCATGGATGTATAAGATTAGAGACTAATAATGCAAAATGGATATATGAGAATATACCTGATGATACCACAGTAATAATTCATTAAATTTAATACTGTATAGATTTTATGTAGTAAAGAAAAATTAGTGTTATTAATTAATAGCACTAATTTTTTTACGTGTGGAAAATAAAGAAAAATTATTTAAAAATAAAAGTTTATATAATATAATTGTAAAAGTTGGGGTTAAAAATATAAGTATGTGAGGTGAAAGATGAATATTAAAAAATATATAGGAAATAAAAAATTTTATGGTATGGTTTTAACTATAGCTATACCTATAATGATTCAAAATGGGATAACTAATTTTGTAAGCTTACTTGATAATATAATGGTTGGACAAATAGGAACAGAGCAAATGTCTGGTGTAGCTATAGTAAATCAACTTATATTTGTTTTTAATTTATGCATATTTGGAGCAATATCAGGAATCGGAATATTCGGAGCTCAATTTTTTGGGAAGAAAGATTATGAAGGTGTAAGACAGACTTTTAGATTTAAGTTATTATTATGTTCAATATTAGGGATTATAGTTATAGTATGCTTCAATGTATTTAGTGAAGAACTAATTTCACTATTTTTACATGATGGTAGTAATACTGGTGATATAGAGAAAACTTTAATATTTGGAAAGAAGTATTTAAAAATTATACTTTTTGGTCTTATTCCTTTTGCTATAAATCAAGCATATTCTAGTACTCTTAGGGAAACGGGAGAAACTGTATTTCAAATGAAAGCTGGAATAATTGCTGTTTTAGTTAACTTATGTATTAATTATGTTTTAATATTTGGTAAATTTGGAGCGCCTGCTTTAGGGGTTAATGGTGCAGCCATTGGAACTGTAATTTCTAGGTTTATAGAATGTGGAATTATAATCATTAGAACTCATCTAAATAAAGAATTTATAAAAGGAGTATATGCAAGTATATACATTCCTAAAAACCTAATTAAGAATATAGCTATAAAAGGTACTCCACTTATGGCAAATGAATTTTTATGGGCATCTGGAATGTCTATGCTTACTCAATGTTATTCAGTAAGAGGATTAGCTGTTGTTGCTGGAATAAATATTGCATCAACTATATCAAATTTATTTAGTATAGTATATATTTCATGTGGAAGTGCAGTTGCTATAATAATAGGACAGCTTTTAGGAGCAGGAAAAATGGAAGAAGCTAAAGATAATGCTAGAAAATTAATATTTTTCTCTGTAATGAGTTGTGTGGTTATAGGGATAATTATGTCAATTATAGCTCCGGCATTTCCAAGTATATATAATACATCAGAAGAAGTTAAGGATTTAGCTACTAACTTTATAAAAGTTTTAGCCTTATGTATGCCGTTTCATGCATTTACTAATGCATCCTATTTTACATTGCGTTCAGGGGGAAAGACCGTCATTACATTTTTATTTGATAGTATGTTTGTATGGTTGTGCAGTATACCAGTTGCATTCGTATTATCAAGGCATACTAATTTAGATATAGTATTTGTATATTTAATATGTCAATCCTTAGAGTTTATCAAATGTATAATTGGAGGAATCCTTGTTAAAAGTGGGATTTGGGTTCAAAACATAGTGATTTAAAAATTAAATAATTATAGAATTCTAAAAAATTAGTGTAAAAAATAGGATGTATAGTATTGTTTATACATCCTATTTTGTTAAAGTATTTCTAAGATTTCTACAGAATATTTTTCGGCTGGAGCGATAACTTCCACAATATCTCCAACTTTTTTTCCGCTTAATGCTTTACCTAAATCTGATTCTATACTTATCTTCATATTATCAGGGTCTAAATCCATAGTACTAACAAGAGTGACTTCAGTTTCAAAATCATCTTCTACAAATTTAATTCTAGCCTTACTATTAAGCCCTAGTGCAGATTTATCAACTTCATCATCATATACAACTGTAGCAGTTGATATCATGGTTAGTAGGTACTGAATTCTATTGTCATTTTCTCTATAATTTCTACAAGCCTCTTTGTATTCAGCATTTTCAGATCTATCACCATGAGCTGCAGCTACTAATTTTTCTTTAGCTATTTCAGCTCTTTTTACAGTCATTCTATAATCTAATTCTTCTCTTAATTTCTTTATATTTTCTTCAGTAAGTTTATTATTCATAATTCAAACCTCCCATGAAATATGTTCTTTTAATATTATATACCATATGGGGAGAAAATTATATATATGTTATGATAACTAAAAAAGTTTCATAGTATTAGCTTTTGATGTTATCTGCTAATACTATGAAACTTATAGTAGTATATAGTGTTAAATCAACGATAGTTATTGTTTTTACCTTAAGCTGGGAACAGCTTGAAGAATAATGCTCTTGCTATTGGCCCAACTATTAGTAAGTTTAGTGGTAAAGCAAATATGAAGTTTTTTACAATTCCTATACCGTAAGCTGGTAGGAAATCAGGGCCGAAACCTATATTCATAAATGTTCCAAATATAGTCATCCAAAGAACCATTCCACAACATGTAAGTACAGATATACAAATAACTTTTTTCTTAAAGTTGTTCTCGTCTTTAACTATTTTAGGTACAAGTCTTTTTACTATATTACCTATAATAAATAGATCGCCAATTAATGCAAAAGCAATCGCTGGTAAAAAGTGTATTATCGCATCTTTAAATATTCCTACAGAAAAACCATCCATAATAATCATATTATAGCAACTCATTATATAAACCATTAATGATGCTATTATTAAAACAAATATAAAATGTTCTTTTTTATTTTTTCCCATAATAAGTGACCTCTTTCTGATATATTGTCAACCAAGTTGACTAAGCTATAATATCATCTTAAAATGAAACTGTCAATTTAGTTTACAAAAACGATTTTATTAAATGGGAATAGGGGTTATAATAAAAGTTATATGGAAAAGTTTAATTTAGGAGATATGTATTTATGGATAAGTATTATATAGATTTAAATGTGATAGATTTAATAAGTGAAAAACATGCAAAGTTGAGGAAGAAAGTAAGGAAAAGTTGGAATGAGCAAGGCGGGGATAATATAGGGGATACCGAATCTTATGTATTAGCATTGCTAGAAAGAAAGAATATGACTATATCTGAAATTTCAAGGCAAATAGAAATTTCAAGGCAAGGAACACATAAATGTTGTCACAGTTTAATGGATAGAGGTTATATAATGGTTATAGATAGTGAAATTAATTCTAGAGATAAAGTTTTAAGGTTAACTGACAAAGGTCTTGAGTTTTGTAAAGAAAGTTTGAAGTTAAAAGAAAAGTTAGAAATAGAAATAAAAGAATCTATTGGAGAGGAGAACTTTAAAATAATAAAAGAATGCTTTGGTAAAGTATGGTTGAAAAATTGAAATAAATAAAATAAAACATAGGAAGGTCAAAAAAGATAGACCTTCCTTTTATGTTGAAAAATTGATAAAAAAGAATAAATTGACAAAAAAGTGTATGGGTATATAATAGTTAGTATGCTACGTATTATGCTTTTGGAGGTAGAAATGGAGGAGAAAGTTAGGCTTAGTTTATTATTAAAGATGGTAAACAATGTTTTTGAAAGAGAATTAAATAACAAAAGCTATAAGATAGGTTTAACAAGTACTCAGTGCAGAATAATAGGATTTTTAGATATGCATAGAGATAAACTTATTAATCCTATAGATATTGAACGAGAATTTTGTTTAAAGAGACCAACTGTTACCGGAGTACTAAAAAGACTTGAAGAAAAGGGTTTTGTGAAAATTTCTCAAAACTTTATGGATAAAAGATATAAAGAAATTAAACTTACCAATAAAGCAGACAAACTAATTGAAAATATGAGAGAAAATCTCTTTCAGACAGAAAAAATTTTATATAAAAATCTTACAAAGGTAGATAAAGAAGAGTTGTATAGAATTCTTAAAATTATGTTAGATAACTTTGAACTAAAAAAATTTTAGAATTTAAATACATTATAAGAAAGGAGTAAAAATATATGATAAAAACATTATTATCACAAATAAAAGAATATAAAAAAGATTCTTATATTACACCTGTATTTATGATGCTAGAAGTAATTATGGAGATAATAATACCCACACTTATGGCAAAGATTATTGATAGTGGAGTAGAACAGGGAAATATGAAGAATGTATTTATTATAGGTGCATACATGATTGTTATAGCTGCTCTTTCATTAACATTTGGAATTTTGGGAGGAAAGTATGGTGCTAGTGCAAGTACTGGTTTTGCAAAAAATTTGAGAAAGAGTATGTATGAGAATATTCAAAAATTTTCTTTTGAGAATATAGATAAGTATTCTACTGCAGGTCTTATAACTAGATTAACTACAGATGTTACTAATCTACAAAATTCATATCAAATGATAATTCGTATATGTGTAAGAGCACCTTTTATGCTTATATGTGCAATGGCTATGTCTTTTTGCATAAATGCAAGACTTTCTACTGTATTTTTAGGAGCTATTATATTTTTGAGTATTGCTATTACTTTAGTTATTACTAAATGTCATCCTATATTTAAAATGGTATTTTCCAAATATGATGAGTTAAATGCAAGTGTACAAGAAAATATAAATGCTTCTAGAGTGGTTAAAGCTTATGTAAGAGAAGATTATGAAATTGATAAATTTCATAAAGCTAGTGATAATATATACAAGCTATTTGTAAAAGCAGAAAAATTAATTGTTTTAAACATGCCAATTATGCAATTTACAATTTATACATGTATAATTCTAATTTCATGGCTTGGAGCTAAAATGATAGTTGGAGGATCATTAACTACTGGTCAGCTTATGAGTTTATTTACATATATGGTAAATATACTGGTAAGTCTTATGATGATATCAATGGTTATGGTTATGTTAACTATGTCCAAGGCATCAGCTGAACGTATAGTAGAAGTTATAAATGAAAAGTCTACTTTAACAAACCCTGAAAAACCTATATACGAAGTAAAGAATGGCTCAATAGAATTTAGAAATGTAGAATTTTCATACAAAAAGGATGGAGATTCTGTATTACAAAATATTAATTTATCCATAAACTCTGGAGAAACAATAGGAATTTTAGGGGGAACAGGAAGTGCTAAATCAAGTTTAGTACAGCTAATTCCAAGACTTTATGATGTTGTTAAAGGTGAAGTTAAGGTAGGAGGAATTAATGTAAAAGAATATGATATAGAAACTCTTAGAAATGAAGTGGCAATGGTACTTCAAAAGAATGTTTTATTTTCTGGTACTATTAAAGAAAATCTAAGATGGGGAAATAAAGAAGCTACAGATGAAGAAATAGAAAGAGCATGTAAATTAGCTCAGGCAGATGAATTTATAAGTAATTTTAATGATAAATATGATACCTTTATAGAGCAAGGTGGTTCTAATGTATCAGGGGGCCAAAAACAAAGACTTTGTATTGCTAGAGCGTTACTTAAAAAACCTAAAATTTTAATTTTAGATGATTCAACTAGTGCGGTAGATACAAAGACAGATGCTTTAATTAGAAAAGCTTTTAAAGAAGAAATACCAAGTACTACAAAACTTATAATAGCTCAAAGGATTTCATCAGTTCAAGATGCAGATAAGATTATTATTCTAAATGAAGGGGAAGTAGTTGACTTTGGAAATCATGAAGAATTAATAACAAGATGCGAAATATATAAAGATGTATATGAATCTCAAGTGAAAGGAGCTGATAAAGATGCCTAGGGTGAATGCGTTAGGAAAACCTAAACCAGAAACTAAAAAGAAACCTACTGAAACATTAAAAAGGTTAATGTCTTATATTTTTAAAAATTATAAAATACATTGTATAGTAGTATTTATTCTTATAATAGTTAGCTCTATAGCAACTATATTTGGAACAATGTTTACGAAAAGTTTAATTGATGATTATATAGTTCCTATTTTAAATAGTTCTAATAAAGATTTTACTCCTCTACTTAAAGCGTTACTTTTATTAGCAGTACTATATTTTTTAGGTGCTATGTCATCATGGACATTTAGTAGAATTATGGTATTTGTAACTCAAGGAACTTTAAGAAGTATTAGAAATAATTTATTCGAACATATGGAAAAGCTTCCTATTAAATATTTTGATACTCATACTCATGGAGACATTATGAGTATATATACAAATGACACCGATACTTTAAGACAATTAATATCTCAAGGTATTCCACAATTTATATCAGCTTCTATTACTGTAGTTGGTGTAATTGTTTCTATGATTATTTTAAATATTCCTCTTACTATAGTAACATTAATTATGGTTGGAATTATGTTAAAGGTTACTAAGATTGTTGCGGGAAATAGTGCAAAGCATTTTATTGATCAACAACAAAAACTTGGTAAGGTAAATGGATTTATTGAAGAAATGATGGAAGGGCAAAAGGTTGTTAAAGTATTTTGTCATGAAGAAGAAAGTATAAAAGATTTTAATAAAATAAATGAAGAACTTTTTTATAGTGCCAATAATGCCAATAAGTTTGCTAATATATTAATGCCTATAATGGGTAATCTGGGAAATATAAGTTATGTTATAATTACTATATTAGGTTCATTACTTGCAATATTTGAAGTTGGAAATTTTACTTTAGGAGGACTTGCTTCTTTCTTACAATTTAATAGAAGTCTTAATCAACCCATAGCTCAACTATCACAGCAACTTAATGGTATAGTTATGGCTTTAGCAGGTGCAGAGAGGATATTTGATTTATTAGATCAAGAGCAAGAGGTTGATGATGGGTATGTAGAGCTAGTTAATGCTAACATTTCTGCAGATGGTAAAATAGAGGAAGTAAAAGAAAGAACAGGAATATGGGCATGGAAGCATTATCATAAATCAGATAACACAGTAACATATAAAAAACTTGAAGGCGATGTAGTATTTGAAGATGTAGATTTTGGATATAATGAAGAAAAAATAATTCTTCATAACATAAATTTATATGCAAAGCCTGGGGAAAAGATTGCCTTTGTAGGTGCTACAGGAGCTGGAAAAACAACAATTACTAATTTGATTAATAGATTTTACGATATACAAGAAGGTAAAATTAGATACGATGGAATTAATATAAATAAAATAAAAAAGACTGATTTAAGACGTTCATTAGGAATAGTTCTTCAAGATACTCATCTTTTTACAGGTACTGTTATGGAGAATATTAGATATGGTAGATTAGATGCTACAGATGAAGATGTTATAGAGGCTGCAAAGCTTGCTAATGCTCATTATTTTATAAAGCATTTACCTAACGGATATGATACTGTATTAACTGGAGATGGAAGTAATTTATCTCAAGGACAAAGACAGTTGTTAGCTATTGCAAGAGCAGCAGTAAGTAATCCACCAGTACTTATATTAGATGAAGCAACTTCAAGTATAGATACTCGTACAGAAAAAATAGTACAAGAAGGAATGGATAATTTAATGAAGGGTAGAACGGTTTTCGTTATAGCTCATAGATTATCCACTATTAAAAATTCAAATGTAATTATGGTTTTAGATAAAGGTAATATTATTGAGCGTGGAAATCATGATAGTTTGATTGAAAAGAAGGGTATTTATTATCAGTTATATACAGGGGCGTTAGAGCAAGATTAAAAATAAAGGTGTAAAAAAACATGACGTATTAGTATGTCATGTTTTTTTTGTATATTGAGTTGTTTTTATAATTATGTTTAAGAAGGTAGGTAGAGATATTAGGATAAAAGTATTATTAGTGGAGGATAATATTGATATTGCAGATAATATATATGAGTATTTAAAAGATGAAGTTGATATGAGTTGTGCATATGATGGAATAGATGCAATATATAAAATTGATACTTTTAATTTTGATATAATCATTTTAGATTTGATGTTACCAGAAGTTAGTGGGATGGAAGTGCTTAAACATATAAGAGATAAACAATTAAATTTAGGAGTACTTGTATTAACTGCTAAAGAAGCACTTGGAGATAAACTTAAAGCTTTTAATTTAGGGGCAAATGACTATTTAACTGAGAAGTTATACGAACTTACAGAATTATTAGTAAAGAATAGAGGAATGGTATTATTTAAAGAACAAATTTTTGATAATATATGTGGATATAATAGCGATGCTTCTACTGAAATTATTGAAGTTTATATGAGTAGATTAAGAAAACAGCTTAATAAGTTTGGATATGACAAGTTTATAGTAACTAAAAGAGGAATAGGATATTTGTTAGATGAAAATATTGAGGAGTAATAATAAGATAGATATATTTCATGTTACAAGAAGAAAAGTTGTATTCACATCCATTTTTATAGTTATGTTACTTATGATAAACAAGTGTTTTTTGTTCAGGATGCATCACATGAAATGAGAACACCATTAGCAGTGATAAAAGGGAAAGTAGAACTTTTAACTAAATCTCTAAACAATATAAGTAACGATGAATTATTTCATATTTCTAAAATAATGAGTGAATTAAGAAGGCTTGAAAAAATGAATTCTGATTTATTACTTTTAGCTAAAGAAGATATTGGTGAAAGTAATAATTTGAAAGAATTTTATTTGGAGGATATGGTAGGAGATATTAGAGGGTTTTATACTGATATGGCTGAAATTAAAGATAAAATATTTAATATATATTCAAATACCAATATACAAGTGCTTTGGGATTATGATAAGGTGAAGAGAGTATTAATTATTTTAATAGAGAATGCCTTTAAATATACAGGAGAAAAAGGAATTATAACTGTAGTATTCGAAGAAAATTATAAAAATATAAATGTACACGTAAAAGATAATGGGATAGGCATAAAAAAGGAAGATCAAGAAAGGATCTTTGATAGGTTTTTTAGAACAGAAAATGTGAGGGGAAATAATATTGAGGGAAGTGGAATAGGGCTTAGTTTATTAAAATCTTTATGTAAGTCTTTAAATATTGAGGTAGTAGTAAATTCGGAATTTAGAAAAGGATCTGAATTTATATTATTAATTCCTAAAATTATGAATCTATAATTAAAAAGGTCGTTTTTGTACAACCTTTTTAATTAATCTCAATTAAGTGATTCCAATATCTTTTTGGCATATATTGATTTCTAAGTCTTAAGTTTTTTCTTTCATCTATATTTACGGAATTATAAAATGTTTTCCAAAGCTGTTCGAATTCAATGTCATTATTAGAATTTATAAAAATTTCAGCATCTTTATTTGTAAATTCAGCTATAGTTGAATTGGATTTATTATATATAATTGCAATATTTCTTTTTAAGTCATGAATTATAAAGTTTTGATCAGAAAACCTTTTAGTAAAGTGATTAAGGATTATTGGTAAAATGTTATGATCAGGTTCTATTGAAGCATAAAAGGTTAAAGGAGCTACTTCTTTAAATCTAACGAATCCAGTAAATCTATGAGCTTCTAAGGAAACTTTTCTATAGTATCTATCTACTGTTATTATGATATCATTATTTTTGGCTAGGTTTATATCAATACCAAATTTATAACAAAGTTTCAGATATTTTAAGGCTAATGTATCTGAATTATCAAGCTCGCTTAAGTATAAATAATATATATTTTTTAAAATATGGCTATTAAGTTTTTCTTTAATGCTTTTATAAACCCTGTCAAATTTATCTGTTTCAGTTTTTATAGTAGTTATATCATTGAAAAGTGAAGGTACATAATCTTTAGATTTTGTTATAATAATATCTTCCTTTGAGCTATAGGCATAAAATATAGCTGTAAAAAGGCCTTCGAAGGTTCCATCGTAAATAAATTCTTTCATAAAATCCTCCCTTAAAATTCACCTATACTAGAACTGATTTTATCATCTAATAAAAGCGACTTATTATTTAAATTGATTTTATTATCAAAAAAGCTTAATTGTTCCGATGATTCATCTACTAAGTTTAGATCTATCTTAGGCATTAAAGCATCTTTTATTTTCTGATTGTCAAAGGATACAGAACCATAGTATTTACCTTTGCAGGTAATAAAGTATTGGGCTCTTTTTAATACTATTCCAAGCTTTTTTAAATCAAAGAAATCTAAAAAGTTAATTCTACGAGCGCTCAATGTCGTCAACTTAAGAAAAAAATAAAAAATGTAAAAAAAGCTTGACAATAGTGAAAAAATTTGCAGCCTCGCTATAGATAAATAAATTTATAGCGAGGTTTAATATTATGAAAAATACTACATTATTA
>SVCL01000081.1 GCA_015058405.1 Clostridium sp.
CACAAGGTTGATAGGTTAGAGGTGTAAGTATGGTAACATATTCAGCTGACTAATACTAATAGGTCGAGGGCTTGACCAATAAAAAGGATATGAATATACTGTGTGCAATTTTCAGAGAACATTTTCTCAGAAGATTCTTAAGCAGATGTAAATTTGGAGAATCATAACATCTGGTGATAATGGCGTAGAGGAAACACTCCTTTCCATTCCGAACAGGACAGTTAAGCTCTACAGCGCCAATGGTACTGCATGGGAGACTGTGTGGGAGAGTAGGACGTTGCCAGGTAATTAAAAAAGCTATCGATGTATATCGGTAGCTTTTTATGTTTTAAAAGAGGGGATTGTTGGGGATTTTTTAATTCCTAACAGTTCCCTCTTTTAATAAATGAATAAATTCATATTATTAACAAAGTAATTTAGTAAATGACTGTAATTATTATTTAGAATTATATAACCAATATTTTAAAATTGAATTTATAGAGAAAGATATAGTTAAAGAGACACCGACACAAGAAGAGTTAGTAAATTTAATAAATAGAAGTGGTTTAGAAATTAAAAAGTTTTTTAATACTTCGGGAAAATTATATAAAGAAATGAATTTAAAAGATAAAATCAAAGATATGAATATAGTAGAAGCAGCGAAGATCTTATCTAGTAATGGGATGTTAATAAAGAGGCCTATGCTGTTAAGTGATGATTTTGTTATTCTAGGGTTTAAAGAGGATTTATATGAAAATATAAAATAGGGAACAAGGTTTGGAATTCATATTAAATTCATATTTGTAGCATATTTAGTTCATTGTGAGTTTAAGTGTGAATGATATTATATAAATGGATTAGATACAAAAAATAATCCCGTATAAGATTATCTTATGCGGGATTATTTTAAAATAAAGTGGGGATACTTGAAATGGGTAGTAAGGAGGTTATCATGAAAAATAATATTCTAGTTGTAGAAGATGATTTAAGAATACAAGAACTTATAGTTGAATTTTTAAAATCTCAAAATTAGAATGTAGATTCTGCTAATGACGGAATTGAAGGTTACGCAAAGTTTAAAAATAATAAATATGATTTAATAATTTTAGATGTTATGATGCCTAATCTAGATGGTTATGGATTATGTAAAATGATAAGAAAGAATGATAAAGATGTACATATAATATTCTTAACAGCTTTATCAAGTGAAGAAGATGAAATTAAAGGGTTTGATTTAGAAGTTGATGATTATATTACAAAACCTTTTTCGTTTAATGTATTGGTTAAAAGAGTAGAAGCAATATTAAAAAGAGGAAGAGAAAAGGTAGAAGATGAAAATATAATTTCTTTTGAAAATCTAAAATTAGATATAAATACTTATAAAGCATATATAGATAATGATGAAATTGAGTTAACTTTAAAAGAATTTAATATATTAAAAATATTAATTAATACATATCCAAGAGTAGCCTCTAGAGAATTTTTAATGGAAAAAATATGGGGGTATGATTATTATGGTGATACCCGAGTAATAGATGCACATGTTAAAAATATAAGAAAGAAAATAAGATATAATTATATACGAACACTAAAGGGGATTGGATATGTTCTTGAAAAAGAAGTGGAATAATATAGGTATTAAGTCAAAAACCTTTATAGCTACTATAAGCAGTGTAACTTTAGGTCTAGCTATTTTATGTATTATTCTATATTCTGTTATGCCAAAAGTGTATAAGGTGTATAAGAAAGAAAATTTGAAGGATAGAGTGGGAACCTTTGTTAGTATATTGGAATCAGATGTTTTTACCAATATTAATCAAACTGTAGATGATTTTTGTTTAGATAATGATTTAATGATAATTATTACAAGTGAGAATGATGAAATATTATATTCTTCTTTTAATAATGAAAAAATAAATAATGTAAATAGGTATAATGAATATAAAGCTTTAAAAATGAATAAGGTTGAAGAAAGTTTTAGATTTTATTTTAAACAATATGAACTTGAATGTAATTTGAATGTTCAAATGAATATTCAAGCAGGAAAAGAGATAAGAACTATTATAATGGTATTTTTACCATTTGCAGCTATAGCAAATATACTTATTGCTATAACTATGACGACCTTTTATTCAAAGGTAATAAGTACTTCTATTATTTTCTCAAATATATTAAAAAAGGCACTTAAAGAAAGTTATTATTTTATTGAAGAAAAAAATTTAAAGTTAGAAGAAGATATAAAGGATGATATCTTTATTAATGGAGATGAAAAGTTATTATATAAGGCTGTAAGCAATATAGTAAAAAATGCAGTAGAACATACTCCAGAAGATAGAGAAATAAGTGTAATTTTAAATGAAGATGAGTTAATGGTGAAAAATTACGGTGTACATATAGAAAGTGAAGATTTGAAGAGTATATTTAAAGCATTCTATAGAGTAGATAAGTCTAGAAATAATAAAACTGGAGGTACTGGATTAGGTTTATATATAGTATCTTCTGCATTAAATAAACATGAAAATTTGAAGTTTAATATGGAATCAGGAGAAGATTTTGTTTTATTTAAAGTGAACTTTTTAAAGGATTATTGTGCTAAATAAAGGTGCAATAATCCTTTTTGTGTTTTAAAAAATGATATGACAAATATATAAAAAGAGATACTTAGTGTAAAATTACTGTAGGAAAAAAATAAAAGAGACTAGCTCCGTATGTTATTATTAAATTACAACCAAAAAAAACATACAAAGGAGCTAACCTCATGAACATTATACAA
>SVCL01000082.1 GCA_015058405.1 Clostridium sp.
GAATCTTCAAGACCAAAACATATCTTAATATTTAATAAAAGTAAATATTTGTTTTTTGCCTCCGCTCCGAAGGCCTTTTTGTTGTGTCTAAAATTAAATCAATTTTGATAGTTTATTATCTATTTCATAAAATAAAGTATTATTTATTTCTACCTTATTTTTTCATAGCCAACTTTACACTATCCTAAAAACAATTTAATTACTCTTCCTATAATAAATTATGCAGTACATTCAAAAAATCGACTCACCTTAATAATCTTTATCATATTTTAGGTTTTTTAAACATATTTGCAAAAACTTTTTAGAAAATCGTTCTTAGTACTGATACTTTTTTATCCTTTCATTACTTTTTTTATCGATTTATCAACCTCTCCTGTTTCCAAACTTGACCCAAAGCTTTCCACAATATTCATGTGCAAATTTCCATGTATCCTTATTTTTCATAGATCTTGATGTTCTATATCCTACAATTCCATTAATATTTTTAGGTATATGCTTAACAAAGCAACTTCCTACAATCAATAAAGTAATAGGTACAATTAAAGTGCAAATTAACAACCATATATTCACTGCCATTTTTATATCTCCCCTTTCAAATTATTTAAAAAGAATCAGGTCCTTCTATAAGAAGTACCTGATATCTTATTCTATTCATATAAACTATTTTTTAAGCCACTTTAATGCATTAACTAACTTAATTTGGTTTCCATACATAAGAGTTGCTCTACGATAAATTTTAGCTCCTATAACAGCAACTATAGCTGTAGATGCAAGTAATATTGCAAGAGAAATTATAATTTCAAAAGCTTCTACAGATCCCATAGCTACACGTACAAACATAGATATACATGAACTAAAAGGTACATATGATAAAACCTTAATAATCATTCCACCTGCATTAGTTAAATTAGTTATTACAAGCATAAATGCAACTACAAATATTAAAGTAACTGGTCCTATACTCTTACTAACATCTTCTGTCTTAGATACTAAAGCACCAAGAGCTCCAAATATAAAGCTATAGAATAACAATCCTAATAATCCAAATACAGCAAAAATAGCTAAAACTTCTGAAGGTATATTAAATATAAAATCTAATTTATGATTCCATGCATCACTATTAAAATTATAGGTAACAAGAGCTGATGCTAATATAACTCCAACTTGGAATAAACTTGCAATAGTTCCTGCAACAACTTTACCAAAGATTAAACTATTACTACTTGTACTAGTAACTAAAACCTCCATAGTACGATTGCTTTTTTCTGTAGTTACTGATACAGCTATAAGTTGTCCATACATAACTACAATCATATAAACTATAAATATTAATCCATAAGTATATGCAAAATTATTTACACTATCTTTACCTAATATTTCAACATTTTGTGTAACTTGTGTATTATATAAAGCTTCAACTTCAGCCACATTTATACCTTTAGATTCTAAAGTCTTATTACGATATAATGTAGAAAGTACTTTTTCAAAACTTGCTTGTTTTTCATCTGAGAAATCACTATTCTCAATTATATAAGAATAATCCAATTCACCATTAACCACAAAACCAGCCTTAGCATCCTTACTTTTAACTAAGTCTTCTACTTCATCTTTACTATCTGCTACTTTCCATTCAGTACCTTGAAAACATTCCTCTAATATATTAGTATCTGGTATTACCTTATCTTTATCATAAAGAACCATTACCTTTTTATCATCTGAACTTCCACCAAAAATTGATGATAAATCTAAAAATCTAGGTACTGATAACCCTACAACAAAAACAATAAGCATAATTAAAGTTGTTATTAAATAACTTTTACTCTTAAAATAATTTCCTAATTCAAATCTTAAAACTTCATAAAATTGTTTCATTATTTGTCACCTGCCTTAAGTACAAAAATATCATTTAATGTTGGTTCGAAATCACCAAATTTTTCAACATCTATATCAGTGTCAATAATTAGCTTTAATAAGTCCTTTTTAGTTTGATTTTTCAACAACTCTAACACTATAAAGTCTTCTTTAACCTCATATACATCCACTACTTCACTAAACTTACTTATTGAAATATCCTTTAATTCTTTAGTTGAATAATTATTAGCACTTAATATTAATCTCTTTTCTCCAAAATCTTTCTTTATTTCTTTTAGATTACCACCTATCACTACTTCTCCATGATTTATTATTACTATATCTTCACAGAATTCTTCTACATAGTTCATTTGATGGCTTGAAAATATAACAATTTTATTTTCACTAATAAGCTCTTTAACCACATCTTCTAATATTTTTGAATTTACTGGATCTAATCCACTAAAAGGTTCATCTAATATAACTATTTCTGGTGAACATACTAAAGTTTGAGCTAATTGAACTTTTTGTTGATTTCCTTTAGATAAAGTTTCTAGTAGTCTATCACTATATTCTTCTATACCAAGTTTTGAAAGCCATTTTTTAGCACTACTTTTAGCTTCAGATCTATTCATACCTCTTAAAGCAGCTAGATAAACAATTTGATCTATTATTTTCTTTTTTGGATATAATCCTCTTTCCTCTGGTAAATATCCTATTTGATATTTCTTAGGTTCAAAAGGTTTGCCATCTATTAAGATCTCCCCTTCACTTTTCTTAAATACATCCATTAAAATTCTTATTGTTGTAGTTTTACCTGCTCCATTTCTTCCAAGTAGCCCCAAAGCTTTTCCACTTGAAACTGAAAATGAAATTCCATGTAAAACTTCTGTATCGCCAAAGCTTTTTCTTAAATCTTTAACTTCTAATTTCATTGCATTTCCCCCTAACAATTTTAGATAGTGTAAAGTTTATACACTATTCTTTTAAAAATTTTTGTTTATATATCAGGGTTTCGAGAGTTTTTTTGCATAAAAAAACAACGACCCCCTAATTTTATGTTAAAATTGAATCTACAACAAAACAAAATCCAACATGA
>SVCL01000083.1 GCA_015058405.1 Clostridium sp.
AAAAAATATATTTTTACGAACCTTTATTAAAGTGCGTCAAATTTTAGATTAAAGTTTTTTAGTAACCTAAAATAGATATATTCATCAAAAAAAGGAAGTGCCATTAGCAATTTTTTAAATTGCTAATGCGACACTCCCATCTTAATATTATCCTCTATATTAAAATCTTCTAACAATGCAAAGTATTGAACAACAAATCCAAAAGTCTTATTTCTTATCTTTGCTCTTTCTCTATCATTTAACTTTTCTACTAATTTATCTTTAATATAATATTCACCACTACTTGGTGAATCTAAACAGCCTAATATATTTAATAAAGTTGACTTTCCAGATCCAGAAGTCCCCATAATAGCTATCATTTCTCCTTGCTCTATATTAAAAGTAACATTTTTAAGAGCTTTTACCTCACCTTCTCCACTTCCATAAATCTTTGATATATTCTTAATTCTTAATAAAGTCACCTTATTCCCTCCTTAAAAGTTTATTAATACTCATCCTCTTCAAATATAAGGAAGTAATAATTAATATAATAATTACTATACATATTGCTATTAAAATCAATTCACTAATACATTTCATAGTTATTTCTACAGAACTAAAAAACTTCATAAATTTTATTATACTAATAGCAAACATTAACCCTGAAAAAACTATTATTGTTAATTCATAAAATAATCTTATGTGTATATCATGGATACTTGCTCCATTAAGTAAATGTATAGCAAATTCTTTATATCTTTTCTTAATTGAATTTATCATATTTGTAACTATAGCTATAAAGCACATAGAAAATATTATTATAAACATTGTAGTCAATATATCTTTTTCTACTTGGTACTTTTTCACAAACTGATTCAACTTATCTTGAACATTTGTAAGCTGTATATCATCAAAACTCTTATCTGCCTCTTCTTTTACACTATTAACAATCTCATTTATATCATTAGAATTAATAATCACAACCGACTGTAAAATACTGTTTATAGCATTATACTTTCCATTACTATCTTCATTATTTACTATCTTTGGCTCTTCTAATGGATATATTATATAATTGTCTAAATTCTTAATATTTGTCTTATCAATATTTTTTTCAACAAAATTATATCCTTCATCTAAAAAACCTTTTACTACTACTTTTTTTCTACCATAGTTATAGTCAAAATAATAAAATTCATCATTAACTTTAAAAATATTTTTATAATTAGCTCCTAATAAAATCGGAATTTCTTCTTTAGAATAATTAAAATCATCTTTCGAAAGTATTTCTCCATCTGTAATCTTATATTCAAATTCCTTTATATAATTATAATCAACCTTTAAAGCCTTTATTGGATAATAAACTATTCCTTCTTTATTAGGAGTATACATATTAGTCAGTAAAAACTTCTCATATCCATCGAATTGCTCTAGTAAAAGATGATCTTCATATGCAGTACAGTGTATAAAATCATTATTACTCTTTAAATAATTATAAAATTTAATAAAATTAGTATTTTCCTTATTCATAACTTCATCTATTCCATATATCGAATCTATAAAAAACATATTATTTTTTTCAAAAGTTGATGTTACCTTCTCTGATGTATCATATACATCATTTTTTATATATATGATATTGTATAGAAAAGCAAAAGTTACGGACAACTGCAAAATCATTATTGTTGTAAATAATAGTTTTTTACTTAAACCTATAATAGCGTATCTTAAATTAATCATAATTATATTCCTTTCATAACTTCGCTTGGTTCATATTTATTGCTTTCCTTTATAGGGATAATAGCAACTATAGTTCCTATAATAAGTAGTATAAAAAAGGTATATAAAGATGCTTTTAAATTTATTTGTTCACCTAGTATATATGGAACATTATTAACCTTAATTATGATAGTATATACTATTTGTGAAAATATAAAGGACTTTACCGCCATAATTTGATAATCTAAAATTATCTTTTTATATATACTGAATTTTGTTGCCCCAAAAGTTCTTCTAATACCAAATTCCTTTTTCTTTCGCATTATATAATGGCTAGTAGAATTTACCACATTTAACAATAAGGTCAGTATAACTAACACTAATACTGCAATTACATAGCTTCTATCTTCAATTACTTTTGTTAAAGAAGTCTTACTTTCTTCCTTATTACTTTGTGTAACATTTGCCCCTTCATTAATTAATAAAATCTTATCCTTTATTATAGAATAAGAACTTTGAGGATTATATCCATCTATTAACCATCTTGAATTAATTATTTTAGGAAAAATATCCTTATTTATATTAATATAAAATATGTCATCAAAAGCTGTTGTTCTATCATTTGATCCCATAATCCCTATAACAAGATAATCATTATTTTCTATAGATACATATTTTTTGTTATCAATAACCTTCACTAAATTTTCAAGATTTTTTCCTATGACACAACATTTCTTTTCATAATCATCTTTATCAAACTTAAAAAATTCTCCTTGTATTAATGGAGGAATATTGTTTATCTTATAATTGCAATAAATAGCATTTCCATAATATGTGCTACATTTTATATCATTTGCTTCTAAGTATAAATTATCAGTATTTTTTATTACATTGAAAAAATCATTATATTCTAACTTACTCCCATTTACCTCCATAACAATAGCGTCATCGGAATGCAATATATTATTTTCTTTAATTGTATTGTATGCAGATTCTAAATTATTCAAAATTAATGATATAAAAATAGATACTATAAAAAATATAGACATAATAAAAATATCATTTTTCTTCAATAACCTTCCCTCTCTTCCACAAACTAAATAAGCCGCATATGCGGCTTATTTAATCTTTAATTATTTAGTATAACATATAGTACAGTCTCCGCCTTCTCCGTGACCTATATATGCTGTTCTAGTATACCATCCAAATATTTGATTTGTTTGTGCCCATCCATTTAGTGTCTTATCAGATTGTTCTCCTCCAATTACAGCTCTTGCCCTTGCAGGACCTCCATCTGTTTGAGTATAAGCATAAACATATTTATACACTCCTCCTATATTAGCCTCAGAACCATAATCTCTAATAGTGGCATTTGAAATTATAGGACTTGCAATGGCTACTCCTAAAATTCCTGACATAATTATTACTTTTAACTTCTTCATATTTTCATTTACTCCTTTCATAAAAAATACTATGTCTTTTTTAACACCACTTAATTATATATATATATATACCTTTTTTGTCAATTTATTGAATTATTAAATCAAAAAAAATCACTTTTTTTATTTTTTGCCCTAAAATTGGAATTAAAGAATCAAATAATTAACATATTAACATATTATTTATTTTTTTACAAACAAAAACTCATCTTATTATATTATAAAAAGGTAAAGATATTGAAATGAAATTAATACAATATCTTTACCTTTTTATTTTTTATTCAAAATTATTAAATACTAATTTATATAAATAATCTTTTACTTATTTTAATTCACCTAAAACTGATTTTCCTATAGTATTCTCTGGCATGCTAACTTCAAAGTTATCTGCTATTGTTGCTGCTATATTAGCAAAACAATCACTAGTTTCTAAAATACCATGTCCTTTCATTGATGGTGAGTAAGCTAAGAATGGCACATGTTCACGAGTATGGTCTGTACCTGTGTAAGTTGGATCATTTCCATGATCAGCTGTAATTATAAGAAGATCGTCTTCCTTAAGCTTTTCTAATACCTTTCCTAAGTTAACATCAAATTTTTCAAGTTCTTCTGCATAACCTACTGGGTTTCTTCTATGTCCCCATAAAGCATCAAAATCAACTAAATTTACGAAACATAATCCTTTAAAATCTTTATCCATTATTTCTAAAGTTTGTTCCATTCCATGAACTGAGCTCTTTGACTTATGAGATTCTGTAATTCCTTCTCCATCAAAAATATCATTTATCTTTCCTACTGAAATAACATCGAAATTATTATCCTTTAATACATTTAGAACAGTTCTTCCATATGGCTTTAAAGCATAGTCATGTCTATTACTTGTACGTGTAAAATTACCTTTTCCTGTTCCTAGATATGGTCTTGCAATAACTCTTCCAACTTTCCATTCATCTTTCATAGTTAAGTCTCTTGCAATTTCACAACATCTATATAATTCATCAAGACCAAAAGTTTCTTCATGACCACAAATTTGTAAAACTGAATCTGCTGAAGTATAAACTATCATATCTCCAGTCTTCATTTGATGTTCTCCTAGTTCATCTAATATTTCTGTACCACTTGCACTTTTGTTCCCAACTATTTTATGACCTGTTTTCTTTTCTAATTCATCTAAAAGTTCTTTTGGGAATCCTGTTTCTGTGAATGTTTGAAATGGTGTAGTTATATGTAACCCCATCATCTCCCAATGTCCTGTCATCGTATCCTTTCCTGTACTAGCTTCCTTCATTTTCATTTGATATCCAAGAGGAGCTTCAACTGGCTTTACATGTTCAATTGGATGTAAATTAGCTATCCCCATCTTTTGTAGGTTTGGAATATTAAAACTGTCTACAGATTTTGCTATATGTCCTAGAGTGTCTACATTAACATCTCCATAATCCTTAGAATCATCCATTTGCCCTATTCCTAAAGAATCTATTACTATTGTAAATATCCTATTATATCTCTTCATAATTCCACTCCTTAATTCATTTGATTACCTTAATTATAACCCTTATCTCATAATCTATCTAGATATTGTGTAAAGCTTTATATTAATAAATCAACTATTTTCCCTTAGGCATTTACTTACATGTTGCAAATACTGAACAAATTTTATATCATTAATTATATCAAGAAAGGAAGTTTTTTTATAAACATATCTACTAATACATATAAGTTATTAAAAGAATTGTTATTTAAATTTATCTGAATTTCTTGAATTAATTTCCACAAAAGTTAGTATTTTTTTATTTTACCTGTGACTAACTTATTATTTATTGTGGATAATTTTATATATCTATACATAAGGAGTTGATTGCATGAGCAAACCATCAGAATATTTAGCAAGTGGATATAACTGTGCTGAATCTATTATAAAATGTTATAATGAGGACTTTAATAAGGACATACCTTTAGCTATAGGAAGCAGCTTGGGGGGTGGTGCCTGCGTAGGTAGCCTTTGTGGTGCTTTAAATGGAGCTTTAGTTGTACTTGGATATGAAAAAGGTAGAACTGATAACTCAGAAATGAATGAAGCTAGAGGATATGCTAAACAATTTATGGACATAGCTAGAGAAAAATATTCAACTTTTCTTTGTAAAGAATTAAAAGCCAACAAAGTAAGTTGTGCGGAAATCTCTGATTTCTCTTATGAGACTTTACTTAAGATATTAGAGATGTAGTGGTAACTAAAAAAGATATATTATATTTGCTCCGCTGAGGCTAGTTTGACTTCGGCGAGAATTTCTATCATAAAAATAAATTAGTGGGACGGAATAGAAGAACTCGGTACCCTCAAACAGCTTCTATTCTAGGCGTCCCACTAATTTATTTTTACGATGAAGTTCTAGACCCCTTGTCAAAAATGCTCAGCTCCGCAAATATAATATATCTTTTTTTGTTATCACAATACTCTCTATTATCTTATTTCTCCCATTTTTAAAAACTATATTTTAATTGTTACTCTGATTTCCTAATAAATATATTAATCCTCTACCTAAGTATTCTCCCCAACATAAATAATCATGACCACTTCCGAACTCTTCAAAAAATACTTTATATCCTAAATCTATTAATGTTTCTTTTAAATTTATATTTGTATCTTGCATACTTTTTGCTGGCTCTATGGAACCTACATTTATGTAGAATTTAATTGGTAGCTTTTCTACTTTTCTAAATTCATTACTCATCCATGTGTATTTTGTATCATCATATCCTTCTTTTTTATACCAATAAGAACCTGACTCTGATAACACATTTCCAAAAATCTTTGGATATTTTAATGCTGTGTATGATGCTGCAAGCCCTCCAAGACTGTAGCCTCCTATTACATTTTTAGATGAATCTTCTGAAATGTTATATCTTTCTTTTACAAAACCTATAACCTCTTCTGATATAAACTTTGTAAATTCATCACTACACTTTAAGTTTTCTCCTCTATCTTTTGTAGCATCTATGAATACTGCTACTATAGGAGGTATCTTTTTATCAAATATAAGATTATCTAATACATTTATTCCATTCAAAATATTTATAAATTCAAATCCATCATTTAATACTAGAACTCCATAAGGTTCTCCTTTTTCATTATAGCTATGAGGAACATATACACTTATATTTCTTTCTTCTTTTAATGTTTCACTTTTAATTAAATGTTTATATAACTTTCCTTTAGGTACATTATCATTTTCTTTAGTCCAAACTTCCTCAATGCAATTTTCTAAAACTACATATGGCACTAAATTATATTTATCATTAATCTTTCCTTTGAAGTTCAATGCTTTTTTGTTAAACTGATCTCCCTCAGTATTTTTCCATCTTCTTTCCCAGTCATTATTTAAAGGATCGTTTGGAGAAAATTGATAAGTAAACTTTACATCTTTTTTTACCTTATATGATATGTACCATAAATCTGTACCTTCTAATTTATCCATAACGCAATTTTCTAATTTTCTCATACCTACTGGAGGAATTAATACTACATTCTTAAGAGGTTTCTTTTCTCTATAAATAATAGTTACTAAACTTTCTTCATTATTACCTTGAATATCTTCAATTAATGGAGCTCCTTCTTTTTGTACTTCACTCCAAAATATATTTAAAGCTTCTATATTACCTTCTGCAATTTCCTTTTTTAATTTTTCTATCTTCGAATTTACAATGGTAGACCTCTCCATATAATCTCCTCCTCAAAACTTTTTATAGTTATATACTAACATAAATATAAAAAGGAACTGTATCAAAAGACTTAAAACAATGATGTTATAGCAAAAAATATAACATCTTTAGTTTTTAAGTTATTCCCCTTTGATACAGAATCTTTTATTACTTTCTTGCACAGTTTGAAGCTGTTCCTTTTAAAATTTCTAATCCATGTTTAAGCTCTGAAATTATGTATTCTAAACATTCAGTTACAGCTTTAGGACTTCCAGGTAAATTTATTATAAGTGTTTCTTTTCTTATTCCTGCTGTAGCTCTACTAAGCATTGCTCTTTTAGTAAATTGCATGCTATATTGTCTCATAGCTTCTGGAATTCCAGGAACTCTTCTTTCAGTTATATCTAATGTTGCTTCTGGCATACAGTCTCTTTTAGAAAATCCTGTACCACCAGTTGTTAAAATAAGATCTGCTTTATCTTCATCACAAATTTCCTTCATCTTTGTACTAAGCATATCTCTTTCATCAGGTAATATTACCATTTCTACTACCTCAAAATCATGTTCCTTAACTATTTTTTCAATAGTTGGTCCACTTTTATCTTCTCTTTCTCCTGCATATCCAGTATCACTTGATGTAATTATTGCTACTCTGAACATATTTCAAAATCATCTCCAACTTTAATTTTTCCACCATGTATTACTTTTGTAAATACGCCTTCTCTTGGCATTATGCAATCCCCAACTCTTTTATATATTTCACAATGTGAATGACACTTCTTACCTACTTGAGTAAGTTCTAAGATTACATCATTACACTTAAACCTTGTTCCTATAGGTAATGTTTTAAAATCATATCCTTCTACTAATATGTTTTCTCCAAAATCTCCGTCGATTACATTACCTCCCTTTTCATTAAATTCTTTAACTCTATCGTAAGATAATAAGCTTACTTGTCTATGCCAGTTTCCACCATGAGCATCATTTTCTATTCCAAATCCTTCTACTACATTACACTCTTGAATATTTCTTTTTACTGTTCCTCTTTTTTCACTTATACATACCGCTATAACTTTTCCCATTCTATTATCCTCCAAATCCTATTTTTAACCACCTATTTGTGACATAGATCGCTTATCTATTTTTTCTTTTGAATGTATATCTACTTTATTAAAATTATGACCTTTAGGTTTATTATGAATACCTTCTTCTATTGCTTTAAGAATTGTATCATCATCAGCACCATTATTAATTAACTCTTTTAAGTTAACTCCTGAATTAAAATGTAAACAGCTTTTTAAGAATCCTTCTGATGTTAGTCTTACTCTATTACAATCATCACAGAACTTATGATTAATAGCACTTATAAACCCTATTTTCCCTTTATAGCCTTCTAAACTATAATAATGACTTGGGCCATTTCCTAACTTGCCTTTAAACACCTCTAAAGGTCCTATTCTTCTTTCTATTATTTCCTTAATCTCATCTTCACTATAGCTTTTCATGTTCTTTCCAAACCCTATTGGCATAAGCTCTATAAATCTAACACTTAAGTTTTTATCTTTTGCAAGATTCACTACATTAATAAGATCCTCTTCTATTTCACCTTTTATAGGTACTGCATTTAACTTAACTCTTAAATTTTTATAAGATAAACATTTATCTATAGCTTTAAGTACTGTATCTACATCACCAAGTCTAGTTAGTTTTTTAAACTCTTCCTTATCTATAGTATCAATACTTATATTTACTGAATCTAATCCTGCTTCAACTAATTTTTCTATCTTTTCTCCTAAAAGTATTCCATTAGTTGTCAAGGTAACTTCCTTTATCCCTTCAATATCTTTTATTCCTTTAATAACCTGTTCAATATCTTTTCTTACTAAAGGTTCCCCACCAGTTATTTTTATTTTTTCTATACCTACTTTAGCAAATAACTTGCATAACCTAATTATTTCTTCATAAGATAGAACTTTCTCCTTTTCTATTAATTGTATTCCTTCTTCTGGCATACAATAAACACATCTAAGATTACATCTATCTGTTACAGAAATCCTAATATAATCAATTTTTCTTTTATGTATATCAAGCATAACTAACCCCTTCTTATGTATTGAAGTAAGCACTCTGAAATTGAATCAATATCATTTAAATCTAATACCTCAACGTCTGGAACCTTAATATCGAAATCACTAACTAAAGCAATTAAAGTTTCCTTTTTACAAACACTTTCCTTTGAATTGCCCTTTCTTACAATTTCAAGCTTAGGATAATCAGAATACTTAAATCCCTCTAGCAAAACTACATCTGCATCTTTAAAGTTATGTATTAAGTCTTTTTCAGTAATATTTTCTGCTTCTTTTATTACCATAAACTTATTATTAGAAAAGATAGCAGTTCCCATAGCTCCTGATTTCTTATGTCTAAAAGTATCTGTTCCTTCTATATCACCTTCAAAATCATGTCCGTCATGTTTTATTGTTGCTACCTTCAAGTTTTCCATTATAAGCTTTGGGATTATTTTTTCTATTAGTGTAGTCTTTCCTGAATTCTTTACACCACTTATAGCTATTATCTTAGGTGTTTTTTTATCTTTCATTAATAAAGTCTCCACTTTTTCCTCCCGTTTTCTTATACAAATGAACTTGAGTTATTTCCATTGATTTATCTAGAGCTTTACACATATCGTATATAGTAAGCAGCGCAACTGTTGCACCTGTTAATGCTTCCATTTCAACACCAGTCTTACCTGTTAACTTAGCTAAACAACTTACTTCTATAAATCTTTCTTCTTTGTTAATATCAAAATCCACAGTACACTTTGTAATCATTAAAGAGTGACACATAGGAATTAAATCTGAAGTTCTTTTTACTGCCATTATTCCTGCTACCCTAGCTACTCCAAGAACATCACCTTTCTCTATACTATTACTTAAAATAGCATTCATTACTGCTTCATTTACATATATTCTTCCTTTTGCTATAGCTGTTCTTTTAGTTATATTTTTATCTGATACATCTACCATAATTGCATTACCAGATTCATCAAAATGAGTCAACTTCTTTTCCATACTTATCCCCTTCTATAATAAAACTACTTTTACTTTTTCTCCTTTATGTAATCCTTCATTACCTGCATCAATATCTATAAAGGCATTACACCCTATCATAGAAGCCAACATTCCAGAAGCATGTTTATTACTAGTTAAAGTAATAATTCCTTCATTATACTTTCCTCTTATAAACCTTCTAGTTTTACTCTTCTTAGTAAAATCACTCATAAGGGTAGCTTCTACTCTCTTAGTTTCCATATTCTTATTCCCTGTAAGTTTTGCAAGTACTGGTCTTCCTAAAAGTTCAAAGGTAGTTAATGCTGCAAAAGGATTTCCTGAAAGACTTAATACTGGCTTGTTTTTTAATAAATAATACATAGCTGGAGTACCTGGCATTAAATCTACTTTCCAAAACAATCTATTTGCTTTAGTTAAAGTTACTACTTCATGGAAGATATCCTTCTTACCAACAGAAACTCCACCTGTAGTTATAACTAAATCAACTTTATCAATAACCTCAATAAGCTTATTAGAAACAACTCTTGGATCATCTCCTAAAACATCTACATATTTAGGTTTAACCCCAAGTTCAGTTAATCTTGAATACATTAACTGACGATTACTATCATATATCTTTCCTTCTAAAAGTGGCGAACCTGACTTACTTACCTCATCTCCTGTAACAAATAAAGCTACAGTAGGTATTTTTTTTACCAAAACCTTATCTATTCCCATACTTGATATAACACCTTGATGAATACAGCTTAATACTTCACCTTTTTTCATTAATAAAGTACCTTTTTCTATATCTTCACCTTCAAAACAAAAGTTAGCATAATCTGAAAGTTCTTTATAAATTTCAACTATATCCATACCTTCATCAGTTAGTTCCTGCATAAGAATACAGTTTGCACCTTTAGGAATTTTTGCTCCAGTCATTATCCTTACGGCTTCCCCTGGCCTAACTTCTTTAGTACTAAATCCTCCTGCAAATACTTCATCTATAACTTTTAATTTTACTGGATTTTCTTTTGTGGCTCCCTTTGTATCACTAGCTATTAAAGCATATCCATCTAAAGGTGATTTATTAAAAGGTGGATTATTTATTGATGCATAAATATCTTCTGCTAGAACTCTTCCATTAGCATCTAATAAATCTATCTTCTCTGTTTCCTCAATTTCATTAATACTATCTAGCATTAATTGAATTGCTTTTTCTAATTGAACACGAATCATTTTTATACCCCTTTTCCAAATTCACATCTTGGATAAGTACATACTTCACATGAGAAACAAAGTCCTCCATGTCCCATTCTTGCTATGTCTTTTTTAGATATTTTAACTCCTGCTGCAACTCTTGGTAATATAAGGTCAAATATAGTTGCTTTAGAATACATAACACATCCTGGTAACCCCATTATAGGAGTTTCATCATCAAAGTATCCAAGCAAGAACATAGTCCCTGGAAGTACTGGTGCTCCATAAGTCACAATATTAGCTCCACTTTTTCTAATAGAACTCGGAGTTAAATCATCAGGATCTACACTCATTCCCCCAGTACAGATAATCATATCTACACCTTTTTCTTTACATTCTTTTATGGCATTTACTATCATTTCACTATCATCATCTACAATGATATGATGAACAACTTCTATATGATAATTCTTTAATTTATTAATTATTACTGGAGTAAATGTATCTTTTATTCTTTTGTGATAAACTTCACTTCCAGTCGTTACTACAGCTGCTATCTTTTTTATGTACGGTAATAATTCTAAAAGAGGTTTATCTCCTCCTATTTCTTGAGCCTTTTTAAGTTTTTCCTCTTCTATAATTAAAGGAATTACTCTCATACCTGCAAGCTTATTACCCTTTTTAACTGCATAATTTGTATGTCTAGTAGCTATTACTATTTCATCAAGAGCATTAATTTCTTCTAGTCTTTCAATATCTACTCTAAATAATCCATCTATATCTGCTTTAAGTTCTATTTTTCCTTCTCTTATTTCACTACCAACCATATTATCGTTTTTACATATATCATAAAGAATTTCTGCTGCTTCATTTTCATGCAGCATTCCCTCTTTCTTTTCCCATATATATAAATGTTCTTTTCCTAAGGAAAGTAGAAGTTCTATATCTTCTTCTTTAACTACATGACCTTTTCTAAAAGGTGTATCTTTTACTACGTCTTTCACTATTCTTGTAATATCATGACATAACACATGCCCTACTGCATCTACAGTTGCTATTTTTTTCATAACACACACTCTTCCTATAACTAAATTTTATAACTAAATTTTATAACTTAATACTATATTTTTAAAATTTCAAATAAAAAACTATATTTTCCCACTAAAAGAGCAAGAAAATATAGTTTATCACTTAAATATAACTATAATTGTCTTTATTTAAAATATAAGAATACTTTTATTATGTAAATATTCTTATATTTTAAATAATACTCCTTTTCAAACACGGAAGGCTCTCTAGTTTCCCATCAAACCCTGAAGTAAACCAATATGGCTACTTGACTCAATATCATAGTTTCCCTTAGATATTTTCGTTCGGAGATTATTTAATTATTTCAGGTTGTGATAATCAAAATAATTATTCACATTTATTAATACATCTTTATCAAATTTAGTGTTTTCAAGGCTAATAACTTTACCTTCAATATTTTTTACTAAATCCGTAAGTTTATACCTCTTATCTTTTATCATATCTTCTATAATAGGAAATATTTTTTTGGAATATACTCCTCCTAAAGGATATAATCTTCCCTTTGAGTCTTGTGATACTACTGCAGTATCTCCCTCTTCTAAATTAGATAAGATAAATTCTACAAATTCACTACTTAACTTTGGCATATCACATGCTGTTACAAATATATAATCTTCTTTTATATACTTAAAACTTGAATATAATCCTCCAATAGGTCCAATTTCCTTATACTCATCCTCTATAAGCTCATAATCTAATTCCTTATACTTTTCCTTATTATCTACTGAAATGTATATTTTATTTAACACCTGTAAATTATCTATTATTATATCAATAAATCTTTTATTATTTAAAGTTAAAAAAGCCTTATTATCACCTTTCATCCTAGTACTTTTACCACCTACTAGAACTAAAGCAGCTATTTTCATAACTATCACTTACCTTTTTATTTTTTATAACTATTTACAAACATTCTAGCAAAGTTATAAAGTACAAAACCAATAATAACTGTTGTTAAAAATATTTGAATACCACTTATTTCTTTTATTATGTTTCCTAATACTTCATTACCATTGGCTGTTACAAAAGCAGACATTTTTAATGAAGCTACTATTCCTATAGCCATAGGGAATGTAAGTCCTGCAAAACCTGGTGTAAATGAGTATGAGAAAAACCTTGGTAATTTATATATTATAAATAGTAAAGCTAATAATACACATACATATAAAGCATATAATAATGTCTTATTGGGGTTTTCTTTTATAAAGTTAATATATCCTACAACACAAAGACTAGATGGTGCTAATAATATTGCTTGTGTATGATATACTGCATCTTTTATTGGATGTTTTATTAATCTATAAAACATAAACGGTATTATAAAAGCAAATACTCCTATTCCATAATATACAACCATCTTACATATTAGTGGTTCATTCATTACTCCACCAACTACAGTTGAAACCATTATTCCATTATAAGTAACAAACCAGCTTGGTAAAAATGTATCCATATTAATACCCTTAATTACATTTCTATATGTAAATATAAGAATATGTATTGCATGGAGTACTACCCCTATAAACCATAGAGCTTTTCCTACTACTTGATTATAATCAAAATAGTAACTTCCAAGTATCATAGTTATCATAGTAAATCCTACATATAAGCTAGCTGGAACTGTATTAGAATACTCTTTTTTAACAGTACCAAAGTATTTAAATATCTTTAGCATATACGCTAAAAGAATAATACTTGCACTTATCATAGTAAGATGTCTTACCCATGTGTATCCAAAAGTTAAATATACATTTGATAAAGTTGCTGCACCTACCATTGTAGGAAGTAATGGTACTGGTATGTTTTCTATCTTTTGTACTATTGATTTTTTCTCCATCTTTTGCTCCCCGCATAACTCTTATTCTTCATAATAGAATTCAAAGTTTTCTTTCATATTAAAGAAATCAGAATAATCTATTTCAAATAAAGGTTTCTTTAACTTTGAAACATTTATTTCTCTTTTTATAAGTTGAGTTAGAACACCAGCGTAAGATAAATCACCTTGGATTATAGCTCCATATATTTTTCCTTCTTTATGAATTACTTTTTTGTAATTACCTTCATCATCTGAATATGTAACAACTTCATAAGTATCATCTGGTTCTGTATTTATTCCTAAAGACATTGTAGGAATTCCTAAGAAGTTCATAGTTGACTTACTTGCAAAGAAGTCTGTCATTTCAGCTTTTTTACCACACATGTTGTTAGCTGCTATTATACCCTCTTTAACTGCAACTGGCCATATTGGATTTCTTCCAGTTACATCTCCTGCACCATAAATGTAATCATAATTAGTTTTTCCTGTTACATCTATTATTAATCCAAATCTATCTGTTTCTATATTAGACCCTTCTAAGAAACCAACATTTGCACGTACACCTGCTGCACAAATTAATAAATCACAAGGAATAGTTTCACCACTAGTTAATAAAATTTCTTTAATGTTTTCATCTTCATCAACTATAAGTTCTTTTACACCTTTTTCGTAATATTGTTTAATTCCTCTTTCTGCAAAAGCATTTTCGTAAGTTGAAGCTGCTTTTTTATCTAATTGAATTGAAAGCATACGATTTTGCATTTCTACTAAATATACATTTTTTCCATAGTGTAATAAACCCGAAATAACATCTATACCTACTAGCCCTGCACCCATAACAACAATATTTTCGCAAGTTTTAGCTTTTTCCATTATTGTTTCGCAATCATCAAAATTACGGAAACCTATAGCATTCTTAGCTGTTCTTAAATGTGGTATTGGTGGGAAGAAAGTATTAGCACCTGTTGCAATAAGTAATTTATCAAATTCAACCACTTGTCCATCTTCAAGAACTACAGTTTTTTCTTCTGCATTAATTTCAGATGCTCCTACACCTTTAATCCAATTTATATTATTATTTTCTATAAATCCATCTTCAACAAATTCAAGTTTCTTTGTATCTCTTACACCTTCCATATAATGATGAAGAATACATCTTGAATAAATTTTGTCGTCTTTGGATATTAAAGTAATTTCAGCATCTTTATCTATATTTCTAAGTTCACGTACTCCACTTATTCCTGCTGCTGAAGCTCCTAAAACTACATATTTCATAAGCTCTTATACCTCCTCTAAAGTGATAGCACCCATTGGACATTTTGCTACACAGCTTGGATTACTTCCGTCCTTTGCACTACAGCTAGTACACATATCACATTTCATTATTTCTTTGTACTTTAATCTATCGCTTTTTAAAACTCCGTAAGGACATGCCATTATACACATGTAGCAACTTGCACATCTATTCTTATCGTACTTTACAAAGCCAGTTTCTTTATCTTTATGCATAGCACCTGTCATGCAAGTATATACACATTCTGGTCTATCACAGTGACGACAGAAAATTGGTGCTGGTTTATTATTACTATCTATAGTAACTCTATTTCTAGAATCTGAGCTCTCATGGCTTACTGTACAAGCTGTTACGCAAGTTAAACAACCTATACACTTTTCTCTATCGATCTTAATTCTTTTCATTAGTATAAGCCTCCTAAAGTTTTTCTACATTAATTGGTGTAGTTTTATATGATGGTTCCTTTGAATATGAATCATATATAGATGCTGTTAATTTATTACATTCTATATAGTGTATTGGAGCATATAAATCTCCGTACATAACATTTTCAGTAAGTTTAACTATAAAATCAGCTGAATGACCATTTATAGAATGAACTCTTATAGAATCATTTTCATTTATATTCATTTCTTTCGCATGTTCTATATTCATATAAATATAAGCTTCTTTTGAACTAACATCATTTACAAATCTTATTTCTCTTGTACGAGTTTGAGTATGCCATTGACCTACTGTTCCTCTTCCTGTATTTAATGTATATGGGAACTCGTCAGTGTTCTTTAATGGATTTTCCATTACATCTTCAAATACAAATTTAGCTTTTTTAGATGGAGTATAGTAAAGATTATCTTCAAATAAACGTCTTTCATCTTCTTTTAATTCTTCACCTTCTTTAAATGGCCATTGAATTCCTTTTGAGCCCTCTAAAGCATCATACTCAACACCTGTAATATCACAAGGCATATTTCTTGAACATTCTCTCATAAGGTTAAATACATCTTTTGGAGTTTGCCACTTATCTAAAAGTTCTCCCATTCCTAAAGCTTTACCTATACCTAAGAATACTTCAAAGTCATTTTTTTCATTTTCTTCTTTTTCTAATACTGGACGCATTGCTGATAGACGTCTTTCTGTATTTATAAATGTTCCTTCCTTCTTTATACCTGGAACTACAGGTAAAAATACATCACATATTTCAGAACTATCTGTATCTTCATATAAATCTTGAACAACAAACATTTCTAGCTTTTCAACTGCGCTTCTAAATGTCTCATTGTTAGTCCATGAATGACGTGGATTAGTACATATTACCCATAAAGCTTTTACTTCGCCAGCTTCAATTCTTTCAACTATTTCGTTATATGGTCTTGTTGGCTTAGTTGCAAGTACTGATTCATCTACACCTAAAACTTCTGCTATTCTAGTTCTTCTAGCTTCATTATTGAAGTCTCCTCCACCATAAAGTCCTGCTGTATTACTAAATAAACGTGAACCCATTGCATCAGATTGACCTGTTAAAGAATTTGCTCCTGTACCTGGTCTACCCATATTTCCTGTCATTAAGGCTATATTTATTATTGCTTGAGCAGTTCTTACAGCTTCATAACCTTGGTTAACTCCCATTGTCCACCATAAAGAAACTCTCTCACCATTATGAATTAGTTCTACTAGTTCTAAGATAGATTCTTTAGTTAAACCAGTTGCTTTTTCAGCTCTTTCTAAAGTATATTTCTTAACAAATTCCTTGAATTCTTCAAAACCTTCTGTATATTTTTCTATATATTCATGATTTAAATAATCTTTTTCTATAAGAGTATTAGCTACTGCATATAATAATTCAAGGTCAGATTTTGTTTTTAATCCATACCAATAATCAGCTTGTTCTGCTGTTTCTGATTTTCTTGGATCTATTACTATAAGCTTCTTATTCTTATTAGCTCTTATTCTTCCCCAGAATATTGGATGTGCTACTACTGGATTTGCTCCAATTAAAATAACTGTATCTGAAAGTTCTACATCCTTTAATGTATATGGTGGAGCATCAAATCCAAAACTTTGCTTATGAGCTACTACTGATGTTGACATACAAAGTCTTGTATTCCCATCTAAATCAGCCTTTAAATAATTTCTCATTACATGCCCTAATAATGCAACTTCTTCAATTGGTAATTGACCTGTACTTATACCAGCTATAGCTTCACTTCCATACTTATCTTCAATTTCTAAAAGCTTATCAGCTACATACTTATATGTTTCTTCCCATTCGATAGTTTTAAATGAACCATCTTTTTGTCTTATCTTTGGTAAAGCAGAACCTTTAAAAATTGTTCTTTGTTTGTCTAATGAAAGACCCTTTATACAAGAAAATCCATCATTAACTGGATATCCTTTAGTAGGAAGAACCTTTACTATTTTTTCCTCTTCAACATAAAAATCCAAGTTGCAATCTAAAGCACAATAATTACATACTGATTGAATCTTTCTCATTTGTATCCCTCTCTTCTTTCTATTAATACTTAGTTTGTATATAAATAAATTGTGACTGTATCAAAATACTTAAAACAATGATGTTATATTTTTTGATATCATAACATCTTTAGTGTTTAAGTACTCCTTTTAATACAGCCCCAAAAATATTTTTATCTAGTAAAATGTATTCCACTCCAGTAAACACAATCTTTCATCTTAGCTTTTTCGCCTAATTCAACACCCTTTAAAGCCCACTTTTTATACTCTTCAAATCCAACTCTGTCTATTATATAACCTATATGTTCCTTTCTTGCTGGAGCATTAGGATCTATATACTTTTCAACAAAATCATAAGTATTTAAAATAATTTTCTTAATACTTTCTTCATCAGCCCAGATTAAGAAATCCTCACCTAGTCTTGGATTTTTCTTTCCTGTTCTTCCCATTATAGTTAGCTTGTAATACTTTTCTTTACTTCTAGTTAAAGCTCTTGTTGGACATTTAGTAACACAAACACCACAACCTATACATTTTTCTGTATCTCTAATTACTCTATAATTTTGAGCTGATAATGCACCTACTGATAAACTCTTGCAAGCTTTTACACAAGCTCCACAACTTACACAACGATCCATATCATATTGTGGTTCTGTCATACCTATTATTCCAAAGTCATGCATTCTTGCTTTTGCACAGTCATTTGAACATCCAGTTAAAGCAATTTTAAAATGTAAATCATTTGGGAAAACTGCCTTTTCTATTCTTTTAGCAAAAGCTGCAGTATTATAATTTGCAAATGGACAAACATTATTTCCTATACAAGCAGATATATTTCTAGTTCCAGATGCTGTATAACCATGTTCTGTATCTACTAAGTTTATTTCTAAACCTTCTATAATTGGCTTTAATCTAGCAGTAACAGCATCCATATCTTCATACTTTATACCTTCTATTTCAAAACCTTGTCTTGTTGTTAAATGTACAAGTCCATTTCCATATTCTTCAGCTATAGCTTGAACCATTCCTAATATTTCAGCATTTAATAATCCACCTGGTACTCTTATTCTTGCAGCACCAATTCCTCTTACCTTTGAAACTCTAAAAGCATTCTTTTTAAGTTTTTTAGTATTAATATCCATGTTTCTCTGCCTCCAAACTAATCTACTAAATTTTTTCCCTTAGTATAGTTAAATACTGGTCCGTCTAAACAAACATAAGTATCATCTATCTTACAGTGTCCACATTTTCCTAAACCACAACACATTTTTCTCTCTTGCGAAATCCAAATGTTCTCTTCCTTAACGCCTCTCTTTAGAATTTCTAGTACTGTAAACTTCATCATCATTGGTGGTCCAACTACTATAAATGCTGTATTATCTATATCTTCTATTTTTAAATCTGGAATGAATGTTGTAACTAATCCAACATTTCCTTCATACCCATCTTCAGCTTTATCTACAGTTAAAGTAAGATTTAATTTATCTTTCCATTCTTTTAAATCATCTTTAAACAAAATGTCTTCTGGAGATTTAAATCCACAAATTAAGTTAAAAGATTTAACTTCATCTTGATTTTTGGTAAAATATTCTACTACACCTCTTACTGGAGATAACCCTGTTCCTCCAGCTATTATAGTTAGTTCTTTACCTTTATAGTCATTAACATCAAACCCATTTCCATAAGGTCCTCTTAAAAATAGCTTGTCTCCAACGTAATTAGTAAATACTTCGTTAGTAACTTTACCAACTCTACGAATTGTTAAATCTACAGTTCCTTCTCCTATACCACTAACCGATATTGGAGCTTCCCCAAACTTTGGTATTGATACTTCAAAAAATTGACCTGGCTTTACATCACCTTCATAAGTCATTCTGAAAGTATATTCAATATCTGTATGCTTAATAACTTCTTTTATTTCTGATAAAAATGGCACATATTCATTTATCATTTATTCCACCTCTTTTACTGCATCTTCAAGCTTATTTATACAATTTGAGAATGATATGTATTCTGGACATATATCATCGCAACGTCCACATCCTACACACATGTGATAACCAAAACGTTTCTTAAAGTCATAAACTTTATGCATAACTTTAAATCTCATCCTCTCACCTTGAGGTTTTCTAAATGAATGTCCTCCTGCCATATCTGTATAACCATTAACTTGGCATGAAGCCCAAATTCTTCTACGTTCTCCTACTTTTCCATTATCTCTATAGAAAATGTCTTGCATTGTGAAGCAAGTACAAGTTGGACAAGCAAAATTACAACGTCCACATCCTATACAACGTTCAGAGTATTCATCCCACATTTTTGATTTAAATACTTTTGTAGATAAGTTATCTGGAATATTAACTTTAACCTTATTTTCAGTAACAAACTCTGGTGTAACTTCTTCAGTTGCAAATTGTTTTTCTTTTATAAGATTTTCAAGTTCATCCCACTTACAATCAATTCTTGCATAATCTTCATCCACATTAATATAAGCATCATATTCGTTTGTTGTATTACTATTCATGTCAACACAGAAACAATTATCAAAGGATTTATTACATCCCATAAGAACAAGTTTTACGTTTTCTCTTAATCTTTTATAATAAAAATCTTCTGGTCCATTATTTAAATAAATTTGATCCATACGTTTTAAAGCATGTATATCACAGCTTCTTAAAAAGATAATAGCTCCTTTTTTTGGTGCGCTTGGAACTGTAACCTCATCTTCTGTAAAGTAAAATAAGGTTTGAGTAATAGGAGTTATTATTTCTTTGAATGAATATTCTGATTTTTTATCAAAAACTATTTCATCCACTGTTGATATTTCTCCATATCTAATAACATCAACATCTGAAAATGTTCCTTCCCCTTCAAATACTTTCGGAGCATAAATAACATACTTTTCCGAAAACTTTTCGAAAATTTCATTTAAACTCTCTTTAATTATCTTATATCCCACTATCTTCGCACTCCTTACATAGTTAGTTTCTCATTTAATAATATTAATTTAGTAATTGATATTATTTTTCAATTGTTAAAACTTTCACTTTCAACTTTATATTTTTTCCTAAAATCTTTAACACACAACACTATTATAGAGGAATAAAAAAATAAACACCGTGATATTTATCACGATGTTTTAAAAAATAATGCAATTTTATCAATATCATATACAATTATTTTTTTATTTTTATATTTTATTAATTTTTTTTCTTGAAGTAACTTTAATGCTCTTGATACAGTTTCTCTTTGACTTCCTAATAAATCTGCCATATAAGTTATGGTAAGAGCCATATTAACAACTACTCCCTCTTTACTCTCTACTCCATAATCTTTTGCTAATTTATAAATTTTAGCTGCTAATCTCTTTTCTAACTTTATAGAGGAAGGCGTATTTTTTAGTTGTCTATATAATCTTCTAGTTTTAGCAGAAAGAGAAATAATTATATTTTTACATAACTCAAAGTCATCATTCATTATATCTAAAAGTTTTTCTCTTCCTATACATAAAATATACGAGTCCTCAAAAGCACTGCAATTTATAGATGCAGGTAACTCTTGAAGTATAACATCATTTATTACTTTTCCCTTACCAAAGATAAATATCACTTTTTTCTGTCCCGATTCATCTATCTTGTATAATGATACCAATCCACAAATTACAATATAAACAACATTAACCTCTTCCTTATCAGCAAAAAGCATTTCTCCTGCTTTATATTTTTTAACTTCACTTACCTTAGCAATTCTCTCTATAGTTTTATCATGTATATGTTGAAATACTTCTAATTCCTTTAATTTATTCTCTATATCATTCATTGATAAGACTCCATTCCTTTGTCAAATCTTTTATTAAAAGATATTATCATATCGTTATAGTTTTAACAACTTTTTATTTATAATTTTATTGATGAATCTTAAAATGAGTGTTAGCATATTTATTATATTTTATAATATCATTATATATTAAATTGAAAGGAAGAGAATTATGAAAAACATACTAAAACTTATATTAATAAGTATTTTTTCAACATTAATATTTATAGGCTGCTCATTAACAAATAATAAAGAATCTAATACAGAATTAACTATTTCTGTAGCTGCTAGCCTTAAAGAATCTATGCTAGAAATTAAAGATTTATTTGAAAAAGATAATCCTAATATTTCTTTAAACTTAAACTTTGGTTCATCAGGATCACTTATGCAGCAAATTGAACAAGGTGCACCATGTAACCTTTTTATTTCAGCTGGTCAATCACAAATGGATTCATTAGAAAAAAAAGGTTTCCTACAAGATAATACTAGAAAAAATCTATTAAAAAATTCTTTAGTATTAATAAGTTCTTCTGATATCACTAATATTAACGACTTATGTGACAATAAAATTAGACATATAGCTATAGGCGAACCTTCAAGCGTTCCTGCTGGTAAATACGCAGATGAAGTTCTTGCTAACTTAAATTTAAAAAATACCTTATCAAATAAATTAGTATTTGCTAAAGACGTAAAAGAAGTTTTATCTTGGGTTTCTACTGGTAATGCTGAAGCTGGGTTTGTATATAAAAGTGATACTGTAAATACAAATTCTATAAAAATTATTGAAGAAATAGCTGATGATTTACATTCTCCAATAAGTTATCCAATAGCTATAATTAAAAATAATTCAAACAATGAAGATACATTAAAGTTTTACAATTATCTTAATAGTGAAGAATCCAAAAATATCTTCAACAAAAATGGCTATGAAATATTATAATTACAAGCGAAAGGAAACTATTAATGAATATGAATATTTCTCCTCTAGTACTTTCAATTAAAGCCTCATTTATAGCAACATGTATAACATCAATTTTAGGTATTATACTAGCTTATTTAATGATTAACTTTAAAGGAAAATACAAGGGCTTATTAGACGGATTATTAACATTACCCTTAATATTACCACCAACTGTAGTAGGATTTTTTCTACTTCTTATCTTTGGAAAAAATGGCCCAATAGGAAAGCTACTTTTACTTTTTGATAAGTCAATAATATTTTCTTTTAGCGCCACTGTAATTGCTGCTATAGTAGTGTCTTTTCCAATGATGTATAGAACTACAAGATCAGCTTTTGAACAAATAGATACTAATATAATTTCCGCAGCTAGAACTTTAGGATTTAGTGAACTTAAGATTTTTTACAAAATAGCTATTCCTCTAGCAATGCCAGGAATAATAGCAGGTATTACCCTTTCTTTTTCTAGGGCTATGGGAGAGTTTGGAGCTACCTTAATGTTAGCTGGTAATATACCAAACAAAACACAAACCATTCCTCTTGCAATATTTTTTGCTGTAGAAGGTGGGGATATGAAAACTGCTGCAATATGGGTTATAACTATAATTTTAATATCTTTTATTTCAATTTTTATTTTAAACTATTGGTCTGAAAGACAATTAAGAATAATGGGAAGGAAATAAGTCATTATGAACCTAGATTTAAATATAGAAAAAAACTTATCCACCTTTAATTTAAAAGTTAAATTAAATAAATCAAAAGGAATTTTAGGTATCTTAGGAGCTTCTGGTTCTGGAAAAAGTTTAACATTAAAAACTATTGCAGGACTTGAATCCCCTACCAGAGGACATATAATTTTAAATAATAAAATACTTTTTGATTCAGAGAAAAAAATTAATTTAAGTCCTCAACAAAGAAAAATAGGATATGTATTTCAAAATTACGCTCTATTTCCTCATATGAACGTCATGGAAAATATAGGGGCTGGTCTTTTTGATTTAGATAAAAATAAGAAAATGGAATTAATAAATTATTATATAGAAAAATTTAAATTATACGGTTTAGAAAATCACTATCCAAGACAACTATCTGGAGGTCAGCAGCAAAGAGTAGCACTTGCTAGAGCTTTAATCACAAATCCAGATATACTTTTATTAGATGAACCATTTTCTGCTTTAGATATGCATTTAAAAAGTTCCATAGAAAAAGATTTAATCTCTATATTAAAAGATTATCAAGGTATAACCTTATATGTCACCCATGACATATCAGAAGCCTATAGGATTTGTGATGAAATTATCGTATTTAATAAAGGTACAGCTTTAAATAAAAAAGATAAAAATGAGCTTTTTTCAAGTCCCGAAAACCTTGCTGAAGCTACCCTAATAGGATGTAAGAATATATCAAAAGCCCAAAAAATAGGCTCAAATACTATATACGCCGAAGATTGGAATACGAAAATTAAATTCAACAAAACATTACCTGAACATATAAATTATATATGCATCCATTCTCATGATGTAAATATTGATTATTCCAATTCCGAAGATTCCCTATCCCTTAAAGTTTCAAACATCATAGAGAATCCTTTTAGTTATAAAGTCATTTTGAACACTACTACCTCTTCAATCGAATTTGATATTACAAAAAATAAGCTTAACTTTTCTATAGGAGACAATATAAAAATAATTTTAAATAAAGATAAAATATTTTACTTTTAAATAATTTAAGGGAGACAGATTAAAATCTCCTCCCTAAAAACATAATATAGTTTAAAATTACTTTACAGTAATTTCTTTTATTTTACCTATAGTTTCTTTAACCTTAGTATTTGATTCTTCGAAACTTTCTAGTATCTTATAAATTTCATTAATCATTTTTAACATTTCATTTTGATCTTTAACTGTAGATTCAGCAACCTTACTACTCATATGAGATAACTTTTTAACTTCTGTTGCAACAACTGCAAAACCTTTTCCTGCTTCTCCAGCTCTAGCTGCTTCAATAGATGCATTTAATGATAGCATATTAGTTTGAGATGCTATCCCAACTATTTCTTTTGAAGAATTTTGTAAGTTATTTGCTTTTTCTTTTATAGCACCTACTTTTTCGATAAGTTCTTTAACATATTCACTTGCCATTACTTCAAATTCATTATCAACTTCGTCAAAATACTTTATTATATCTTTATTGTCTTCCATGCATTTATGCCTCTCTTTCAAAAATAAACTTAATACTAAGCATTTAAAATTCTTACTTATTGTATTGACTTTTTAATTACTATATAATAATTATCGAAGGAGAATAAAAAAACATGAGTACTTTTTTAGTTCCAATTACCAATGATTTTTTTAATAATATAATAAAAATCAAATTTAAAAATGTCTTAGATGGTTTTAATAATTACCCGAGCTATACAATAATGTCTAATAATAAGACTAATGAAATCAAAGAAGAAATTATAACAAAATTTATACTCAAGGTATTTAAAATCAATAATAATTTATGTTATATAGACTTTTATATATCAAAATTACAAAAAGAAGACATTAATAATTTAATAAAATTAACACCTAATGAAGATAAAGATATATTGATTCAAAACATCAACCTAAAGCATGATGGTATATACTATAAAGTAGATAATAAAGAGCTAATTCCCTTTTTAGTAAGACTATCCACAAGGGAAATTTTTTTTATAACATTTTACTTTAATAAAATCCCAATTACTATATGGGGAAATTATAATATGGAATTTCCTTGCTTCTTTGAAAATGAAAATGATATGAAATTTTATAAAGATTTATGGAAAAAACTTGATGAATAAAAATAACTATTGAATAGACACAATAATTTTTTATTGTATGCTTTCAATATGTTATTTTTATTCTTTTTTAATATTATTAATAAATCATGTCAAAACTATTAATAATAAATATACATTATTGAAAATGAGGTGTTATTTTGAATATATACTTAGATAATGCATCTACTACAAAACCTTCTAAAAAGGTAATAGAAGCAATCACTGAAAGTATGGAAAGTTTTTATGCTAATGCTTCTTCATTACATAAACTTGGTCTTGAATGCGAAAAAAAAATAAATGCTTGTAGAGAAACTCTAGCTAAAACTATAAATTGTTCAAAAGATGAAATTTATTTCACTTCAAGTGGTAGTGAAGGAAATAACTTTATTTTAAGAGGACTTATAAAAGAAAATTCACATATTATTACTACTTCTTTTGAACACAGTTCTATAAAAAATACAGTAATTTTCTTAGAAAAAACTAATCATAATGTTAGTTATTTATCTCTAGATTCAAATGGATTAATAAATGTTGATGAATTAAAAAATAAAATAACCAAAGATACAGTATTAGTTTCCATAATATACGTAAATAATGAATTAGGATCTATTCAAAACATAAAAGAAATAGGTGTAGCCATAAAAGAATCAAATCCAAGAACAAAATTTCATGTAGATGCTGTTCAAGGTTATGGGAAGTTACCAATAGATGTTGTAGACATGAAAATAGATGCCCTAACTATTAGCGGTCATAAAATTAATGGTCCTAAAGGTATTGGTTTTTGTTACTTAAAAAAAGGATTATCCCCTACTCCTACCATAATAGGTGGTAATCAAGAAAAGGGATTGCGTGCTGGTACCGAAAACTTACCAGGTATAGTTGGATTAACAGTAGCCGCCGAGGATAAATTTAATAATATTAGAGAAAACTATTCTATAGTAAAAAACTTAAAAGAATACATGATAAAACGTCTTTCAGAAATCAAAAATATTAAAATTAACAGTCCTATTTCTGATAACTTTTCACCTTATATATTAAACGTTTCATTTATAGGTGTACGTGGTGAAGTTTTATTGCACTTTTTAAGCGAAGAAAATATTTTTGTTTCCACTGGTTCTGCATGTACTTCAAAAAGCAAAAGCGGTGTTGTTGGAAGCCATGTTTTAGAATCAATAGGACTTACTAAAAGTGAAATTGAAGGTGCTATAAGGTTTTCCTTTTCACCAGCTAATACAGAAAAAGAAATAGATATAACAATAGATACAATTAAAAAAGGATTATTATTATTAAGGAGAATCAAAAGATGAAAAAATTAATTTTAGTAAAATATGCATCAGAAATCTTTTTAAAAGGTTTGAACAGAAATAAGTTCGAGAGAAAATTAAGAAATAATATTTCTGCTAAATTAAAAGGTTTAGAATATGAAATAATCATTGATCAAGGTAGATACTTTATTGATGTCAATGATATAGATGAAGGCGTTAAGAGAATCAGAAAAGTATTTGGTGTTTCTGAAGTTTGTATTGTAACTAAACTTCCAGTAGACTTAGACTTAATAAAAGAAGAAGCTCTAAAAAAAGCTAATGAAGTATCAGCAAAGACTTTCAAAGTAATAACTAATAGAGCTAATAAAACTTTTCCTCTAAATTCTATGGAAACTTCAAGAGATTTAGGCGGATATATTTTACACAACTGTACTAATAACTTAACAGTTAATGTACAAAATCCAGAATATATAATTCACCTTGAAATAAGAGAACACGCTTATCTTTGGTCTAATATGGATAAGTATAAAGGTGTTGGCGGACTTCCTTATGGAATTAATGGAAGCACTATGCTTATGCTATCAGGTGGTATTGATTCTCCTGTTGCAGGATATCTTATGGCAAGACGTGGTGTTGCTCTAAACTGCGTATATTATCATAGTCACCCTTATACATCTGAAAGGGCTAAAGACAAGGTAAAAGATCTTGCAAGAATACTAGCCAAGTATACTGAACAAGTTAATCTTTACATAGTTCCTTTTACAGATATTCAAATGTCTATTATTGAAAAATGTAGAGAAGATGAACTTACAATAATAATGAGAAGATTTATGATGAGAATAGCATGTACACTTTCTGAAAAGCTTGGTATTGATTCTGTATCAACTGGTGAAAGCATAGGTCAGGTAGCAAGTCAAACCATGGAAGGACTTATAGTAAGCACTGATTGTGCAGACAGACCTGTATTTAGGCCACTTATAGCTATGGATAAAGAAGACATCATGGATATTGCAAGAGAAATAGATACTTATGAAACTTCTATTCTTCCTTATGAAGACTGTTGTACAATATTTGTTCCAAAACACCCAAAAACTTCTCCTAGAGTTGAAGCTATGAGAAAGAGTGAATCAGTTCTTAATATAGAGGAGTTAGTTCAAAAAGCTATTGATGATATGGAAGTTATAACTTTAAAATAAAAAATTAAGATGATGTATCAAAAGTAATTAAACTAAATATATTATGATATAAAATATTTAACTTAATTACTTTTGATACTTCCTATTCTAAATTCTAACTGCTTTTCTTAATCCATAAAAAATTGTAGAAATAATTATGGTTAATATAATTGTTAAAACACCTATAGACATAAAACTTATGCAAATCAAATTATAATTATAAATAAATTTAAAAACTCTATCTATGTTTATATTAAAGTTGACTATATTAAATGCAATAATTAAGTTTATCACTAATAAGATAATAGCTCCAAAATAACTATTCTTAATATCCATTTTGCTTAAGGACATATGAGAACTTATAGAAATAGATAAAATAATAAATATCCAAAACTTATAATTCTTTAAATTTGCAATGGAAAATATAATTTTAAATACTTCATTTATTTTTAATCCCTCCATATTTAATAAAGCCTCACAAGTACTAGGTAAAAGATTCTTAAAAAGTACTGCAATTATTATACTTCCAACAATCAAAGGACCTATTCCTATAAAAAAATCACCTATTCTTTGATATATAGTATTTTTTCTACTATGCTTAACATATCCTAAAACTCCGCCTGTTTCAACTGCACTTGGTATAAACCACTTAACTTCTACAACTTTATGTAAAAATATTTTACACATTATATAATGACCAAATTCATGCACAGGTGTTCCTATGCAGCAAGTCAAAAACAATACAGGTTTACCAAAAGCTTCATATATCTTCTTTTTACTTACTTTATTAAGAAGCTCAATTAAAAATCCAAAAACAACAAATACTCCAATAATACTTAAAGTTAATATTACTCCTAATTTTAATACTTCCATAATCTATCTCCTTCATATAAAATACCTTATATTGATGTTATATATTTTACATACTCCCCTAATCTTTTCAAGTCACTAACTTCTAATTCTTCAAATAAAAACTTTATAAATAACTCATTTATATCATACTTTTTAACTGCATTTAAATACATTGCCCCCATCTCTATATTAAAATCTTTAAAATACTTATCCATAATATACACAGTATTAGCTGTATCTTTTATAAACTTCAAAGTTATTTCATCTGGTAATATGCTTTTCCCATTTACTAAAGGTTCCACTATATTATTTATATACTCTGCTTTATTTCCTCCCTTAGAATGTCCTGTTACATATATATTTTTTATCTATTATTTGTATATACATTAAACAATTTAGAATTGCAAAATCCACCTCAGTTAAACAATTAAAATCTTTCATAAATCTCACTCCACATATACATTAATACCTATAAATAATATATGCTGAATTCAGCAACTATTGAATTTAATATTTTTTAGACGTCAAAAAATAAGACACCTTAAGAAATCAACTTAAAGTGCCTTAAAAAACTATAGAACCTTATTTGGCTAGGGTAGTCGGATTTGAACCGACGGTACTCAGAGTCAGAATCTGATGCCTTACCACTTGGCTATACCCCAACAACATTCTATATTATATCACATTCTACTATTTTTATGCAAATATTATATATTTTGCTATATGATTTTTTATTTTTTTCTTTTTTCATAAACTACATAATGTATCCACAAAAATTTATTGAAACATATTTTTTATTAACTCATATTATATATTAAACTCTAAAAACTTTTAATGGGAGGATGATAACTATGAATACTGAAGATAGATATTACTTGAATAAAGATAGGAATTTCTATAGTAAATGGCTTCATTCTTATGAAGCTGATGATGATTCACGCCCAAATAGCACCTCCATCAAACACAATAAAAAAAAACAAAAAAAGCTTCATCATTCTATAAAACTATCAAATAACATTAAAGATGAAAGTAATTGGGATGAGATGCACAAAAAAGAATATAAAATCTCTAAAAACACATCTAATAAATCACCTAACTGTAATAAATGTAAAAAAAATGATGTATGCGAATGCCCTTGGGATATTGAAGATCTTTGCATAGATGAATTCAAAATTAATTGTAATAAAAATTGTAAGAATCAAAAGCAAATTCGTGAATTATTTAAATTTGTAATCATATCTATATTTAGCATAAATAAAAGTATGAAAAAAATACAAAAAGCTTTTTGCATTCTTGTTAAATTAGTAATAAAAGATGAATGTATAGGAAATCATACGAAAGCAACTATTAGATCTATTCAAAATGACCTTACATCACTAGAATTTGTAGCAAGAAAAACTCTTCAAGATTTAATTTGCTTAAAAGATGAAATTCTTTAATTAGATTTAGTAAGTAAAAACTTTTCTATACAAAAAAGACTATAAGAATTAATAATTCTTATAGTCTCTAAACAGAAACAATTATCTGTTGTTGTTTCTTTGTTGTTTTTTTGCTCTTCTGCAGTCTGGGCATCTCTTTGGTTCGTTTTCGAATCCTTTTTCTTTGTAGAATGCTTGTTCTCCTTCAGTAAAGATGAATTCCTTACCGCAATCAACGCAAGTTAAAGTCTTATCCATATTTATTTCCTCCAATCTAAAGACCATTAAGATTTAAATGATTCCTAAATCGGAGTACATTATTATCTATTTAATCTTTAATTTAAAATTATTTTGTATTTCTACACTTCAATACTATCATAGGAACTTTGAAATTGCAAGAAAATTTTAGTTATTTACCCATTCTAAACAGTTTATTATCAATAAATTCTTTTTTCTATTCACTTTATTTAAAAAAGCTTTTTTACGATAAATCCTTGCAAAAGTAATCGATACCAATAGTATACTTAAGTTTTATTTTTTTTTTACAGATTTTTCACTAAAATTTCTTTTAAAAATCAGTTCTTTAATTTATGAATTATTCAATTCCTACCACATCAAAGCCTTCTTCTTCTACAGCTGACTTTAAGATTTCATCATTAACTTCAGTTTCTAATGTAGCACAATTTTCTTCTAAACTAACACAAACATTTGTTACCCCATCAACACCTTCTAATGCTTCTTTTACTGCTGCAACGCAATGAGAACAATTCATTCCCTCGATTAATAATTTCTTTTTCATAACTAAACATCTCCTTTTTATGCTTTAAATTTTTTAAGTCTTAAGGCATTTAATAATACAGACACAGAACTAAAACTCATAGCAGCTGCTGCTATCATAGGATTAAGTAATGGTCCTCCAAATATATGAAGCACCCCCATAGCAACAGGAATACCAAGTATATTATAACCAAATGCCCATCCTAAATTTTCTTTTATATTCTTAATAGTTGCTTTACTAAGTTTTATAGCAGTTACAACATCTATAAGATCACTTCTCATTAATACTATATCTGCTGATTCTATAGCTACATCTGTACCTGAACCTATAGCTATTCCAATATCAGCTTGTGCTAGAGCTGGAGCATCATTTATACCATCTCCAACCATTCCAACTTTTCCTTTCTCTTGTAGCTTAGCTACATTTTTAGCCTTATCTTCAGGTAAAACTTCTGCCAAAACTATATCTATTCCAACTTCTTTTGCAATAGCCTTTGCAGTTTTTTCATTATCACCTGTTATCATAGCAACTTTAACACCAATATCTTTAAGCATTTCAATAGCTTTTTTACTATTTTCCTTAATAGTATCTGCCACTACAATTATTCCCTTTAATTCATTATTAACAGCAATATACATAGGAGTTTTACCTTCATTTGCAAACTTATCTGCTTCAACTTCTAAATCTCCTATACATATATTTTTTTCCTTAATTAATTTCTTATTACCTAAAGATATTAACTTTCCTTCTATAGTAGTTTCTATTCCACAACCAGGTATAGCTTTAAAATCTTCTATGCCTTTTAAAGTAATATTTCTATTCTCTGCCTCTCTAACTATTGCCTCTCCCAAAGGATGTTCAGAAGCTTTTTCTGCACTAGCAGCAAATGTTAATATCTCTTCTTCTGTAGAGTTCATTGTTATTATATTTGTAACTACCGGCTTACCTTCTGTTATAGTTCCTGTTTTATCAAAAACTACAGTTTGCAATTTATAAGTAGTTTCTAATGCTTCTCCACCTTTAATTAAAACACCATTTTCTGCACCTTTTCCAGTACCAACCATTATAGCAGTTGGCGTTGCTAATCCCAATGCACAAGGACATGCTATAACAAGTACAGAAATGAATATATTCAATGCAAAGGTTGCACTTTCACCAAATATAAGCCAAGTAATAGCAGAGATTATGGCTAAAGAAATTACTACTGGCACAAAGTATCCTGAAATAATATCAGCCAACTTTGCTATTGGTGCTTTAGACCCTTGAGCATCTTCTACTAATTTTACTATTTGAGCAAGAACCGTATCCTTACCAACCTTTGTAGCTTTATATTTAATAAATCCCGTTTTATTAATACTAGCACCTATAACTTCGCTTCCAACAGACTTTTCAACAGGAATACTTTCACCAGTTAACATTGACTCATCTATTGAAGTAGTTCCTTCTATAACTATTCCATCTACAGGAAGTTTTTCTCCTGGTTTAACTAAAACTATATCACCAACTTGAACCCCTTCTACCTTTACTTGAAGCTCTCTCCCTCTTCTTTCTACTGTAGCTATTTTAGGAGCTAATCCCATTAATGCTTTTATTGCTTCAGATGTCTTCCCTTTAGAAATAGCTTCAAGATACTTTCCTAATGTTATTAATGTTAGTATAACAGCAGCAGATTCAAAATATAAATGCATAGCATAATCGCTTTCCCCTTGAACTATCTTAAATATAGCGAAAACTCCATATAAAAATGCAGATAAAGTACCTACCGCTATTAACGAATCCATGTTAGGGCTTAATTTAACTAAATTCTTAATTCCAACCTTATAAAACTTTATACCTGTAAGCATAATAATTACAGTTAAAATCATCTGAATTAATGCAAAGTTCAAAGGATTCAACATAGGATCTATAATACTAGGAAGTGGCATTCCAATCATATGTCCCATACTTATTATTAATAAAGGCACTGCAAAAATTAGAGATGTAATAAATCTTTTCAAAAGTATATCTGCTTCTGTTTTTTTCTTTTCTTCTTTTTTCACCGAATCTTCATCTATTAACTTATATCCCGCTTTTTCAACTACAGATCTTATCTTCTCTTCATTTACAATGCTTTCATCTATATATACAGTCAACTTTTCAGTAGCAAAATTTACAGAAGCCTTATCAACGCCTTCTAACTTTCCCACTACTCTCTCAACTCTATTAGAACAAGCTGAACAAGTCATCCCCTCAACTATAAAAGTCTTATTTTCCATATATACCTCCTTACTACTTAGACATAATCTTTTCTAATATGCTTATAACTTCTTCAATTTTCTCATCAGCATTTCCAGCTTCACAAGCATCCTTAACGCAACTATGCATATGGTTTTTTAAAATTATTAAGTTTGATTTTTTTAACAAAGCTTGAGCTGCCATTATTTGATTGGATATATCTACACAATATCTTTCATCTTCAATCATTTTAATAATTCCATCAATTTGACCTCTTGCAGTTTTTAATGATTGTAATGCCTTTTTTCTTTCAGAATTCATTTTTACCTCCTCCCCCCTAGGGGGTGTATCTTTTATACTTACTTTATACCTTTATTATTACTTTTGTCAATAAAATAATTCATTATTAAAAAAAATAAAAATAGAGATATATTTAAAAGCAATCACACATTTTAAGTATATCTCTATTTTTATATCGTTTTATATCATTAATACCTATCCATTAAATTTTATCATATCTATTTAATAAATAGACTTTATTTGTCATATGATATTTTTCTTCTATCCTAAAACTTTGCATAATTAATTTTAAGATACATTATATACATTTAACGATTAATAAATATAATTTAATGCTATTTATTAATCAAACGTTAAATTTTAAAAGAGGAGGATTTTTTTATAAAACCCTCCTTATATGCCATAAGCATCAATAATATAACAGATGCTTAATCTATATTGTAAAACTCAAACAGGTGTATAAATAATCCGATTTCCAAAATTGCAAACATTGCACTTCCCCCTGAAATTAATAACTAATCCCTATACAATTTAATAATCAATTTTTGAAACCTTAAATATAGCTAAATTGTACATGCTTTCTCCATATAAATAAACAATATATCGTAAAATGTCTTTTTTATATCGTAAAATGACATTCCTATAATCATAAGATGCTAAAATATTATTTTGTGATATATTGTGTAGTATATTTTAAAATCAAAACTTATTCTCTATATGAAATATTAACTAAGGTTCTATACCACTTATTACCACTCCATCATCTAATACAACTATATTATTCAAATCTTTATTAGAATAATCATTTGATCTATCAAAATTAGACCAATTAGTTTTAGCTATACGTACTTCAAATGAAAGAGATGCTCCAGGAGTTAATTTATCACTTACCTTTTCAAAAGAAAATTCCACATAAGAATCTGCCAATTCTACTGTATTATCAAGCTTCTTGAATTCTGCTTTTATATTCTTTTCTACATTTACATACCAAGGTGCTTCATTAAAGCTCATACTTGCACTATCACAATAAAAATTATTTTTAACATCTGAATCCTGAGTAAAATAATAACGTATTTTTATATTATTTAAGTCTATAGATTCCTTTCCTGCATTAACCAATACATATTTACCTCCAATATCATTGGTAACATCTTCTGTAGAATTTGGAGTCATAGTTACTTTTAAAGCATCATCATAAGGGTACTTAACCTTTATATTTATAGTTCTACAATTAATCCTTGTACCATCAATCAATACTGCATAAACTTTAAGTTCAACATTCTTAATACCTTTTAATCCCTTTGGAGCATTATATAATACTTCAAATTTCTTTTGTGCTCCTTCATCACCTACTCCTATGTCTTCTCCAACCTTTTCATCATCAGCATAAACTTCAATTTTCTTAACATCACCAAAACCTGTAGTTTGCGCTTTTACACTTAAAGATCCATCACCTTTTGTTGTATCAAGAATAGCTCCATCTTGAGGTGAAGATATTCCTATAGGAGCTGGTAAAGGAATTAAATATTCAACATAAATTTTTGCTGAATTGCTTTCAATAATCCTTCCATCATTAGTTATTGCCTTTGCTTTTATAATATAATTTATTCCATATTCATCTGTGAGTGGCTTGTCATTTTTATTTTCTAAGCTAAACTTTATAGCATAAGGTTCTTTTTCTGCTTCTCCAACCTTTTCATCATCACAATAAAATTCAACTTTATCTATTTTTTCATCATTTTCCTTAACATTAGCTTTTAATACAATTGCCTTTTCATTATCATAATTAAATTCTGCTCCATCTAAAGGTTCATCTAAACTTATAGTGGCAGATTTTTTTGCCTCTTCTCCATATACCTTTTCATCATTTAAATATACTGGAATATGTGTAGTATCTACTTCAGCTTCTTTATCTAATCCTTCTCTACTCCAATCATTTAATGGTTCCCAATGTACCTTATAGTTAGAATCTTGAGCACCTACTAATGCCACTTGTATTTCTCTTGAACCATGAAAATTATTACCAGTCCAATCTAACTCAACATAATATATTCCATTCTCTTTATCCCATTCAAAAGGCCCATTTACCTTTGTTTCAATATTATCTACAGATTTTCCTTGATCATACATAACTTGTACGCTTAAATCATCTATACTTTGTCCAGCCTCTAACATTTCTGATATATTAAAATAATATCTTGCTTTTAAAGCAGATTGTTTTACTGGTGGGCAGCTTGTCTCATTATGAATTCTTGCTGTAAATTGAGTTCTTTCTGAGTTCTCTTGTTCAATTTTTGAAGTTACATAATAAGGTTTTTCATCTACCTCCTTTGGTGGAAAGTTTGCAATTTTTTCTTGTCCTTCACCGTATATATCATATAAACCTGCTAAAGCTCCAACAAAACCTGCATTGTAGTCTATAGCCACCTCATTATATACGAAATCTGTTCTTACATCCTTATGAAAATCTTTTTGATCAGGTCCACCAACTAATGCTCCCCATAAAGTATGCTTACACTCTACTGGATCTTCCATACTATTTGTTTCAGAACCATGAGCTGCTCTATGGTGAGGATACTTAGCTGAGTTTTCTGAATATCCTACTTCATAACTTCTGTGCATTGGATTATCACCTAATATATAATCCATTTGTGATTTACTCCACTTTACAAATTCATCATTTGGTTTATATTTATTATAAACAAGTGCACAAAGTTGTGCTGCTGCATTATATCTAGCTGATCCCCAAGTATTAACTACCCTAAATCCACCTGGAGTTGGTTCCATAAATGTTTTATCATTTGGATTTTCATGCTGTACTCCAGACCAATATTCAATATTCCATCTAAAGAAATACCAATGTTCTGGATCATTAGTAATAGGTGCAAGTTTTGCAAATACTCCACCCCAAACTACATCCCAAGAATGAACCCAGATATTTTGCCATGTACTATCAGTAGTGCTTATTATTTTTTTCATATAACCAGTATAATTACCTTGTGAATCTACTGAAGTTATATCATTAATATAAGATTTATCTCCTGTAGCTGTATATAACCAAACAGCTGCCCAAGACATTTCATCTTCATCATAAGCAGAATTATAAAAACCACCAGAGAATCCTAATCCTCTATTCTCCTTAGCAAACTTATACAGTGCCTTTGCATCCTCTAAACTCTTTACTGCATAATCTTCATCTTTATCTTTAAAGTTTAAATAATTTATAGCTAAAGATGCTGCTGCTCCTGCACATTGATCACTAGCTGGTGTTTCTGAAGTTGCAAAAAAGGCAGGTCTTGCTGTTGTTTGAAGTTCTGGTGATCCCCAATAACAATGATCAGTTGTTCCATCTCCAACTTGATAAGCAAAAGCTACTACATCGCCTTTTTCATTTTTAAAAGTACATCTCATAAAATAGTCATTAAACCATTTTAAGATATCCTCTATATGATCTTCATCTCCTAGTTTTTCATAAGCATCCTTAAATTCATAATATCCCCAACCTAAAGTTGAAGCTGAGTAACTTTGTGGCAATCCAAACTTTACATGATCCCCAGCATCATGATATCCACCACTTAAATCTACACATCCATCTCCATCTGGATCTAAAGAGTCCTTATTTTCTTTAATAAATTCTTCTGATAAATTAGTGCCATATCCTTGCTCATCTTTGGCCTTTAAGGGAATTTTCTTATCTTCTAAATGACAATTTCCTCTATACCCTAACCTATCCTTTCCTTCTACTTCACCACACTTATTAGCATCATAAAAATACATAGATAATTGAAATGCTTTTGCATAATTAGGTTTTTCTTTTTCATCTGATGGATCTTTAGAAGGTTCTTCATTATCTTCTTTTGTTACTTCATTCTTAACTTCTTCTTCATTTGCTTTTACCTGTACTGTAGGAATTACACTTCCCATCATCATAACAGTAGTAACCATAGCTAATATCTTTTTTAAAATTAACCTTTTCATTTCTTCCTCCTTTTTTACTTTTTATTCCATTTTAATATATATTTTTAACTTTTCTTTATCAATATTTTTATCTTATAACTTACTATACATATCTAGAAATATGTTAAGCGCCAAATAACTCCTTTTAAGAATTAAAAAATATCCATTCCTAAACCTCTATATTTACAAAAAAGAACTGTACAAAAAGAATGCTTAAATTAATGATGTTATAACATCATTAATTTAAGCCTTTTGATACAGCCCTATTTTAAATTAGAAATTAATCTTTTCTCTTCTCATACCTATATTTATTACTATAGTAATTGCTGCCATAGTAGTTAATAACGAACTTCCTCCATAGCTTATTAAAGGTAACGTAATTCCTGTAATAGGCATAAGCTTTATAGTCATTCCTATGTTCTGCATTATAGCAAATAAAAGATATGACACCATTCCTATTGATACAACTGATCCAAATATATCCTTAGAGGTTCTAGCAATATTTATCATCTTAGTTATTAATATTCCATACAAAACCAATAAAAATATAGCCCCCAAAAATCCCCACTGCTCAGCTATAGCTGTAAATATAAAATCTGTTTGAACCTCTGGTACATGAGTTCCTACATAGCCCGGTGATACCTTAGGATTTAATGACACATCTCCTCCTAATATTCCTCCAGCTCCAACACCTATAATCCCTTGATATAACTGATATCCATCTCCAGATACATCTATACTTTCATTCATAAATTCAGTTAATCTCTTTTTTTGATAATCATGTATTAATCCTACATTCCACGCTATTACTATGGCTATAAATAATGCTAACAATCCACCTTGTAATATTCTTTTATCTAACTCGCAAAAAAATACTATTCCTAAAATAATAAAGAAACATACCATAGTCATACCCATATCTTTTTCTATTAAAATTAATACAATTGGTAAGCCTGAATATATAGCTATCCTTGCTAAATTTCTTATATCGTTTATTTTTCCTTCCATATCTTCTATTAACTTTGCAAGCATTAATATAATAGAAAACTTGGCGAACTCTGCAGGTTGAAGTTTCATAATCCCCAAATTAATCCATCCACGAGCACCATTAACCTTTATACCTATATGAGGTATCCATACTGAAATTAACAGGCCTATAGTTATCCAATAAAAAATGGGAGCAAAATTATAGACCTGTCTATAATCTATACATAATAAAAAATATGCTACTATAACTGATATAAAAAACCATATAAGTTGCCTTTTTATAAATATATACGGAGTAGTAAACACTCCTCCCTTAGTACATAAATAAATGTTTAAAGCCCCAAACAGAGCTAGTCCTAGTACAACAACAACTAAAACCAAATCTATATTTCTGATATCTTTGTCTCTTAATATAAATCTTCTTGAATTACTTCTTTTTATAAATCGGTTCATTTTCAACACCTCATATACCAAACTTCCTATTTAAAATTATACAATCATCTCACTCCTTTTTATTGGTTTTTTTACAAATATAAGAAATTATTAATATTTCTTAATTTTTACTTAAAACAATTAGAACTTAATTTTTATATTATACTTTCATGACATCATTTTGACATATTGATTAGATATACTTTACTCATAGCAATAATACGAATTAATTATTGTAAATTTTTTTCATTATAAATTTTCCCTAAAAAATTAGAGCTGTATCCCCCTAAATACAGCTCTAATCTAAATATAAACATCTATTAATTTAAACTTCTTTCTACTTTAATTTCCTTATTAACTAATCTATTATCCATATAAATATATAATCCAGCAAGCAAAGTTCCTGTAATTGAATGCCATACACAAGAAACAGCACTTGCTACAGCTGCTTCTGGTAATGCAGCAAAATGTGCAGATGCTAAATTAGTTGCAAGACCAGCATTTTGCATACCAACCTCTATTGAAATAGTTCTTTTTTTAGCTTTAGACATTTTGGTAATTATACCTACTCCATATCCCAAAGCATATCCTATAGTATTATGTAAAAATATAGCCACAAATATTAATAATCCAGACTTCAAGAAATTGCTTCCTTGAAGAGCTATAACTCCTCCAACTATAAGTGCAAGACCTATAACTGATACTCCTGGCATAATACTTTTTATATCTTTGAAATTTTTATTTTTATCAAAAAATAGATTAATCAAAAATCCTACTAATATAGGTAAAATTGTAACAACGATAATTGTTTTAAACATTCCCCATGGTTCAACTGATATTTTCTCTCCTGCTAAAAATAACACTAGAACAGGAGTTAATATTGGTGATAATAATGTAGATGCTGTAGTCATCCCTACTGAAAAAGCTACATCTCCTTTACATAAAAAAGACATTATATTAGACGATACCCCTCCAGGACAACACCCTACTAAAATCAATCCGACAGCAATACCAGATGGTAAGTTAAGAACTTTTGCAACTGAAAAAGCAACAAGCGGCATTATAGTATACTGAGCTACAGCACCTATAAAAATATCTAAAGGTCTTTGTGCTAATATCTTAAAATCATCCTTAGTTAATGTCATCCCCATACCTAACATTATAATTCCAAGTATAACACTTTGTTTTGTCCCCTTTATCCAAGTAAAACCTTCTGGTAATAGAAAAGCTATAACAGATACAGCTATAACAAAAACAGATGTTTTGTCAGATAAAAGTTTACTAATTTTTTTTAATAATTGCATTTATAAAACGCCCCCCAATTAAATATTGTAAATAATAAAAAACCTTTGCCTCTAAAATATAGAGACAAAGGTATATAAAACTACTCTCTGCGGTACCACTCTAATTGTTAAAACAATTTTAACCACTTAAACTCACATATCTATTAATATGGAACACTTTAACGTGTGTTAATCGTTCAAGCTTACTAAAAATATTAATTTTCAGCTTAACTGCTCATAGGAGATATTCATATAGCTTCCAATACTGTTTCACACCAAAACAACAGCTCTCTGAAATTTTTCACTAAACTACTTTGCCTAATCACTGCATTTGTTATTTATCAAATATAATACACTCTTTTCATTTTAATGTCAACTATTACTTTTGTATTTAAAATTACAAAAATTTTCTCTCTATAAACCACTCTTCACATAACTTTGCCCATCTTGTTACATAAGGGAAATCATTTCTTAATCCTAAACCATGACCACCCTCTGGAAATACATGCATTTCAAATGGTACTTTATTTTTCTTTAACGCTGTAGCATACAACAATGAATTTTCCATAGGTACACTATTATCAGGAGCTGTTGTCCATATAAAAGTTTGAGGAGTATCTTCTCTAACTTGTTTTTCTAAGCACATAAATTCAACTAATTCTTTATTTGCATCCTCACCTAATAAACTATTTTTACTTCCTATATGAGCATATTCTGTAAGATTAATTACTGGATAACATAGTACACTCATATCTGGTTTAGCACTTACCATATCAATCTCATCTTTATGATAATCACCTTCATAATCAAAATGTACACATAAACTTCCTGCTAAATGTCCACCTGCTGAAAACCCTAGAACACCAACTCTATTAGGATCAATATTGAATTTATCATGATTATATCTAATAAATTTTACCGCTCTTTGAAGATCTAATAATGGATATGGATGTCTATAAGGTGAAACTCTATAATCTAACACAAAAGCATTTATACCAATAGAATTTAACCACTTTGCTATAGGTTCACCTTCATGAGGAGCTTTAAAAGTATATCCTCCTCCAGGACATACAATTATAGCTGGCCTTAACTCTTTTCCTTTTATAATATATTTTTTCAAAGAAGGTTCTTTTTGATCTATACTTGTATCAAATCCCGGAATGCTATTTCCCCAAATTTTTATCATTACGCTCTACCTCTTTTCACCTTTTAATATAATTGTTTTTTAATCTATATTGATATAAATATTATACATTAATGTTTATATATTTTTAAAAATATATATTTTATAGTGAATATATTTTTCATTATATGTACATAATAAGATTGAGGAAAAATCAGTGTGAGAATTGTTCATGATTGTGCATTCCTCTTTAAAAAACAGGTTTTAGTATTGTACTAAAACCTCAGACTGTTGACAACTAACTTCGTTTTCGAAGATAGTTGTCTATTTTTATGTTAAAATATAATTAACTAATATAAGGTGGTGTTTCAATATGATAGGTGTTAAAAAGAAAGCAGATAGAACTCAAATAGAATTATTAAGTATAGATGATCTTGTTCCTAAAAATCATTTAGTTAGAAAATTAGATGCAGCAAATGATTCAATATATATTTGGCATCCGCTCAATGAGACAAACCTTAAAAGAAATTGAAGTCAACTTCGCAT